>JABGQU010000176.1 GCA_018648605.1 Anaerolineae bacterium | reverse complement strand
CTCCTGTTTGCAAGATAGCTATTTTTACCTCAATTTAGATGCAATCGCCCTGATGACGCTACTCTATGCTAGATGGTAGTTGTTCAGCTGAATGCATTAAGGGCGCAAGAAGAAGGGTGTAAAAAATGGGTGATAAAGATAAGAAACTTAGCCGCATAGAAAGATTAAAGATGGCTCGCGCAATAAAACAGAAGGAAGTCGATCATCGCCGAGAGAAACGTTGGAAAATATTTTCCTGGACGAGCAGCCTTCTGGTAGGTAGTATAGCTGGGGCTGTTGCGATAACATCGAAAGTTGCTGATGTGCTTGCCTGGTGGCCACATAAAATATTATTGGTGATCGCCGTCCTGGTTTTATCTGCGTATTCCATCCTGTGGATTCGTTATAATGGTGTTGCGTTGAAGAATGTTTGGGGCCAGGTCGTTGAACTCGACCACAAACTAGATTTATACGATGATATATCGCAAAATGAAACCACTCCGGAAAGCTACTATAAGCTTGTTTCATACGGTAATACGATAGCTTTGTTAGCCGCAACAGCTATTCTGATAATTGTATTGTCATAGCTGTGAAGCCAACCTGCCTGCAGCAATAAAGTTGAATCTGAATGCGTTGGATTATAAGTTGACGCTAATTATGCTTATCTGAAAACAAGAAATAAATTAGAAAACTTTTTACAATAAAACATTTGGGAAGGATAAAAATTATGGAACCTGTTTTTGACAGAAATGGCCTAACCGTTGGCTGGCTAAGAAATGATGTCGTTTTCGATAAAAATAGCAACCCTTGTGCCTTCATCAGAAACAAAGCAATATTCACTTATCAAGGGAGATATTTGGGCACGCTAAACAAAGGCTTCTTTCGCGACCAGTCAGGAGCAGCAGTTGCCTTTATGAGAAAGGCAACGGGTGGCCCTGTCCTACCCGTGCCGGCAGTACCACCTGTTCCGGCTGTACCAGCAGTGCCGCCCATCCCCCCCATACCACCCATTCCTCCCGTACCGCCTGTCCCCTCCCTCGGTTGGTCATCTATATCATGGGATGAATTTGTAAACTAAATTGGTTCTGACTGTCGTGGTCATCTGAAAAAAGGGCAAGTTCGTGCAGCTACGCCGCTCTCCCTCGCTTGCTCCTCACGTCCGCCGCTCCTCCGTTTGGCTAGGCCGCACTTACGCCAAGCTTCAAACGAGTAGACTATAAGTTTTTACAGGGGGGATGTCCGAAACCCCCAAATCAAAAGCAATTGAATAACGTTTTCTGCCAATATGTGCAGGTAGACAAGGAAAACATTATGCCCCAAAATTTCCATACTCGTCTTCGGAACTATTACTTGAAAGTTGCTGAAGTCCTTCGCGGTGAAGCAAATGCAGCATCAGTGTTTCCAAACGCCACTGATATAGGAGTGTCCCGAGAACGAATTTACGCAAACTTCTTACAGCAACATGCACCTTCTAAATGCAATGTGTTTCTTGGTGGTTTTCTTTTTCATATGAACGGGACAGAGTCCAAGCAACTAGACGTTATTGTTACAACAGACACTGCTCCCCAATTTAATTTCCATAATCGTGATGGTGGGGGCAAATCGTTTTCCCCAGTAGAAGGGACATTAGGCGTTGCCTCCATAAAATCATTTCTTGATAAAGCACAACTCCACGATGCACTTGATGGAATCGCTTCAATCCCGAACACTGAGACACTTGAGAAACGAGCTTCGTTCACTATCAAAATTAAAGACTACGACGATTGGCCGTATAAGATAATTTACGCAAGTAATGGTCTTTCTGCTAAAACTATCCTTAGTCATTTAAACGACTACTATAAAATTAACCCTCAAATCCAAGAAAATCGACGACCCAATGTGATTCATGTAGTGGGTAAATATGCAATCTTTAGAGCAATTCAAGGGATGAGCATTTATGATCAGGCTACGGGTCAGGATATACCGCTGGAACCCAACTCGTTCCACATTTTCACCGCCAACCCTGACTTACAAGCCATTGTCTGGGTTTTGAATGCTCTACAACAAAATGCAACAGCCTCTACGCATATTCTTTTCAACTATGGTGATTTGATTAACCGAATCAATCACATCCCTGACAAAAGCTAGGGTTGAGCTTGAATACGTTAGGTCGCAGGTTCGCCTCCAATAGGGCTATTGACCCTGAGCCAGAAAATTTATAAAAAATCCCCATTCATCATTGAACGGGGATTTTGATATTACGAGACTTTTAAAACTTTGGAAGTCTATATTAAACCTCTTGCATAAGTGCTCCAGCCGCCGTCCCCGGCGGCGTATTTCAGAAGAGTCTGCGCCGAGGACGGCGCAGGAAGCATCATCAAATTTAGATTTTTGCAAGAAGTCTGTTTCAAAAACTTATCCTAAAACTTCACCTAACTCTTCCGGCGTGTAGGGTTTTAAAACCATATCCTTGACACCCGATTGCAGAAATTTGGTGATATTCTCGACCTTCGGTGCAGCCGAGACGATGATGGTCTTGCCGCCCAGCTTTTCGAGTGTGGGCAGGGTTTCTTCTGCCAGGGTTTCGTCGAGCAGGAGCATATCTACACTGGGATCGAAGGTTTCCAGCACGTTTTTGCCAGCTTCGCTGAGAGTTCTTTTGGTGAAATCCGCCCATTCGCCTGCGGGGGCGATGATGGCAATTTTTGCGGGGGTTGTGGCTTGCAGATCAGCGGAGGGAGCGGCTTCAGCAGCGGGGAGTTCAATGCTGAAGGTCGTCCCTTTTTCGGGGACACTCTCAACACTGATGCTGCCATTTAACTGTGAGATGATGTGTAAACAGGCTGCCAAGCCCATCCCCTTGAAGCCTTCGCCTTTGGTGCTGAAGAAGGATGCCCAAATTTTATCCTGCATTTCTTCGGGGATGCCAATGCCATTATCGCTGATGCGGGTGGTGACAAAACCAGCTTGGGCAGATGGAAGAGTTTCGATAGTGATCGTTTTCGCGCTGGATTCATCGGCGTTGCGCAGCAGGTTGCCGAAGGCACGCACCAGTTGGACGCTGTCGCCGTAGGCAAGCGCTGTTTCGGGAGCGGGTTTAACGGTCAACTTTTGGGTGGGTGTATTTGCATGATAAGCGGCAGCAGTCCAAAGATCCGTAAGCATCACGGGGCGAGGCGCGGTTTCACGCGCAGGTCCGAGCAGGGCTTCTTTTACATCCACGATCAGTTTGGCGGCTTCGTCGATCAATGCCAAATCTTCTTTGAGTGAGTCCACATCCAACTCTGCATCGTTCAGGTCTTCCTGCATCCGCGTGGCAGTGGTGGTGATGGGCAGGGCTTTGTTGCCGATCCAATGGATGGCTTCAGTGGTTGCGCTGGAGAGGGCTTCGTAGGTTTTTGTGCGCAATAATTCGGCGTGGGCGCGCTCCAGTTCTTTGAGCAGATTGGCGTTATTGATAGCGATGGCGAGATGATCTGCCATGGTTTGCAGGGTTTGAATATCTTCGTCGCTGAAGGCGTTGCCTTCCACGCTTTGAACGGTGACCGCACCCAGGCAGGTAATGGCTGTGCAGAGTGGCAATGCCATCTCTGAGCGAGTTTTGGGCAGGTGCGGGTTGCTAAAGTGAACGGCTTCTTCGCCGACATCCAGCGAGATGCGCGCTTTATGTTCGTAAGCTGCCATGCCGATCATCGAATTGCCGCCGAGCTTGAGCTTATGTTCCTGGGCAAGCATGGCTTTGCCTGCTTCGCCATGACCGGCTTGCAGGACGGCGTATTCTTTCTTTTCGTCGATCAGGAAAACGCCCGCGTAATAAAAATCGTAGGCTTCGCAGATAATATCGACAGTTTTGGGGAGCAGTTCGTCCAGATCGAGGATGGATGCGACGCCGCGCCCAACTTCGTTAGCGGCATCCAGCAGACGCGCCCGCCTTTCAGCTTGCTTCAGGAGAAATTGATTTTGGGTGTGCTGATTAGCATTATCTATCGCGATGGCGAGTTGGTCTGCCATCCCCTGCAATGTGGAGATATCTTCGGCGCTAAAAGCAGCTTCTTCCACGCTTTGAACAGTGACCGCGCCCAAAACCTGATCGCCAACGATGAGCGGCAAGGCCATCTCTGAGCGGGTGTTAGGAAGATGCGGATTGCTGAAGAAAACAGCTTCTTCGCCGACATCTAGCGCGATGCGCGCTTGCCGCATCCCAACCGATGCCCCGATCATCGAGTTGCCGCCTACCTTGAGTTGATGCCCTTTAGCGAGCATTTGGTCGCCTGCTTTGCCACGCCCTGCACGCAATACGGCGTATTCTTGATTTGCGTCGAGCAGAAAAACACCTGCATAATAAAAATCGAATTCGTCGCAGATAATATCAACGGTGCGTTGTAATAATTCTTGCGGCTCAAGAATGGATGCAATATTATTCGCCACACGTACGGTTGCCCCAAGTAGTTTTGCCTGTCTTTCAGAGGGTGTCATCATTGGGTTTTCTCCTTATTTCTCACCTAAAGGTGATACCTATTTAGTAGATTTTCTCTGGTTGCAATGCTCTGCGTTGCAACATTTCTTGATGCCCCAACGCAGAGCGTTGAGACAAAGGCTAAAGACTTCTTAAACTATATGTCGCTGTTAAAGCCTTTGGGAAAACGGGTTTTTAGCCCATTATTGTATCTTCTCAATAAATAGGGGTAAGCAAAAAGGAGGGGAGGCCTTTTAATT
>JABGQU010000175.1 GCA_018648605.1 Anaerolineae bacterium | reverse complement strand
GAAGGCAAGAAGTAAAAAGGTGGTAATGGCTTTGCGGTCAATCATGTTATCTCCTATTATGGCAAGTCACGAAGACGACGTGTGGTTCTGGTGAGAGGGCGTTTGGCAACAATGGTTATCTTACCGCTGCCGCTGGGGGTATAGACATTAATCGCTTCCCAGCCTTCTTCGCCCCATTCGTCGAGGGTGTCTTGAATGAGTTCGTCTTTTGTGCCAAACGCCGAGCCGATGGTTTCAACGCGATATTCCCATTGAGGATATTCTGTCATGGTCTTTTCCTTATTCAGTTGATTTCATTTCTCGCTGATAGAGAACATAAGAATAAATTACGAGGAAGAGGCTTGTGCCCACAGTTGGGATAAGGATAAACCAAACTGCATAATCTCCGAAGAAACCACCGAGCATAGCGAGGACACCGGAAGCCATAAAGAGGCTTGCGCCAAGACGGTGAGTTTCATTCCAGACAGCATCGCTGCTTAATGTCCACGGGGTGCGGATACCGATAAACCAATTCCGTTTTGCTTTGCGGAGCATGTAACCAACAAGCAAGAAGAGTAACCCTATTGCAGGCAAGATCGCTGTACTCACCTTGAAAGCGGTAAAACCGAGATTCCAGAAAATGGTTAATGCCCAGATGTATCCAAGGAAAAATATGATCATAAGGATGAATAAATTAAAGACCTCGCGGAACTCAGCAATATTTTCCTTGAGAGGGTCAAGCTGCGGGATCACAAGGAAAAGCACCAGCATAAAAAGAGAGAGAAGAGGCATCATAAAGACGCCCCAGAATTTACTCATGTAGTCATCAACCTGATCATTCGTGCCCCAGTGGGATGCCATAAGGTCAGGCAATTTGTCATAGACAAGCACTCCTGCAATCACAGAAATCAAGATAATGATGATAGATAGCGTGGTGGTCAATTTTGTATTCATTCTTATCTCCTATGAATTTTACTTTCTTGATGTTTCATGTGAAACAAATTCTTACTCTTCTTCCGGTAGATGATTCTGTCCTAGCGCAACCATGCCGCTCAAGCCACCAAGGTTCATCGTATCCACCGCGCTGCTGGGAACGATAACCAGCGCACCCTTTTCCTTCAAGCCTTCAAAAAGCATATTCATCGCGCGCAGATGCAGAGCGGTTGGATTATTTCTATAGGCCTTCGATGCTTCAGCAAAAGAATGCGCGATTTGCTCTTCAGATTCTCCCAGGATGACACGCGCTTGGCGCTCACGCTCAGCTTGTGCCTGGCGGCTCATTGCATCTTCCAATTCTTGTGGAATAACTATGTCGCGGATCTCAACGGACTGCACGGTCACGCCCCAAGGTGTAGTGCGTTCATCAATGATCTTCTGCAGATCTGCATCCATTTTGGCGCGCCCGACCAGAATATCTGCGAGGGTCATCTGCCCGATCACTTCACGGAGTGCGGTCTGCGCTGCCCAAGCAATCGCAACCTGATAGTCTTCTACTTCAAGGGCTGCTTTCTCTGCATCCCAAACGACCCAAAAGAGGACGGCATCTACGTCAACAGGGACGGTATCTTTCGTCAGGGTTTTCTCTGCTGCAAAAGGTGTGACCATCACACGGTGGTCGATCCAGCCAGGGATCGTATCCACGATGGGGATAATCCAAAACGGACCGGGGCCAGATAAAGAACGAAACTTGCCTAAACGAAGCACAATAGCTTTATCCCATTGTGAGGCAACCTTAAAGGCGAAGAGCATATAAATACCGACCAATGTCATCACCGTGACCCAGACAATGATCCAGGTATCTGAAAAGTTTTGCGAGTCAAAAATTGCCGCACCTGCTACGGCGATAAGCATAAACACGCCAAAGAGCAATCCCGCAATTCCTGAGATGTGCAAATCCTCTGCGTTATTCTTCATCATAATATCTTTGATCTTTTTCGATTTTGGAGACATGGTGACCTCGCTTTTATTTGTCTTCGGACTGACGCCAGTCCGTAATTTGTTTTTCAAGAACTTCAATAATTTGATCAGGCTGGTAGCCTAGCCGCAACACATCTTGCAAATAGCGCAAAGAAAGAGATTGCAACGCCTGTTCTCTTTCTTCATCTGGCTTCTCACTTGCTTTTGTTTCAAGGATATAAGTGCCGCGTCCCTGTTGTGTGGAAATGATGCCCGCCTCATCAAGTAGACGATAGGCTCTTGCAACGGTATTAAAGTTGACACGCAACTCTTGCGCCAATGCACGCACAGTTGGTAATTGATCTCCAACTTGTAAAATGCCACCGGAAACCAATTGCTCAATTTCCTTCATGATCTGTGTATAGATCGGCACACCTGAACGAAAATCCAGGCGGATGCGGGACACAAGGGGTATAAGATCGTTAGGTTTCATAAGTTGTCACATTGTACTAATTGTATGATTGAACTAATTGTATACAAATTCTTGTTTTTGTCAAGACGAATATTAAAACGTCGATACACTCACCGCACAAAAAAAGCCATCCGCTAGCGGATGGCTTTTCGTC
The DNA here is from genome assembly GCA_018648605.1 of Anaerolineae bacterium. Taxonomy (GTDB): domain Bacteria; phylum Chloroflexota; class Anaerolineae; order Anaerolineales; family Villigracilaceae; genus Desulfolinea. The sequence continues at coordinate 2,177 of JABGQU010000175.1, read as the reverse complement.
AATCAATTATTTTTATTCCGACGGTGTTTCTTCTACGACGGGTTCTGCTTCGTCAGCAGGGGCGAAATCTACCGAAAGCGCGGCTGCTTCATCTGCACTTTCAGGCATACCGGCTTCTACCCAGCGGATAAAGATGTCTATATATTCATCTTTGATAGGTTTACCGTTTGGCGGCATCACATGGATGATTTCACCATCGGAGCCTGTTAACTCTGTCCCTTGAATGGTCTGGAGCAGGATGCTATTCAAATCACCAGCGACTACGTTCGGGGCGTTCTTGCCACCACTTACGACACCAGCATAGCTATCCATGATGTAGTCGTTATTTTCTTTCCCATCACGATGACAGGAGACACAGTAGCGTTTTGCTACAGCAGAGACATGAATTTCGTACGAAGGAACTTCACCTTCTGCCAGAACAGGGATCGCGGAGGCAACGGCATCGGCTGGGACTTCAGCTCGATCATCCCACGTGTAGCGCATGAAGGTGACTATATATTCTATTTCGCTTGGATTTAGTTCACCACCGTAGGCGCCGCCAAAAGGAGGCATGCCTAAGTTCGGCTGACCATAAGCAATGATGTCGAAGAGACTGCCATCGTTACGGGTATACATCTCATCGTTGCTGCTAATTGATTTGACGGGCAACTTCTCTTCAGAGCCATCGGCAGCAGTGATCGTAATTTCTCCACCTTCGCCATCAGCTCCGTGACACTCCACACATTGGATCGAGTATAGATCCTGACCCAACACCATCTTTTCGGCGATACTGCTCGCGATATGAACCTCTTCTTCATCAGAAGCCATTGCCGCCGTCTGCTGATAGCTGACGCCCACAATGCCAACGATGGCGATGGTCATCACCCACAAAACCGATTTGCGGATGCCTCCCTGAAGAAAAGAAACTTCTTTGTATAGAGAGAAGAACATCAAAGCCGCAACCAAAACGCCAAGAATAACAGCTACTAATGACGACATAGTTGTAGCTGCCATCAACGTAAGCGTTACGATACCCGAGAAAATTACGCTCATCAAGCCAACTGCAAATATTCTTTTGGAATTATGACGGAAAGGATTCTTGTCATAAAGCGGCAGGAACATCAAAGCCACGACCAAAATGCCAGGGATAACTGCTGCCCCAACCCACTCAAGCGCGCCAGGGAAATATTTCAAGAATTCAAAAAGGAAAAGGAAATACCACTCAGGGCGGGGAACGTAGGTCGCGTCGGTGGGGTCAACTTTGGGCTCGGGGTGAACGCCAACAAAGGTTGCCAAACCGATCAAGAGGATAAAGAGCGCAAAGGAGACAAGCAAATCTTTGTAAATGGCATCGGGCCAAAAACGCTCGCCTTTTTGGAGTTGCTCTTCGTATTTTTGGTTTACTTTCTTTTTATGTTCATCATTCATCGGAGGACTCCTTAATCATCTGCATCAGGATATGCGGATTCACCGTGACGCATAATCAGATACAGGTGAACACCGATCAAAGCGGCTAAGGCTGCGGGCAGCATCCAGATATGCGCTGAGAAGAAGCGTGAGAGCGTGAGCGCACTTACATCGGCGCCGCCACGCAAGGCCCGCAAGATGAAAGGCCCTACCCCCGGCACAACACCGCCGATATTGGTCGCAACCACTGTTGCCCAATAAGCACGCTGATTAAAGGGGAGCAAGTAACCGGTGAAACCCATTCCTAAAGTCAGGAGAAAGAGAAAACTGCCAATGATCCAGGTCAGTTCACGGGGGTATTTATAAGATGCTGAGAAAAAGGTGCGCAACATATGAATGAAGACTACCAACACCATCAGAGATGCGCCCCAGTGGTGAATACCACGAATGAGCCAGCCGAAGGCAACGCCGTTCATGATGTACTGGATGCTGTCGTAGGCGTGATCCGGTGAGGGGGTGTAGTAAACGGTAAGAAATATACCGGTGGCACCCTGCATAATAAACAGAAACAAGCTCGCGCTTCCGAGCGTATTCCACCAGTTTCCGTGCGGCTCAGGGCGATCTAATAATCCTTTATAGAGATCGTCAAAGCCAAGGCGCTCATCCAGCCAGGCATAGATATTTTTAAACATAATGATTTATCCTTCGTGATGTGGAACAGCGGGGAAGAGAACAAAGAGATTACCCTCTTCAACCTTGGTTTCAAAACGATCAAGTGCATGCGGCGGAGG
>JABGQU010000019.1 GCA_018648605.1 Anaerolineae bacterium | reverse complement strand
AACGATTATTTGCTCAAAGTCTTACAGGGGCAATAATTAGATGCGATTGCCCTACGATACCCCTAAACACTTACAAAACCCCAACGCCCCTGCGGTATAATGCCTGCACCAAAATATTCGAAAAAATCGCCCTATTCGAGCTATTCGTGATTATGAAACCCACCTTCCGCCCCTACCTACCCGCCACACTCGCCATGCTCATCCTCGGCTGGGCTGGGCTTTACGCCCTCATCAACTTTACCCTACCCACCCTTGGTCCGCGTTGGGCGTTCTTCTTCCTCGCCGTTTTCGCCTTGACCGGCACAGCCCTGCCCATCGTCTACTTTTTCAACAACCGTTTCAATCGCAAGAACTTCCCCGCGCCCAATATTCTCACACGCCAAGCCCTTTGGGTCGGCGTGTATGGCGCCACTCTCGCCTGGCTGCAACTCGGTCAGGTTGCCAATATCTCCATTGCGCTCGGGCTCGCGCTGGGGCTGATCGCCATAGAAGCCCTCATCCGCCTGCGCGAAAAAGCCCAATGGACACCTCCCCAAATCGACAATGACTGATCTCCGCTCTCTCCCTTCAGTAGATAAATTACTCCAAAGCCAAACATCTGCCGAGTTGATCTCAGCCTATGGCAGACCGCTGGTGCTGGATGCCCTTCGAACAGTTTTAAACGAAATCCGAGCCGCCTACGCAGACGATAACACCAAACCCATCCCGCCAGCCGAAACGCTCCTGAAATTGGCTGGCTCCCGTTTAGAGGCGTGGACTCAACCCACGCTTTATCCCGTTATCAATGCCACCGGAGTCATTCTGCACACCAATCTGGGACGCGCCCCTCTCAGCGCTGCCACCATCAAAGCAATGGATTCGGTCGCCCGCAGCTACTCCACCCTCGAGTTCGACATGAATACCGGCAAACGCGGCTCACGTCTTATTCACGCAGAATCTGTTATTAAACGCATCACTGGCGCAGAGGCAGCAGTCGTCGTCAACAACAACGCCTCAGCTGTGATGTTGATCCTCTCTGCGCTCGCAAATCGACGCAGGGTCGTCATCGCCCGTTCACAATTGATCGAAATTGGCGGCGGCTTCCGCATCCCCGATGTAATGAAGCAATCCGGCGCAAAACTGGTCGAAGTGGGGACAACAAATAAAGTTCACCTCGCAGATTACGAAAATGCGATTGATGAAGAACCCATAAAGCTGGTCATGCTCGCCCATCGTTCCAACTTCAAGATCATTGGCTTCACCCAAGAACCTTCTCTCGATGAAATCGTCGAAGTCTCGCATGCGGCCAACATCCCCGTTGTGGACGATCTTGGGTCAGGCACATTGCTCGACACCGAACGCTTTGGATTGATCCACGAGCGCACAGTGCAGGAATCTCTTACAGCGGGTGCAGATGTGGTCTCTTTCTCTGGCGACAAACTCCTCGGCGGCCCCCAAGCCGGGATCATCGTTGGGCGCGCCAATCTGATAGCGAAGATCAAAAAACATCCCCTTTCGCGTGCTGTGCGCGCGGATAAGGTCGCGTTGGCTGGCATCGCCGCCACGTTGACACATTATCTCAAAGATGAAGCCGAACGCAAGATCCCCATCTGGCGAATGATTTCCACTACACCAAAACAAAATAAAGCTCGTGCGCAAGTTTGGCTAGACCATCTGGGGCAAGGCAAAGTCGTCGCAGGTGAATCAACAATTGGCGGCGGCAGCCTGCCCGGTGAAACCCTGCCAACCTGGCTCCTCGCCCTCGATGTAAAGAAACCTGATAAATTCCTCGCGAAATTACGGAAGCAAAATCCCCCTGTTATTGCCCGCACAGAAAACGATAAGGTTCTGCTTGATCCACGTACTATCCTGCCTGAGCAGGAAGGGGCGTTGTTGGTGGCTTTGCAGAATGTCTTGAAATGATTTAACGCGAATATCGCGAATAAAAACCAAAAGAAAACTGTACGTTTCAAGAAGGAAGATACATGAAAACTGACCTCGACCAAATCATGCAAGACCGCAATATAGACACCCTACTCGTCCTCGGCGACGCGGAGCATAACTCCCCGATGTATTACATGACCGGTGGGGGGCACGTCAACGATGCAACACTCATCAAGCCCCAAGGCAAAGATGCGACTCTCTTCCACAATGATATGGAGCGTGAAGAAGCTGCCAAAACAGGATTGAAAACGGTCTCTTATAGTACATACTCATTTAAAGAGCTACGTGAAGAATCTAAAGGTGATCTTATTATGATGGCTGCCTTACGTTTACAAAAGATGCTCACGGACTGCGATGTGACCAGCGGGCGGATTGGCGTTTATGGGCAGACTGACCTAAGTCCTTCCTTCTCAATGTTGATGGCAGCCCAAAAGTTAATGCCGGAAGTCGAATTTATCGGTGAATCGGGCATGGATTCGGTTTTCCTGCAAGCGATGGAGACGAAGACTGAAGAAGAAGTTGAGCGCATCCGTAAGATGGGCCGTATCACGACCGAGGTGGTAGGGAAAGTAAAAGACTTTTTAACGGGACATACCGTAGACGAGAACGAAGTTCTTCTAAAGGCGGATGGCAAGCCGCTGACCATATCCGATGTCAAAGCCAAGATCAATCTTTGGTTGGCGGAGCGTGGCGCAGAAAATCCCGAAGCGACGATTTTCGCCATCGGTCGAGATGCGGGTTTCCCGCACTCGGTCGGGACACCATCCGATCCGATCCGCTTGGGCAAAACGATCATCTTTGATATTTTCCCTTGTGAAGCAGGCGGCGGTTATTTTTATGATTTCACACGCACCTGGTGTCTGGGCTATGCCCCCGAAGCAGAGCAAAAGCTCTACGACGAGGTGCGCGCTGTTTATGAGAAGATCATCGACGAAATGGAAGTGAATATGCCTTTCGGCGCGTTGCAACGCTTGACCTGCGAGCTTTTTGAAGCACAGGGGCACGCTTCACCGCTGAATACCGAGGCGCCGCTGGAGGGATATGTGCACAGCGTGGGGCATGGGCTGGGCGTGAACGTCCACGAGAGCCCTTGGGCACGGATGGAAGTAAAAGATGGCAATCTGCTTCAACGTGGCACGGTTTTCACGATTGAGCCCGGTTTATATTATCCAGAGCGCGGGATGGGCATGCGTCTTGAGAATACGTACTATGCCCGCCCCGATGGAGCTTTCGAGCGGCTGGCAGAATTCCCCTTTGATTTTGTTTTGGAGATGAAAAAGTAAAAAAGGAGTATCAAATGAATAAAAAAAGACTTTATCTTACAACGGTACTTGCACTATTACTTCTCTTTACTTTCGCATGCAGTATTTTTGATGCTCCGCCTACCCCCGCCGCCAATACAGATAAAATCGCTACATCGGTTGCACTAACGACAGAAGCCATGCAGCCACAATCTGCTCCGCCAACTCAGCCTCCCCCGCCAGCCCCTACGCTAACAGACGAAGAAGCCATCAAGCAAGCCTTGCTGGTAAAGCTCGGCTGGACAGCCGCAGAATTAGATTTTTCCATGGGTGATAACACCGGCACGCTCGCACGTGGCGGCGTCAAAAAAGTCGGCGAAATGCAGGGCGCGGCCTGGTTTGCAGGGAAGGACAGTGCTGGCAAGTGGATCATCGCCCATATTGGGCAAGGCATCCCAAATTGTGTCGACATTCAGGCTTTCAACTTCCCCACCACATGGATTTCACATTGTGTAGATGCTTCAGGGAACACAGTTGCTCTTGGGCAACCCACATTAACAGACGAAGAAGCCATTAAGCAGGCATTGCTGGCAAAACTCGGCTGGACAGCCGCAGAATTAGATTTCTCTATGGGCACGAATACGGGCACAGTAGCAACAGGCGGCGTCAAAAAAGTCGGCGAGATGTCAGGCGCAGGTTGGTTCGCTGGCAAAGATAGCTCCGGCACATGGATCATCGCCTATATCGGGCAAGGCATCCCCTATTGCAGTGAAATCCAAGCCTTCAACTTCCCCACCACCTGGATATCGCACTGCATGGATGATTACGACAACACCATAGAACGATAGAAAGACTCAATCATGACCATTCGAATCCTCGCCATAGAAACATCCTGCGACGAAACCGCCGCCGCCGTCCTTGAAGACGGGCGCGCACTGCTCGCCTCCACCGTCGCCTCGCAAATGGAGATGCACGCCCGCTTTGGCGGCGTTTACCCCGAAGTCGCCTCCCGCCAGCATGTGCTCAGCATCACCCCCGTCATCGAGCAGACTCTGGCAGATGCTCATCTCACCCTTGGGGATGTGGATGCTATCGCCGTGACGCGCGGCCCCGGTTTGGCTGGGTCGCTGGTCGTCGGCATGAACGCAGCGAAAGGCTTGGTGCTCGGTAGTGGACGTCCACTCGTGGGCGTTAACCATCTCGAGGGGCATCTTTATTCAGCCTGGGTGCATGATGCCAAAGATGAGGCGCCCCCAGAGCCACAATTTCCCATCATGGCGTTGCTCGTCTCTGGCGGACACTCCGAACTCAACCTGATGACTGACCATTTACAATATCAACGTCTCGGCGGCACTCTCGACGATGCAGCTGGTGAAGCCTTCGATAAAGTCGCCCGCATGTTGGGGTTGCCCTATCCCGGCGGGCCTTCAATCCAGAAAGCGGCGCTCAACGGTGATCCAACCTCTTTCAAATTCCCGCGCTCATGGCTCGGTAAAAGCTACGATTTCTCCTTCAGCGGGCTAAAAACCGCCGTCCTGCGCGAAGTGCGTAAACTCGAAAAAGAAGGAACACTCCCCGTCGCCAATCTGGCTGCCGGCTTTCAAGCCGCCGTTGTGGATGTAGTCTTCACAAAGACGATTAAAGCTGCACGCGAATATGGCGCGAAAGAAATACTGGTCGCAGGTGGCGTCTCTGCAAATACGGCTATCCGTGAGGCTTTCATGGGGCAGGATGAATTCCCCGTCAATATCCCCAAACTTTCGCTGTGCACCGATAATGCCGCCATGATCGCCGCAGCGGGGCATCAGCGTTTTGTGCATGGACAGATCGACAGCCTTGATCTTGATGTCCGCCCAACGTGGCCACTGTCACAGATATAAGGATTTTTCTGCCTACTACCTATCATCATTGCGAGCGAAGCAATCTCTAATTGATTATTATGTGACTTCCGCGTTGGGCTAAAGCCCTCCTCGCACGCGTGCCCGAAAGGGTAGAGAGAAAACATAAAAAAAAGCTGCGGATTTCTCCGCAGCTTTTTGATTTAATTAGTTTTGTTTGAATTATGGGGCTTGGGTTGCTTCAGGTGCAGCGCCCGTCCACGAGAAAACGCGTTCTTTACTCAAGGCTCCTGCTGATTCCCAAATCGGCTCACCTTGTTCATCTGTACCAGCTTGTCGCACAGTGGTAACGTTCCAGCGCATAACATGTGGTAAATTGTCTTCCGGGCGGAAGGTAACCGGAACGATAAATTTCGTGTCGGTCACATATTCGATCAGTCTGCGTCCTTCGCCTTCGGTCACGTCTTCAACGGTGACTTGATAAACTTCGTTATCACGTATAACACCGATAGATGCCCATTGCAGGGTGACCACGTCATCTGCCAGGGTGAAAGAGGCACCATCGGCGGGCAGTAGCAAGTTCGGGGCGGGGTAAGGAGGCGGCGTGGTCGGTGTTGGGGTCGGTCCCGGTGTTGCGGCACGCATACAAAGCGGAATTTGAATCTGCATCCCCAAGAAAACGGTATCGGTACTTAAGCCATTGAAGGCTTTGACAGCTTCTTGCGGAACAGCGTAATTCGCTGCAATGCTGGAAAGCGTATCGTTCTCCTGCACGGTGATTAAAACTTTTTCACAGGCTGCTTCTGTTGCGGCAATACCTTCCAAGGTTGCTGTTGGGAAGGGTGTTACTGTAGGCGTCGGGTATGGGATCTTCAACGCTTGCCCAATGACCAAACTATTACAGGAGGCGGGCAAATTGTTAAGGATGATGATGCTCTGTACCGAAACCCCAAATGCAACTGCGATGCCACCACAAGTATCACCGGAAGCAACTGTATAATCAAAAGGTGGCTGCGGTGTTGGGGTGGGGACAAGCGTTGGGGTGAGGGTTGCAGTGGCTGTTGGTGTGACGGTAACGGTGACCGTTGGTGTGGGAATGTCGGTTGGAGGGATTACCTGGCCTGTTTGTTGTAAACCAAAATAGACCGCACCTGCACCGACGATCAAAAAGAAGGCTAAAAAGCCCAGCGCGGCTGGCAAGCTGAGGGTGATCTTTGGCATGGTGCTGCCTTGCACCGATTTCTTCGTTTGCGCTGTTTTTCCAGGCATTTCGAAGGTTGCGCCGCAGACCAGACACTTGCTTGCACTCTCGCCCAAGCGTGTTCCACAGGTTGGGCAGATTTTTGTCTTTGAAACATTCTCGTTTGTACTCATCGGGGCAAAATTATACCATTAGAAAGGAATATCAACTATTTTTCTACGCTGATGCCAGAGCCTTCAATGACTTCACCAATATGCCAGAGGGGTTGCTCAAGCTCTTTACCGCGCGCGAGTAAAGCATCCAGCTTTTCGGCAGGGACGGATAAGAGTAGCCCACCACTTGTTTGGGCATCAAAGAGTAGCATCTGGTTTTCGTCGTCGATGCTTTTGTCGAAGGTAACGTGTTTCTCGAAGAAAAGTTTATTGTCGGAAGAACCACCTGGAAAAGTCCACATTTCGGCGTATTTTCGGGCACAGGAAGTCAGCGGGACTTTAGACATGCGGAAGCGAAAGCCTACGCCAGAAGTATCTGCCATTTCATGGGCATGACCCAGCAGACTGAAGCCGGTGATGTCGGTCGCGCCACGCACGCCAAATTCCAGAGCGATCTCAGCGGCGGTTTTGTTGAGGCGGCTCATCCAGTCCACCACTTCGGCAACATCTTCGGGGTTGGCTTTCTGTTGTTTGAGTGCGGTCGTTGTCACGCCAAATCCAATGGGTTTGCTCAACACGAGCGCATCCCCAACGCGCGCGCCACCTTTGGTCATCATTTTGTCAATCTCAGCAAAGCCCAAAACAACAAGTCCATATTTTGGCTCATTATCGGTGATGGTATGTCCGCCTGCAATGACAACGCCTGCCTCGCGGGATTTTTCAGCACCACCGCGCAAAATCTCACTGGAAACTTCGGGCGGAAGGCTACTCGGGAGGGCTGTTATATTGAGGGCAAGAAATGGACGTGCGCCCATTGCGTAGGCATCTGAAAGGCTGTTGGCAGCCGCGATTGCGCCATAGTCATAAGCATCGTCGACAACCGGGGTGAAGAAATCGGTAGTGACGATGAGGGCACGCTTTTCATCCAAACGCCAAGCTGCGGCATCGTCTGGGTCGCCGATGCCAACCAAAAGATCGGGATAACTTTCTGATTGATAAATATCTTGAATTGGACGCAGGACCTGCGCCAGCGCTTCTGCGCTTAATTTAGACGCTCAACCAGCGCATGTAGCAAGGCTGGTGAGACGGATTTGTTTTCCAGATGGTTTTGCTGCATCTACCATGAGATTCTCCTTGGTGAGTTGCTATATAAAAATAGCGGTGCGCCTATTTTACTAGACCTGCACCGCTATCTCAATGGTATTTCTAACAGAGTTTATTGAGGCAACCCTGTGTCCGCATTCGCACCAGGTAGTGGGAACAGGAAAGGTGAATCGCTTGGTAATAACATCACATCAATATCTGCAGAAAGTTTCTGGATATATTCGTAAGTCAGCAGATCGGGATTATTCTTAATGGCATTGCTGATCAATTCAAGTGCAGCAGCTTCAGCCTCAGCTTGGATAATACGTGCGTCCGCTTCACCTTGCGCTGAAATAACAGCGGCATCCGCCTGACCTTGTGCTATCTGACGTGCTTGCTCTGCTTCTTGCTTCTTCGATTCGACCACAAAGAAAGCTTGTTGCGCCTGCTGTTCAGCAATTTGCTTCTGTTCAACAGCTACGGCATATTCTGCACTAAAGTGAATATCACGCAAGACAAAATCAACGAGGATGAGATTGTTTTCGAGAAACTTCTCTGCCATTGACTCGGTAATGGCGCTCTCCAAAGAGGCTCGTTGAGAACTAACGATTTCTTCGATCCCATATTGAGATGCCACATCACGGACAATACCGCGCGTTGTTGGGCGAACAAGCTCATTCAGATAACGACTCGCCCACTCAATATGTAGCTGAGTAACTTTAGTAGAATCTACCTGGAAAATAACCGAAGCATCAATAAAGACTTCTTGTCCATCTTCAGTACGAGCGCGAATGGAATCATCTCCAACAACAGTACCTTCAGCAGATGCCGCAGACATGGTATAGGTCTGGCGCGATATAGAATAAATACGTGCATTCTCACCGGGAACAATCCAGCGCAAACCGGGTGTGATTGCTTCTTCGAGATACCCATTTGGGGCGCGGAAAGCATAAGGCGAAACGACAACTGCGCGTTCATTCGGCTCGATAAAAACAATCCCTGCACTAATGATCGAAATAACCGATGCAAAAATAAGTACACCAACCAAGAGCGATGAGAGCCCTTTTGTGGGTTGTTGTCTTGATGCTCGCATTACTAAAATACCGAGAACAGCAAGAACAGCAAACCAGGAAAGGCTGGCTAAACCTTTAAATAAGAGAGCGATATTCATTCAAACCTCCGTGTGAACAATATAAATAAAATCTCGCGATGCTAAAAAACATCTAGACGAGTTCATAAACTAACCGAATCCGATAATACCATGCAAAGCTTCATCCTATCATTGGAAATTTATCAGAATCAAAAAGCCGCCCTTCGGACGGCTCTACGTTCTTTTTCAATTCATACAAAACGTTTCTGTGTTAATACCAAATTCGGAAAGAGGTGCTAGTTTGTCCTTCCAATCCTTTATGAGAAACAAAGATTTTAATTACCACAGACTCGCCGTAAATCTGATCTTTTACAGGCAATACCAGTGTTGAAACGCCAGTATCGCCTGTCCTGATCGGCAAAGTTTCTATTTCTCCGGTTGTCCAATGGACTATCGCATACCCTTCTACATCTTTCAGAGGTTCTGATGTTTGATCTTGAACAACAACATAGATCAATTGCTCATCTGTCGCATCAGCAACAGTCTTCTCAAGAAAAACATTTACGTTAAGTTCTACAATTCTTATATTCTCGTTAAGAAATTCAACAGGATTAAGCAGTGCTCGGTCCTCACCTATCTTCTCAAAATAGCCTAATCCCAAATCGCTGGTTACAACACGCTGTCCCTCAGGATTGGATGGATTCCACTCCAAACGTCCATTTTCGAAGTATTGAACGATTTTATTATCCTGAAACTCAAAAGAAGAGATCGGGTCCCCTAAAAGCGTTACGCCGCCATGTGCTTCGAAAAACTCAAGAAAAGTAAAACAAACCAAAAAATTTGTCTGATAAGTGCGACAAGCCAATGGGTTGTTAAATTTAAGCTGTACACCACCGCTTTTGTAAGTCAATTGCCCTAATGGCGATAAACGCACAACCCCATCTTCTTTCATTTCAAGACGAACGCGCTGAAAATACTGCACTAAAACACCTTCAGAATTTAAAAACTCTTCAGTAAGCGGATACCCAAAAAGAATTTTTGCATCTTCGGTATTTTCATAAAATCGCAAAAAAGCCCCTTGAACATAATGCTTTGTTTCATCAAAAAAGCGTGAAGCTGTACCCTGAGCCTGTGCAGGGATTCCCGCAAGCAGACCTAAAACTACAATTAGCATCAAGAATTTTCGTACAGATTTCATCATACTTCCATTATATCCAAAAAGATTAAAAGTCGAACAATCTTTCACCATTGTACACGAAAAGAACCCTAAATACTTCACATTTTTGTAGATTCCCCTGTTTTATAAAACTCACGTTCCAAATTTTAACAAATTTGCAACGATCTTCTTTGCAGCGTCACCCATCCCAAAAGGATTCACAGCTTGTGCCATCGCTGCATGAGCTTTTGAATCATTGAGCAAATAATTGGCTTCGTTAACGATCTTCATTTGATTAGTGCCTACCAACTTCAATGTCCCTGCCTGAATACCTTCTGGACGCTCAGTAACATCACGCAATACCAACACAGGTACGCCAAAAGCCGGCGCTTCTTCCTGAATGCCGCCAGAATCCGTTAAAATCAAGTCAGCTTTTTTCATCAAATGTACCAAAGGCAAATATTCCAAGGGTGGCAGCAGCGTAATATTCGGGATATTTCCAAGAAGACGCTTAACCGGCTTCTGCACATTTGGATTAAGATGTACGGGGTAAACGATCTCAACATCGCTGCGCAAAGCGAGGGATTTCAACGCAGCACAAATATCTTTAATAGGTTCTCCGTGATTTTCCCGCCGATGCGCAGTTACCAAAATCAAACGCTTCGATCTGAGCTTGGATAACAGGCTTGCTACCGTTGTGGGAACAGGTTGCTCGGCAACAAAATAAAGCGCATCAATCACCGGATTCCCCGTCACATAAATGATATCCTCTGGTACACCCTCTTTGAGCAGATTCTGACGAGACCATTTCGTCGGTGCAAAATGTATATCGGCGGCCACCCCTGCCACGCGACGATTCACTTCCTCAGGGAAAGGTTCCCATTTATTATGTGTACGCAACCCAGCTTCTACATGCCCCACACGGATGCGACGATAATAGGCATTCAACGCAGCAGCCATCACTGTGGTGGTATCGCCTTGAACAAGCACCCAATCAGGCTGAATATCTGCTAAAACAGGATCAAGATGCGTAAAAACGCGCGCAGTCAACTCTGCCAGCGATTGATCTGGACGCATCAGGTTTAAATCCACATCTGGTTGAATATCAAAAAGGGTCAGCACTTGGTCGAGCATCTCGCGGTGCTGCGCCGTCACACAAACACGCGACTCAATGCCAGGCGTCTGTGCTAATTCACGCACAACAGGTGCCATTTTGATGGCTTCAGGGCGCGTGCCAAAAATAGAGAGAACTTTCATAAGTTAAAGCTCTAGGAGCTTACTCCTAACCGAGTGAGTTCAAAGCCTGCCTCTTGCCACGCATCTACATCCCAACCATTAACTGTGTCCACCGCTACGCGCCCAAGCATGGTAGACGCTGCTAGAGCCGCATCCATTTTTTTGAATTCAGTATGCGCTACCAACAAGATGACCGCATCCGCTTTAGCAAAGACTTCTTCCAAATTAGGGACAATATTGAAGTTTGGCAAGACAGCATTCGGCGCAAATGGCTCAAAAGCCTTCACGCTCGCACCAGCTTGCTGAAGCAGATGCACCACTTCTACTGCCGGACTTTCGCGCAAATCATCCACATCGGGTTTATAGGCAAGCCCTAGCGCAGCAATTTTCTTGCCCGCCAATGATCCAAGCGCACGCTCCACCAATTTGACAACAAACTCCGGCTGGGAATCATTCACTTCACGCGCCGTACGAATGACTGGGGTAAGGTCAGGTGCGGCTTCAACGAAGAACCAGGGGTCTACACTAATGCAATGCCCGCCCACACCAGGGCCAGGGCTTAAAATATTAATACGCGGGTGTAAATTTGCCAAAGAGATCGCTTCCCAAACATCTACACCAAAACGGTCGGCGAGACGGGAAAACTCGTTGGCAATGGCGATATTAACATCGCGGGTTGTATTCTCCATTAGCTTGACCATCTCGGCAGTCGTGGCGTTGGTTTTGATAATATCGCCCTGTACAAAAGCAGTGTATAGATCATAAGCTGCCTGTGCTGATTCGGGCGTAATTCCGCCCACGACGCGAGCATTTTCGACCAACTCACGCAAAATCTGACCAGGTAGAACCCGTTCAGGGGAATAAGCAAGGTAAAAATCTACGCCCGCTTTCAGACCCGATTTCTCGAGAATAGGCGTAACCAGATCAAGCGTTGTGCGAGGTGGTGAAGTCGACTCTAAGACCACCAAATTCCCTTTTTGCAGATGCGGCGTAATCGCCTCGGCAGCTGAAATAACGGCACGCATATCGGCGCGTTTATCGTCTTCATAAAAAGGGGTGGGCACCGCGATGATAAACGCATCAGCAGGTTCAGGCTGAGTCGCGACCCGCAAATGTCCAGATTGGATCGCACCCTGTACCAAATTCCGCAAACCTGGCTCGTGGATATGCAACTCACCATTTTGCAGTGTTTCAATGATCTTCTCGTTAACGTCTACGCCTACAACATCCAAGCCATGCGTGGCAAAGGTGCTGGCTGTGGGTAAACCAATATAACCTAACCCAAGAACACAAAGTTTTTGAAATTTCACAGTTTCTCCAAAAATAAGCAGGGACGACTCTCAGGTTGTCCTTACGAAATATGCGCGTGTATTATACAACCAACCGTCAAATTTAACGTAAATAGTATTGTATAATGAATTTGTACTTTTTAAAGAAAAGAGGAAAAAATGGATAGCGTCTTACTTAATCCTAACATTGCATATTTATTTCTCGTGGGCGGTGTTTTATTGACCTTTTTCGCATTGGTCACCCCCGGCACAGGCTTTTTAGAAGTCGGGGCTTTTTTCCTGATGGCACTTGCAGGATACGCGATCTATAGTCTGCCCATCTATATTTGGGCGTTGATCCTACTTGTTGTGAGCGTTATTCCTTTTGGGATAGCGATTCGGAGTGCCGAGCGCCGAAATGTGTATTTAGGCATAAGCATCGTTGGCGTAGTGATCGGGTCAGCCTATCTCTTCCGTGGGGAAGGCTTGGCTCCGGCAGTCAACATCTTTCTTGTAATTATCGTTTCTCTGCTCATGGGCGGCTTTTTATGGTTGATTATCACCAAAACCCTTGAAGCCCTTGAAGCACGTCCAACACACGATATGGACGCGTTGGTTGGACGTATTGGGGAGGCGAAAACAGATATCCACGATGAAGGTTCGGCACAAGTTTCTGGCGAGTTATGGACTGTGCGTAGCGAAAAACCCATAAAAACAGGAACACGCGTTCGTGTTATCAAACGTAGCGGCTTTGTTTTGGAAGTAGAAACCGCTGAAAAGTAAACTTATTTAATTCATTTCAGGAGGCAGTAAAAATGGATGGAACAGCACTATTATGTCTTGTTGGTGGCGTTGGCGTAGTTGTCGTTGCGCTTTTAGCCAGCGCTATTCGCATTATTCCCGAATATCAGCGCTTGGTCGTCTTTCGATTGGGGCGTTGTGTCGGAGAAAAGGGACCCGGTATTGTTTTCCTGATCCCTGTCGTTGACCGCGCCGCACGCGTGGATTTACGCGAGCAGGTTCGCGAGATCCCGCATCAGACCGCAATCACAAAAGATAACGCGGGCATCTCAGTGGATTTTATTTGGTACTACAAAGTTCTTGATCCGACCGAATCTGTTTTGGCAGTCGGCAATTTCGAATCTGCGGCTCAGGGTATGGCGACGACCACCTTGCGCGCGGTACTTGGCGGCATCTCACTTGATGATGCTCTCTCGGAACGTGAGCATATCAATACCATGTTACGCACCCGTCTTGATGAAGTTACTGAGCGTTGGGGTGTCAAAGTAACCAATGTTGAGATCCGCGAGATCATCCCGCCGCGTGAGATTCAGGAATCAATGAACCGCCAGATGACCGCTGAACGTATCCGTCGCGCAGTTGTTCTCGAGGCGGATGGTACGCGCGAAGCGGCTATCACCGTTGCTCAAGGCGCAAAGAAATCGGCTATTCTGGAAGCAGAAGGTATGAAGCAAGCTGCCGTCCTCGAGGCAGAGGGTCAGCAGAAGGCACAAGAACTCAAAGCGCAAGGTTATGCAGCCGCACTCAAGAATATCTTCGAGGCTGCCAGCACCATTGACCAAAAGACCATGACCCTGCAATACTTTGATGCTCTCAAAGAACTGGGCAAGGGCGCTTCAACCAAATACATCTTCCCGATGGAATTCACTAGCTTGATGGAAAACTTTCTCAAAGGCAAAGAGTAAAACCTGATAGCACGGCCATGAAACCTGACGGGTTTTTAAAACCCGTCAGGTTTTCTTTTTATAAAATGTCTTACGAAATCATTCCCGCCACCTTACGTGACCTAAATGCCCTCCGTGATCTTGAGAAAGTTTGCTTTCCTTTAGATGCATGGTCACTCTTCGATCTTGTCGCTGTACTGACCTTCCCCAACGTGATACGCTTGAAAGCCACTCAGAACGAAGAGATGATCGGTTTTATCGCCGGAGACCCACGTCCTTCGGAGGGTTTTTCCTGGATCGCTACAGTTGGTGTTTTACCAAGTTATCGGCGACAAGGAATCGGGCGGAGCCTCCTGCATCGGTGTGAGGAGCAACTCTCCACCCCGCGTGTACGGCTTTCTGTCCGCAAAACAAATGAACACGCGATTGAGCTCTATCGTCACGAAGGTTATCAGACCATCCACATCTGGAAAAAATACTATAAAGATGGTGCAGATGCGGTTGTGATGGAGAAAAATCGCTTCGTACAGGGGTTCTAAGTAAAGTTTGTCTCTCAGGGGGTATAATCAAAGCATGACGAAGAAAACACTTCCGCCACCAACCTGGGTGGCAAGCAAGACAGCACTAAAAAATATGCTCTCTGCTCTCGAAGAAGAGGCGAGTATTGCCGTAGATACCGAATCGAATAGTCTACATGCTTATCAAGAACAAGTTTGTCTGATCCAGTTTTCCACATCTGAAAAAGACTATCTGCTCGACCCCTTTGCCTTACCCGATCTAAGCGACTTAGCTCCCTTCTTTGCAAACCCCGATATCGAAAAAATCTTCCATGCCGCTGAGTACGATCTGATCTGCCTTCAGCGAGATTTCGGCTTTCAATTTGCTAATATTTTCGACACCATGATCGCCGCCCGTATTCTAGGCTATCAGGCCGTGGGGTTAGGCAAATTGCTTGATAGCAAATTCGATGTGCAAGTAGACAAAAAATATCAAAAAGCCAACTGGGGCAAACGCCCTCTCACCGAAGAAATGCTCAATTACGCGCGCCTTGATACGCATTATCTAATCGCCTTGCGAAAAATTCTCAAAAAAGATTTGAAAGATAAAAATCGCTGGGAATTGGCACAAGAAGATTTTGAGATGGCGACCTACGTTAACGGGATGAGTGAACGTCAGCAACTGCCCCTTTGGGAACGCGTGGGCGGACGCGCCAAGCTTGCCCCTCGGGAGGCTACCGTTTTGAATGAAATCTGCCTGGCTCGTGAAGCTTTAGCCGCCAAACTAAACCGCCCTGTATTTAAGGTCGTTAGCAATAAAACCTTACTCAAATTAGCTGAATCCATGCCTCGCAGCAGGCGTGATCTTGAGATCAGTGGTTTCACTCCGCGCCAGATCAGCCGCTTCGGGAAACCTTTCCTCGCCGCAGTGGAGCGTGGTCTTCATGCAGACTTTGTACGCCGCACACCTTCTAAACGCCCCAGCGATGAGTATATTTCACGTCTGGATATATTACGCAATTGGCGCAAAGAAAAAGCTAAAACTTTAGGCGTTGAATCAGATATTGTCCTGCCTCGACCCTTGATGGAAAATATCGCCAGGAAAAACCCACGTCGGGTAGAAGAGTTGAGAAAGATCATGGAAAAAACGCTCTGGCGCATGCAAGAGTATGGCGACGAAATCTTAGAAAAAACACAATAATGATGGAACTTGAAAAACTTCGTCAAACACTTCTTGAGAAAAAAGCGACCACCGAAGAAACACCTTTCGGGCCCCAAGCTTTGGTCTATAAAGTGCTGGGAAAAATGTTCGCACTGGTCGCATGGGAAGAAGACCCGCTAAGCATCTCCCTCAAATGCGACCCCGACTTTGCGCTTGCCTTACGTGCTCAGTATCCTGCCGTGATACCGGGCTACCACATGAACAAGAAACATTGGAATACGATTACTCTCGACGGGAGCATTCCAGAAGAACAGATCCTGGAAATGATCGATGACTCTTACCAGTTAGTAGTCAAAGGTTTGAAAAAAGAAGATCGAGATAAGCTGGCATTCTAAATATTTTCAACTTGAAAGGAGACTCGCATGAAGATCAAATTTCACGGCGCGGCTCGCACAGTTACCGGTTCCATGCACCTGTTGGAGATCAATGGATCACGCATCTTGCTTGAGTGCGGTCTTTTTCAAGGCAAACGCAACGAAACCTACGAGCGTAATCGTCACTTCCCATTTGACCCATCCAAAATTGATGCAGTACTCCTTTCTAATGCGCATATAGATCATAGTGGAAATTTACCCAACCTTGTTAAGCAAGGTTATGCAGGGAAAATCACAGCTACACGAGCAACCACACATCTCGTTAAATTGATGCTGCGCGATTCAGGGCATATCCAGGAAATAGATATTGTCTATGCAAATAAGAAACGTGCCAAAAAAGGCTTGCCCCCAATGGAGCCGCTCTACACGCTCGAAGATGCAGAAAAGGTCGCCAGCCATTTCAATTCTGTAGAATACGACACGCCCGTTGAAATTATAGAGGGTGTACGCGCCACCTTTATGGATGCAGGACATATCCTCGGATCAGCAGGCATCGCACTCGATATAACGGAAGCAAATCGAAAATTCCGCGTATGGTTTTCGGGCGATATCGGGCGGCGTGATCTGCCCATTCTGCGCGATCCCGTTTTCCCAATGAATACCGACTATCTGATTATGGAATCAACCTATGGTGACAAGGGACATCGCTCGCCCGAGATGGCATACCAAGAGTTGCGCGAGGTTGTCCAGAAAACAGTTGCGCGCGGCGGCAAAGTTATCATCCCCGCTTTTGCGGTCGGACGTAGTCAGGAGTTAGCCGTCTA
Organism: Anaerolineae bacterium; assembly: GCA_018648605.1. Taxonomy (GTDB): domain Bacteria; phylum Chloroflexota; class Anaerolineae; order Anaerolineales; family Villigracilaceae; genus Desulfolinea. The sequence continues at coordinate 15,825 of JABGQU010000019.1, read as the reverse complement.
CCTGCACCAGATGATCGAACAGGGCGAAATCCCCTCTGTCCCGATCTACGTTGACAGCCCACTTGCCATCAACGCCTCGCAAATTTTCAACGAACACCCCGAATGTATGGATGCCGAAACCCTCGCCGACATCCGCAAACGTGGACATGCTGCGCTCGATTTCAAAGAAATCACTTATACGCGCTCTGTAGAAGAATCGAAAGCGATCAACGAATATAGAGAGCCTGCCGTCATCATCTCTGCTTCAGGGATGGCAGAAGCGGGGCGCATTTTGCACCACCTACGTAATAATATTGAGAACCCGCGCAACACCATTCTTATCGTTGGCTGGCAAGCACCGCATACGCTCGGTCGGCGTCTCGCCGATCGTGAGACCAAGATCAAGATATTTGGCGAGAAATTTATCCGCAAAGCTGAAGTCGAGACCATTGGCGGCCTGTCGGCTCATGCCGGGCGCGAGTTGCTCGTAGAGTATGCTTCAGCGGTCAAAGACCAGGTGCAAAAAGTCTTCCTTGTCCACGGCGAGGAACGCGGTGCGCTACCGCTTAAAAAAGAGTTGGATATGAAAGGCTTCAAAGAAGTAATTTACCCAGAAGCGCAGTCAACTTTTGAGATTTAAGATATAATACGCCCGCTCCATGGAGAGGTGCCGGAGTGGTTGAACGGGGCGGTCTCGAAAACCGTTGTAGTCTTCTGGGCTACCGAGGGTTCGAATCCCTCTCTCTCCGCAGTAAGCATACAGAAAGCCTAGCACCTTTTTTTCTGGATGCGACCGCCGCCGCAGCCAACGCTCGGCGGCTCTTTTTTTAGACAAGAGAAAAATATGAAACTTGCCCTCGCACAGATCAATACAAAATTAGGGGATGTGGATGCGAATCTCGAAAAGCATCTTAATTTGATCGGAGACGCTGTCGCTCGTAGTTCAGACTTGATTCTGTTCCCCGAGCTTTCTCTGACCGGATACACCCTCCAGGACATCACCCCAACGGTGGCTCATCGCCCCACAGCAGATGATCCTATCTTTCGCCAGCTACTTGAAGCCAGCCGCGAGATCGACATGGTGGTCGGCTTTGTGGATGAAGATGAGCGTCATCGCTTCTATATCGCAGATGCTTATCTCTCGCAAGGCAAAGTTATCCACGTCCACCACAAGGTCTATTTGCCCACATACGGTCTCTTTGACGAAGGTCGTTTCTTTGCGTGGGGGGATTCAATCCGTGCTTTTGACACCCGCTTCGGACGTGTGGGAATGCTGATCTGTGAAGATTTTTGGCATGTATCTCCGCCCTATTTGCTCTGGCTGGATGGCGCCGACATCCTTCTGCTCACCTCCGCTTCACCAGGGCGCGGTCTAAACAATGAAGACAAACTCGAATCTGCACGTTGGGTAGAACATACTAATCGCGCCTATGCCAATCTTTTCACAAGTTTTGTGGCACATAGCAATCGTGTTGGTTATGAAGACGGGTTGAATTTCTGGGGTGGATCAACGGTCTATGACCCCAATGGAGATCTATTGGTAAAAGCCCCTTATCACGAGGAAGCGCTTACTTTTGTTGAACTAGATCTAAATCAACTCCACCGCACGCGTGCACGTTTACCCCTATTAAGAGATGAGCGCACACATCTCGTGCAGGCAGAACTAAATCGGATTTTATCGAAATGAGCAATTTAAATATTAATACCGATCTGGCACGAAAAATCTTAACGGGATTCATCAAGTCAGAGTTGAATCGCGTCGGCTTTAAACGCGCGGTGATTGGGCTTTCGGGAGGGATTGATTCAGCTCTCTCTCTTGCGCTTACAACGGAAGCAATTGGAAAGGAGAATGTTCTCGCTGTACGGATGCCGTATAAAGCCTCCAGCCAGGATTCTCTCGACCATGCGCAGCTCGCCATCGACAAATTTGGCGTCCAGTCGTTAACCATCCCCATCACTGAGATGGTAGATCCGCTCATCGCCCTTGACCCTGAAATGTCAAAAACACGCAAAGGAAATATTATGGCACGCTGCCGCATGATCGTGCTATATGATCAGTCGGAGGCTTTTGGTGGGTTAGTGATCGGTACAAGCAACAAGACCGAAATTTTGCTCGGCTACTCAACGATCTTTGGAGATTCTGCATCTGCGCTAAACCCAATTGGTGATCTATATAAAACGCAGGTACGTCAACTCTCTCGCGCGATGGGCGTGCCTGACGAAATTGTAGATAAAGCCCCATCTGCTGACTTATGGGCAAATCAAACAGACGAGAGCGAACTTGGATTCACTTATGCAAAAGCCGACCAACTCTTTTATCTACTAATAGACCAACGATACCGTGTAGAAGAATGTGTAGCTGCCGGTTTTGATGAAGCCTTCGTACGCGCAGTTCTCAAACGTGTGCAGCAGAATCAGTTCAAGAGGATGCTGCCGCCAATCGCGAAAATCAGCAATCGCACAATTGGATATGACTTCCTTTACCTGCGTGATTGGGGCACATAGTTAAGATTTCATAAGGATATCGAAACACCCGTTGACGTGAATTTGATTCCGCTATATACTCTTTGTATGCGAGTAGAAACGACATACTCCCTTTTTTGCTAATTAGACGCACGCGATGTTCGCGTGCGTTTTTGTATCTAACTATAAAGGAGAGACAAAATGGACTCTGGTATGATCGGAAAAATTCAAAAAGCAAAACGCTATGCACAAGAACGTGAACGTTTTCATCTTGAATCACTTGAAATTTCTGTTGAAGGGACGAATAATACACACCGTGTTTCCCTTGCCGATGGGGAATTAACTTGCACTTGCGATTTTTACAACTCCCGCGAATATTGTAGCCACACAATGGCAATTGAAGAGATAATGAAAGGTATGGAGCCGATCAGTTAATGCGCTTAGATCATTAAAACCAAACAGCCTTCCCGCATGGGGAGGCTGTTTTTCATATCTATACACCAGTAAGAAATTCATTATTAGGGGCGTCTTTTCTTTATCTAAAATTCTGACTTTTTACAAGAACAGAGAGTGCGACACACATCAGCCTAGTAGATTCATTTGCTTCTAAGCAACATGAGGTAAAATCCAGCCAAGATGACTACTCTTTCACGACGAGATTTTCTCAAACTCAGCGCATTTGCGCTCGGCAATATGGCATTCGCTCCCATCAAGGAACGTCTTAATCTCTTTGATGACCGTATGCTCGTACGTGTTGCAACCGACGCGATCAGCGTTCACAGCCAACCCAACGACGAGGCACGCATAACGGGGCAATGGTATCGTGACGATCTGCTAACCGTTTACGAAGAAGTTACCGCCGAAACCCCCGCCTACAACCCTGTTTGGTATCGCGTTTGGGGCGGGTTTGTCCATCGTGCTCGCTTACAACGTGTTCAACTCCTTCAAAACCATATCCAAACCAATTTGGAAGAGGGCGAACGCTATCTCGCCGAAGTGACCGTTCCATACACGCGTGCCATGCGCTACACAAAATTCTACGGGTGGGAACCACTCTACCGACTCTATTACGAATCCGTTCATTGGATCGATAGCATCAGCGAAGGGCCGGATGGAAAACTCTGGTATCGCATTTTCGATGAACTTGCTTCCGTACCCTATTTTGTGCAGCCCACCCATTTGCGGATGATCCCACCCGCATCCTTGGCACCCATCTCACCAGAAGTGGATTTCCTCGACAAACGTGTTGAAGTGGACTTATCCACCCAAAAACTAACTGCGTATGAATACGAGGAAAAGGTTTTTCAAACAATAATTTCATCTGGATTAAACCAAGGGAATCCTAATGGGATCGGTTTGAATACTCCTACGGGAACATTCAATGTCCGCGAAAAAATGCCATCCAAACACATGGGCAATGGCAGTCTCGCCTCCGACATCAGCGCTTACGAACTCCCCGGCGTCCCCTGGACAAGTTTCTTCACCGAAGCAGGGCACGCTTTCCATGGCACCTATTGGCACGAAAATTATGGCGTGCCGATGAGCCACGGCTGTATCAATATGCGTACTAGCGAAGCCAAATGGCTCTTCCGCTGGCTGCGTCCCGTCCATGACGGACCACAGCTCTACCGTCGCGGTTATGGGACGACTATAAATATTTTTTATAGCTAATGCCCTCCCTCATCTGGCACGATAAAAAGCAGGTAGTTCCATCCCCAGCCAGTCTCCAAACCGAGGCATGGATTTCCCCTACGTCCACATCAAAACAAGAAAATCGCCTTATTCTTGGCGATAATCTTGCCATTATGGCAGCCCTCCTGCCAGAGTATGAGGGGCGCATCAATCTCATCTATATTGATCCCCCCTTCTTCACCAACCGTAAATTTCGTGCTCGTGTTGGTCGTGGCGAAGATTCTCGCAAACCAAAAGAATGGGAAATGACAGAAGGCTATCAAGATAACTGGGATAACCTCGACGCCTATCTTGATTTTCTCTACCAGCGCCTTATTCTCATGCACCGTCTGCTCGCGCCTGATGGCACACTCTACCTGCACCTCGATTGGCATGCCAGTGCTTACGCCCGCCTGCTTCTTGACGAAATTTTCGGGCAAGATCGCTTGCTCAACGAAATCATCTGGACCTACCACGGTCCTTCACCCATCAAGAGTGCTTTCAATCGTAAACACGATACTATTCTTGCTTATACTAAAAGCAAGAATTACACCTTCAATGCCGATGCTGTCCGCGAACCTTATCACAAAAACACAGTCAAAACTTTTAAATCATCCAAAAAAGCTGGCTTTGGCAAAACCCCCGATCTAAAACGTGGCAAAGTTCCCGAAGATTGGTGGTATTTTCCCGTCGTAGCGCGGCTGCATAACGAACGCACTGGCTACCCCACCCAAAAGCCCGAAGCCCTGCTTGAGCGTATTATCAAGGCATCTTCTAACGCGGGTAATCTCGTAGCAGATTTCTTTTCAGGATCGGGGACGACGGCGCTCGTCGCAGAAAAACTGGGGAGAAAATTCATCGCCACCGATGCAACCTGGCGCGCAGCACACACGACCCTGAGCAGGCTCGCTGCGCAAAAAGCATCCTTCAGCTTTGAGCGGGATACTGCATCTCTTCTACCCCAAGCAAAATCCGCCAACTGCGCCCACCTTGAAGGGAAGCGAATCTCCCTCGAAGCAGATTTTCTCTCAGATATAGTCTATTGGGATGTTGATCCAAATTGGGATGGGCAGGTATTCAAAAGCACCGATCAAGCCGTTCTCCCCGTGCGAAGCGGGGCTATTCCATCCAGTTTAGAAATTAAAGGGGATTTTGGAAAAGAGATTTGCATCCGCTGTGTAAAAGTTAGCGGAGAACGTATTCAGATGATCTTAAAGCGTTAGGGCGACCACTTGGTCGCCCTATTTTTTTTAGACATCTAATCTGTAGCCAACACCGCGTATGGTGCGCAGGAATTTTGGTTTGGTAGGGTCTGGTTCGATGGCTCTGCGCAGCCATGAGATATGTACATCAAGGGTACGTGTGTCGCCTGTATAGTCAGTATCCCAAACTTTTTTGAAGAGTTCTTCACGCTCAACGACTTCGCCGGGGCGTTTCAGCAGGGCTTCAAGCAATGTGACTAGGCGCGGGGTAAGGCGTGTATTTTGCCCCAAACAACGCACACGGTTACGGTCCAGATCAAGGCGGATCGACCCAACCTGTAGCAGGTTTTCACCTTCGCCTGGCAGGAGAGGTTTAATACGATTGGCTAATTTTTGAACGGTAAAAGAGTGGTGGAGGATGACTGTTGCAACATTATCATCTATTTCTTTTTCGGGGGCTACGATAAGGATAATTGGCAGTTCGGCATCTTGTTCTCGCAGCGTTTTGCAAATACGAATGCCACTGCTGCGCATTGAAGCTGCATTAACGACCAACACGTCGGGGTTGACTTCTTTGAGTAGGGCTGAGGCTTGGCTGCCACTTTTAGCAACGCGAACATCAAATCCCTTTTTTTGGAGAGGGATAGTAAAAGAAGGAAAATCAGCATGTTTTCCTTCTATGATGAGAACGGTTGCATCAATAGTTTTTGAGGACAGCATTTTTTATGCGTTTCCAATAAGTGGGTTCTTAGAAATCCCCTAAGAGATTTTCAGGGTTGCGCCATTATACCTTAAATCTTAAAAAATCCATTCGGTTCTGAGGTACTGTTTTCTTTAACATTGCTGAATGTTAAAGAAAAGACGCCGTTTTTTAGGCGGCGTCTTTGAGCAATGCTAGTGATATTATTCAGCGAGCGGGGCTTCTGGCGCATCCGCTGAGGGTGCGCTTTCACCGGTATCTTCGTCGAGGGTTTCGGCGACTGCTTCCATCTCGGGAACAAGCTCAGGGTCAAGTTCGGCTTCGGGCTCTTCGTCCACTTCTTCTACTACAGGGCTGAAACGTCCTGGTACAAAACCGGAGCCAGCGGGGATCAGCTTACCAATGATGACATTTTCTTTCAAGCCATAGAGCGGATCTTCATCGGAGCCAATGGCTGCCTTCGCCAAAACCTTGATGGTGTGTTGGAAGGAGGAGGCAGACAGGAAGGAATCGGTTGTGAGCGAGGCTTTGGTGATGCCCAACAAGATATTGACGTAACGCGCAGGCTGCTTGCCTTCTGCGAGCAAGACTTCATTGGAACGACTAATATCGAGGCGGTCGATTACGTCACCGGGCAGGTAGTTACTGTCATAGGGATTGGTAATCTGCACTTTGGAGAGCATCTTGCGAATGATAACTTCGAAGTGCTTATCGTGAATATTCTGACCCTGTGAGCGGTAGACTTGCTGAATTTCAGACATGAGGTAAATCTGGCAGGCATGAGTGCCTTGAATGCGCAAAATACGATGCGGATTCAGCGAACCTTCAGTAAGCGGTTGCCCGGCTTCAACGTGATCGCCATCAACAACAAGAAGACGTGCTGTCGTGGGGATGTCGTATTCGCTTTCTTCGCGCTGTTCATAGGAAACAAAGATGGTATCGTCTTCAAGGCGGACTTTACCGTCATTTTGGGCGGTGATGGTGGCTTCTTCGTGGCTTGCCAAAACATCACCTGCTTTGATCTCGGTTTCCTCGCTAACGAGAGTTTCCCAGTTTTCAGGAATTTTATACGTGTCGCTGACCATCTCGCTTTGTGAAACAGTCACAATTCTCAGGTCTGCATATTTTTCAGATTGCGAGATAGCTACTTTGCCATCGATCTCGGTCATGACCGCTTCACCTTTCGGGAGACGGCGAGCTTCGAAAAGCTCTTCTACACGCGGGAGACCGGTCGTGATATCGCTACCAGCAGCAACACCACCGGTGTGGAAGGTACGCAATGTTAGCTGTGTACCAGGCTCACCAATGGATTGAGCAGCAACGATGCCAACGGCAGAACCAAGTTCGACGATCTTTCCACGCCCAAGGTCATTACCGTAACAACTGGAGCAAACACCATGTTGTAAATCACAAGTAAGCGGAGAGCGAACGAGGACTTCTTCGACGCCAGATTTCATGATCTTGCGCGCTAATTCATGTCCGATCACATCATCGCGTTCAGCGACAACTTCGCCGGTGTTCGGATCAACGACCCGCTCGCAAATAAGACGGCTGTATATACGAGAACCAAGTGATTGACCAGCAATATCCTCACTACGGCTAATGGTGACCCCATTTGTCGTATCACAATTATGCTCGTTGACAATTAAGTCTTGTGCTACATCTACCAAGCGGCGGGTAAGGTATCCAGCATCCGCTGTACGAAGTGCGGTATCTGCCAAACCTTTACGAGCGCCATGCGTGGAGATGAAGTACTCGAGTGCGGTAAGCCCCTCGCGGAAATTTGAGCGGATCGGGAGCGGAATAATGCGCCCCGACGGATCAGCCATAAGACCACGCATACCAGCCAACTGGGAGATCGGCCCGAAACCACCTTTGGTCGCGCCAGAGCTTGCCATCGTGGCAAGGTTGCCATTCGGGTCCATCACTTTGCGGACCTCGGCAGCCACTTCATTGGTCGTATCCTGCCAAATTTGGACAACACGTTCGTCCTGCTCTTGTTCGGTCAGCAAACCGCGACGGAAGTCACGCTGCACCAACTCAACACCTTGCAGGGATTTCTGTATGATGTCTTCTTTTGATTCAGGAACGGTAATATCGGAGATCGCCACTGTAACGCCAGAACGCATCGCATATTCAAAGCCAATGGTCTTAATACCATCTGCAACATCTGTTGTCACATCTTGCCCGCAGATTTCGTACACATCTGCGATCAGATCTTTCACACCACCTTTGTCCAGCGTAGTATTTACAAACTGAACTTCAGGAGGCAAAATATTATTGAAAATCGCGCGTCCAACAGTTGTTTCGATCATGCGTGTTTCAGCTTCGGCAAGGCGTGTGCCTTCATCATCGTACCAAGTAGTAGCACGCAAGCGGATATTCGTATGAACTTCAACGTGTTCTAATTCAAAGGCTAATTGAACTTCTTCGAGAGAACCAAAAAGACTACCTTCGCCTTTATAGTCGAAGGGGTCTTCCATTGTAAGATAATAGACACCCAAAACCATGTCTTTCCCTGGGCTGATGATCGGTTCGCCATCAGCAGGTTTGAGCAAGTTTTTGGATGACAACATCAGCCGACGGGCTTCTTCGACTGCTTTTTGCGAAAGCGGAACGTGAACCGCCATTTGGTCGCCGTCAAAATCAGCATTGAACGCGGTAGTAACCAACGGATGCAACTGAATTGCACTACCCTCGATCAGCAGAGGTTCAAAGGCTTGGATACCAAGACGATGCAAGGTTGGTGCACGGTTTAACAAAACCGGACGATCTTTGATCACATCTTCGAGAACTTCCCATACTTCTTGGCGATTGCGCTCAATCATGCGACGAGCACCCTTCACGTTAGCAGCATAGTTCCGATTGACCAACCCACCGATCACAAAGGGGCGGAATAGTTCTAATGCCATCTTCTTGGGAAGACCGCATTGATAAAGTCTAAGTTGGGGTCCAACCACGATCACTGAACGACCGGAATAGTCCACACGCTTACCGAGCAAGTTGCGGCGGAAGCGCCCCTTCTTGCCTTTGAGCATATCACTGAGTGATTTAAGCTCGCGACGTCCACGACGGGAGAGTGCCTTACCACGCTGACTGTTATCAATCAGTGAATCGACTGCTTCTTGCAACATACGTTTTTCGTTGCGAATAATGACGTTGGGGGCACCCAACTCCAACAGGCGTTTGAGGCGGTTATTACGGTTGATCACACGTCGATAGAGATCGTTCAAGTCCGAGGTTGCGAAGCGTCCACCATCCAATTGCACCATCGGGCGCAGATCGGGAGGGATGACGGGCAAAATGCTCATGATCATCCATTCGGGTTTATTGCCCGAACGGCGGAAAGCTTCAACCACTTTCAAGCGGCTGGTTGCTTTTTTACGTTTTTGTTTACTTTTTGTTGTACGAACTTCGTTCCAAAGCTCTTCGGCAAGAGCATCCAGATCGACGCGTTGGAGAATATCAAGGAAAGCCTCTGCGCCCATATCGGCACGGAAGATTTGTCCCCAGCGTGCTTTAAGTTCACGATAGCGGACTTCGCTCAAGAAATCAAAAGGCTGTAGATCAACCAATTCTTTGCGCGTCTGCTTATTTTTAGTTTTGGTTTCAGCAAGTTCGTCACCAACTTGATCGCTCAAGAGTTGTAGCTCTTCGTCTGTAGTTGCCTTTAGAGCTTCAATTTCCTGATCGATGACGCCGAATTTCTCTTCACGTTGTTCCTGAAGTTCGCTCTCGATCTTATGTAAGCTTTCTTTTACAGCAGTTTGAACTTTGCTAATATGTTGGGAAGCGATTACTGAGCCAGCTTCGGCAATGAGATCACCAGTTGCGCCAAAGACAATATCTTTGCGTGCAGCTACACCCATTTGCTCTTGCAGGCTTTCATCCAAACGCTGCCCTTCTTTCATAACAGGCTCAAGCAATGCAGCTGTTTCTTCGTCGAATTCTTGTTCCATTGCAGCACGACGTTGTTCAAGTGCTGTCAACGCAGTGGCACTACGTTCTTTAATTTCGCCAACTTTGGCATTTGCCATCGCATCTTTCTTGACGCCAGAGTTACTGATCTCTTCATCAAGTTTATTCAATGCTTTTTCGCGCGCTTCTTCGTCTACATGTGTGACGATATATTGCGCGAAGTAAAGCACACGATCAAGATTACGACGTGAAATATTAAGCAGTAATCCCAAATAGGAGGGGATACGGCGTGTATACCAGATATGTGCAACAGGTGTCGCTAATTGGATATGCCCCATCCGCTCACGGCGGACAGCCGAGCGCGTGATCTCAACACCACATTTATCACAAGTAATTCCTTTGTAGCGCGGATTTTTGTATTTACCGCAGTAGCATTGCCAATCTCGTTGCGGTCCAAAGATGGCTTCACAAAAAAGACCATCCTTCTCTGGACGCAGACGACGATAATTGATTGTTTCCGGCTTTAAGACCTCACCATAAGACCAACTACGAATGGTTTCTGGCGAAGCAAGACTAATACGAAGCGCTTTAAGCCCCTTAGTTTCCACTGAATACTCTCCTCGTCGTCTATAATCTCTGAGAAAAACAGAGACTTTTTATATTATCGTTTACGCGAAAAATATCGCGAGAGACACACAAAGGCAAGCACATTGAGGGTGTATTCTCAAGCGCTCGCCAATAGACAGATAAATTTAGATATTTTCATCCAAGTTGGGAATTATACCGACACCCATGCAAACTCGTCAAGGATAAAAGAGACCAATCTGCAAACTCATAGAGCTTTCTAAATAATTCCCCCATACCTACAGACATTCTACTCGAATTTTAGCATTTCGAGAATATCTGTTACGGTAATACTAAATATTTCGTTCATGATAGCAACATCAACCTGATAGGGCCCCCCAAAAGAACCGTCACCATACACCTCACGCGTTGAGCCTGCGTCCATGATCGTGCTGGGAACGTAAGGCGGAGATTTGGGCGTACCGGGCACTTCATCAACCAACGTGAAAGGGAAGGCTTCCAGCCAGTTGGCGTGCCCAGGTTTCAGACTGTGCTTTAGCGTGATCGCTTCGACACCGTGGGATTCCCACCAGGAATACCAATTCATTTTTAAATCGGAGAGGGCATTAGCTACTTCAACCAAACGCGCCCGTACGCCATCATTACCGCTATGTCCGTTCAATACCAATACACGTCGAAAACCTTGCCGATATACCGAGCGCAAAATATCTTCAACAGCATCCATCAGCGTGCTAAGACGGAAGGAAATTGTGCCCGGATAATCAAGAAAATAGGGCGAGCTGCCAAAATTGAGTGGCGGGGCAACCAGTACCCCACTCTGTTGGGAGGCGGCATCTGCCATTGCAAGCGGAATTTTGATGTCGGTCAGTAAACTCAAGTAGGCGTGTTGCTCTGTTGCACCCAAAACGATCATTAGGCGGTCATCTTTCTCAAGATAGCTTTCTATATCCATCCAGTTCAATTCTTCAAAACGCATAAATACTCCTAGAGATCAAGCACAGCCGCGAGTGGCGCAGGAGCAGCAATAGATTCTGCTGAAACATCTGCTTTTTCGATATCGCGTGCCCAAAGATATAGGCAGGTGTGGTAAGCGGTCAATGTGTACGTTCCGATCACAGTCGCGATCATGACGAAGATGAAGAAGACGAGGAGTCCCAGCCCGATCCCCAGCACCAAGCCGAGGGTCACGGTCGTTCCGCCTGCGAGGCTGATGATCCCGTAGCCAAGCGCGGACCCGATAATTGCTCCCGTTAAACCGAGCAGTATCCCGATCAGAGCAGTTACCGCTTTCACGCCCACGGTGCTGATTCCCACTAAAAGGAGATTATCCTGCACGATCTGCGTTGCCCGTTTGATGCCATCGGTGAGATTGATATCTTCAATGACCATCGCGGGGAGAATGAGATAGGAGGCTTCTGTCCACACATTTTGAATGAGACTGGCGAGTAAATTTCGACCCGCTTTTTGCCCCTGTCCTTTGACAAGTTTCTGTAAAGCATTCACGGCGGTCGATGCGGCGGCGAGGGTGGCAAGGTCAAGCAAGTCGCGCTTAACGATCTCCCAAGCCTTATCCATGCGTCCATCGCCTTCGGAGAGATAGCCGTAGATGAGATAGACTGTCATCGCCGAGAAAATATAGCTGACGATGAACTCAGCAAAGACGAGCAAAGCGCCCGACAAAACCATGATGATCTGCCCCACAAAACCGGCATTGCTGAAAAACATCGCCACCAAAGCGATCGGGATAATACCGATCACCGATACAACTGCTCCCGCAAAGAGGGTGTAGATGGAGGGTTTGATCAGGTCTTTGTCGGCAGAGGCCATCTGCCAAGCCTGTTTGAGAAATTGCCAACCGCGTGAGAAAGATTGCATGAGCGTGCTCCTTTTTATATCGTGTATTTGCTGAGTGGATTATAGCAAATTCATAGAGTTTTCAGTATCATTTTCCCAATTAGCAGGATTAGCTTCGATATACAAATGGATTTTACGCCATTCTTCTTCGTTGCGGATAATGCGGTCGTGAAATCCGCGTTGCCAGATTCGTTCGGGGGGGGGAATTCGTCGGTTTTGTGGATGCGTTTTGTTACGCGGGATTTTAATTGTCCAATGATTGCGCTCAAGGATTTTGGAGTAGATCCCTTGGCATGCAAGGGCGACCCTTTGTGATTTTTGCGTGAAATTATGTTGGTAGCAAGATTCTCGTTTTTAGATGCAGTATCCAAATAACCCAAACGGGGCGCCCCTACGTCTTGCAAGATAATAATCCCATGAAAATGATTTGGCATCACAACAAACGCACCTAATTCAATAAAATCAAAATGGTGTGCTAATCGCTCCCATTCCCAATGCACGATTTTTCCCGCGTGGTTCAATTGCATCTCTCCATCGACCACATCGCCAAATAAACATGCTCGCTGATGCGTAACGGTCGTGACAAAATATGCCCCAGGTTGGGTGTAATCATATCCTTTTAGACGGAGGGAGTTACGGCGTTTTGGTTTTGTATCAGCCATCGTTTTTCTCAACAGGACTAACTTCCTGTTAAAAGTAAGGGAGACCCTATATGGTTTTTACGTGAATTTCTATATTGCAAAGAAATTATTCTTTTCAGGAGATTTATTTAAAATGCCCAAACGGGTCGCCCCTACAGGATCATAATAAACTCACAGGACTAACTTCAACTCTCCAACCCTTCAAATCTTTATTTCGCAATAACGTCTCAGGCTCGGGGCCACGTAAAACAATTTGCCAGCGATAAACACCATCTATCTTGGAGAAGAAGGCAGGGGCGGGACCGATAATCGTAGTTTGTATTCGGTTTTCGATGAGCAATAATTCCTTGATTTCTGCAGCAAGTTTTTTTGCTGCTTCTTCAGCAGTGATGGGGTCGCGATGGCGGTATTCCAAACGCACCAAATTGGCGAAGGGCGGATATCCCAGCCGGCGACGCTGTTCCAGTTCGTGAGCGTAAAAGTTTGCATAATCATGCTTGGAAGCATGTTGCACCACATAATGCTCCGGCTCAAAAGTTTGCAACAGCACGCTTCCACCACGAGCGGACCGTCCTGCTCGTCCCGCAACTTGTGTCAGGGTCTGGAAAACGCGTTCGGCGGCGAAAGGATCGGGGAGATTTAATCCCACATCTGCGAGCACGACACCCACAAGGGTCACGAGAGGCAGATCTAGCCCTTTGGCGAGCATCTGCGTGCCAACCAGTACATCAGCACGGTGCGCCGTAAAATGGCTCAGGATGAGTTCATGGGCATCCTTTGTGCGGGTGGTATCCCAATCCCAGCGCAAGACGCGGGCATCGGGAAAAAGGGCGTTGACTTCATCCTCGACCTTTTCACTGCCAAGTCCATAGGCACGGATCTTCGTGCTCTTGCACTCGGGACAGTTTTTCGGCATCTGACGCGTGTAATTACAGCGATGGCAGCGCAAAGCCCCCCCTCTAACTCCCCCCCTCAAGGGTGGAGAATTTATCGCATGCAAAGTGAGTGGCGTTTCGCAACGTGGACATTTCATCGTATGCCCACATTCGCGGCAAAAAACGTAAGTTGCCGTGCCGCGCCGATTGAGAAAGAGGATGGCCTGCTCGCCGCGCGCCAGTGTTTGGGATAGCGCATCCTGCAGCGCACGACTAAAAATGCCCTTATTGCCGGATTTCAACTCGGTGCGCATGTCGATCACGTCAACAGGCGGAAGTTTTCTGTCTCCGATTCTTTCTGGGAGTTCGACAAGGCGAAAAACGCCCTCACCCCCGCTTCGCTTCGCTCGCTCCCCCTCTCCCGCGTCGCGGGAGAGGGAAATTCGAGCGGAGCGAGAATGGGTGAGGGCAGCTTGATAGCGATATTCGATGGGCGGGGTTGCCGACCCCAAAATGCAAACTGCGCCGTTGATCTCAGCATAATTTTGCGCAGCCTGAACGGCATCATAAAAAGGCAGATTCGTTTGATGATAAGAGCCATCGTGAAACTCATCCAAAACGATCAATTTGATATCCGGTAAAGGCGCAAAAAGCGCAGAACGTGCGCCAATGATTACTTTGAGTTGTCCTGCCCGCGCCCGTCGCCAGGTATCGTAGCGTTCACCGATGGAGAGCTTTGAGTGGATTAACCCAACCTGTCCGGGGAAGCGCGCTAAAAAGCGACGCACGGTTTGCGGCGTGAGTGCAATTTCAGGGACGAGAATCAAGGCTTGCCCACCCCGCTTAATTGCCTCCTGCGCGGCGCGGATATAAATCTCGGTTTTGCCGGAACCAGTTATGCCGTGCAAGAGAATGGGATGCGTCAGCGAATCAGCGAAAGATTCGTGAACGGCTTTCATCGCTTCTTTTTGGGCCGGTGTTAGTGCCCATTCTTTTTGTTCTGCTTCTTCGATTTCTACTTTTTGAACGGGGTCACGCCAAATCTCGGTTTCTCGTAAAACGATCAAATCTTTTTCAGCCAAGATTTGCAGATCAGCAATATTACAATTACTCTCAGCGTAAACCCAACTAACGGCAATGGCTTCTTTTTCTCGCATTAGAAATTGCAACGCAGCCGCACGGCGATTTTGCGTCGCATCTGTTGTCCCCAAAGTAGACATGGCTTCTTCAGCAACCTTCGGCGGAACAGCCAATTGCGCGGTACGCACAAATTTCGGGCGTACCTTTGGCGCGAGCAAAACGGATTTACTCATTAGAATGCCGCGCCTGAGTAAATTCTGCGCAGATGGTCGCCAATCTACGTTTTTGAAATGACGGTCAATTTGTCGTCCGCGTAAAGAGCCACGCTTTTCGAGTAAGGCAAGAATACGTTTTTGGGTTTGAGAAAGTTCACTATTCCCAATTCCCAATTCCCGGATCTCGAACTCCACATCTGCCTGCTGACTCAATCCGCTTGGTAGCATCATCCCTACCATTGCTGCAACAGGGTTTAGAGTCTGCTCCGCCATATTCTCAGCGAGCGCAATTTGTGCGGATGTCAACACAGGCAAAGGGTCAAGCAGATCAATGACGGCTTTTGTATCTTCAACAGCGGGAGTTTTTACAAAGCGTAAAACCACCCCTTGCACAACTTGATGACCAAAAGGAACGGTCACCAAATGCCCAACGCCAACTTGCCCATCTAGGTTTTCAGGAAGATGGTAATCAAAAACCCCACTCACGGCGGGGACATTTACGGAGATTTGGACAAAGATGGTCATCTGATGTAGGGGCGACCCGTTTTGATAGAAAAGGAAAAAAGAATTGTCATAGTATTTTTTTGTTTAGACCTCTTGCATAAGTATGCCATAATAGGCGTATGAGATACGAAACAATTA
>JABGQU010000018.1 GCA_018648605.1 Anaerolineae bacterium | reverse complement strand
TAGAAGCCTGTCCTCGTGCTCTATGATAGCTTCCGAAACTTCTTCGTCTGTAAGGTCTTCGTGATTGATTGTAATTGCGATCACCTGAGATTGAGAGATTGATTCGATCATCTGAATTTCACTTTCCACGGTCGGCATTGCCATCTGCGGAAAATCAACGCGGAATTCTCTGGCAGGTGGATGTTGAAGGATAACACCGTCGGGCATGCTGCCTTTTAGAATACCCACAGAGCTCATAAATGCAGGATGGCTGACTGCACTTTGTCCCTCGACAAAAATAATATCGGGGTCTTCGTTCTCGAAAGCCTGAACAACGGCATTTTCAATTTCTCCGATCGCAAACTGGGCAACAAGCGCGTCAATGGATGCTCCGTATTTTGATCCCTGCATTAGGCTGGTTTGCCCGGTTGCGACCATGATCGATTTTATCCCCATATCATTCAGGGCATTGTTGAGTTCTACAGCGGTGGTCATTTTTCCAGTAGCACAATCAGTGCCCAAGACGGCAATGACGGGAATGTTCACTTTGGATATCTGACCGGTGAAGACGTGTAAATCTTCCAGTGGGGGAGGTTTTCTAATATCTTCGATCTCTACGCCGCATTCTTCAGCCATTTGTGTGAATTCCTGATCTTCAGAAAAGAATTGGTGCAAACCATTGATGATATGCATGCCCTTTTTCATGGCTTCCAATACCAAGAGTCTTTCTTCGGCAGGGATGCTCGCTTCGAGAGGTGCTTTGCCATAAATATAGTAGCTTGGCATTTCTGCAAAACTCTCTAAAGCTTCATCAAGATCGGTAAAAATGGGAATATTGTTTTTTTTGTCTCCGAGTACTTCCCCTGCATCTTGCCCGGCTAACGTGCTATCAATAACGCCCAGAATAGCGTAAATTTCAGAATGCCGTACCAGTCCCGCAGCTGTTTTTCCGTCTACCGTATCAAATTGCTTGTCGCAATATACTAAAGCTGTTTTTTTTATGTCAGCCATAATAATCTCCTTTGATTATTTTTGATTCTAGGGGGAATCCTTAAAAGCAGTAGCTCTCTCTGAGAGCCAATGTACAGATACGCGCGAATAGAAAGAAGCGATTCGCGCAAGCTTTATTCAATTTGATGCTTACAATTTAGTTACATCACTGAGAATCTTGCATTGCAAAGCTAGTAGAAAAAAAAACTGAGCAATGCGGTTTTGTGGCCAAATCTCAACCCCTAATTGAGCCTCAGTACAAAAAAGCTTGTCTTACTTATAACACATACCGTTTTTCTCCCCCCCGATAACGAGGGAGTGCCTAAAATTGTGGGTAAAACTCTGCCTGTCTTTGCGAGGAGAGTCTTATCCGACGAAGCAATCTCCCCGACACTCAAGGAGATTGCCACGCTCGCTTCGCTTGCTCGTAATGACATACTTCTCACTAACTTAGCCACTCCTGACAATGCCTTGCCTGCGGCATGATGACACCTTAAGAATACGCGTTACTTCTTGACGCAAGCTAAAATTTAGATGGGAAACTACGCATCTCGATTAAGCAGTCTTTTGGCAAGCGCAAAAAGCTCGTCGCCGGCTTTGCCCTGTGGATCAGCTTGGCGGAGTGCATTCAGTGAAAGGTCGGTCATTTGATCGGCGGCTTGCTGTGCCATCTGGCGTGCACCTTCGAGTTCGAGCATCTTTGCTAATTGCGGGACTTCCGCTTCGGTAAGCGTGCCCTGCTGCCAGCGTTTGGCAAAACCGCCACCTTTTTCGAGACCGAAAAGAACGGGCAGCGATTTCTTCCCCTCGAGCAGGTCACTGGCGGCAGATTTTCCGGTGATCGCCTCATCGCCCCAAATGCCGAGGATGTCGTCTTGCACCTGAAAAGCTAGGCCAAGATAATGCCCAAAGTCACGGTAAGCAAGCCTAAGGTCCGCGTTTGCACCGCCGAAGAGGGCACCCAGTTCCAAACTGGCGGCGATCAGTGTGGCGGTTTTCCCACCGATCATCTTCCAGTAATCGGCTACGTCGATATTAGTGCGCTTTTCGTAGTCTATATCTAGATGTTGTCCGCGCGTCAGGTTTAGGCAGGCTTCCTGAAAGATGCGCTCTCCCTTTAGAACGGTTTCGTTAGGATGGTCTTTGGCAAGGTCGCCCATTGCCATATTGGCGAGGATGAACATGCCGTCGCCTGCGTTAATGGCTTGCGCTACACCCCAGATCGTCCAGGCGGTGGGACGTCCGCGCCGCGTTTCGGAGTTATCTTGAATGTCGTCGTGCAGGAGGGAAAAATTATGAATGAGTTCGATGGCTGCCGCTGCGGGCAGTACCTTTTGCCAATCGCCGCCTGAGGCGGAAGCTGCCAATAAAACCAGTAGCGGGCGGATGCGTTTGCCGGTTACTTTTTCACTTGCGTCTTTCCCTGTCCAGCCCATGTGATAGGTCAGCATCTCGTAGTAAAGCTGGGTGTGCGGCTCATCGAGACGTGCAACCTGTTTTTTGAGTTCTTCTTCAATAACGGTAATGAGTGTTTTCGAGAGTATCTTCATGGACATAATTCTAACAGTTTTCCTTTAGTTTTCTCGCAATCGCCAAAGCTGAAAACCTTCAAACCCGGTAGAGCCGAGCAGGGCTTTTTCACGGGCTGTCCACTGGTAGAAAAGCCCCTCGCCAGGCTCGTTCGGGTCGTAGAGCATCTCTTCGGTGACGATAAAGCCATCTTCTTCGGTATTGTGATTTGTGATGGTATAGGCGCGCCCGTCGGCATCTACGCGTACAACCACCAACATATGTTCAAAATTGCCACGATTGCCGCTGAAGAGATAGAGAAAATCACCCGGTATGAGCGGGAATTTTGCCCAGTCGATTTTATTCAGCGGGCGTTTGTCGCGCCAGCTTTCAAAGCGCTCTTCAGGGAAGGTTTCTGCCAAGCGCAGGCGGTTTTCGTAAATATCGGGGTTGAGCAGCCAGAAATCATAAGGGATGACGTTTCGACTCAGGATCTGTGCATCTTGCAGGATGGCGATGGATAACGGTCCGCAAATATTGCTGGGATGTCCATACCCAACGCCGTTGATGCGCTCGCCGTTAGCTTTGATGGTGTAGTAGTCGGTTGAGATATACGCCCGCGCCGCGACGTGCAGTTGGGCTTGCTCCTCACCATTGAGCGGATTACCGATGATGAGCATTTCGGTGCTAACCGTTGGTGTGGGTGGGATGGGCGTTGACTGCATGGATAGCGAAACCGCGCCCGTTGTTGCGGTGGGAAATGGCGCTTGGGTGAATATTTCGGTGGACATTATTTCGGGTGCAAAAACTGCTTCTTGCGCGGAAGCCGGTTGAATACTCGAGAGCGGCACGAAGTCTGCAACCAGCCACATCCCGCCGATGAGCAGTGTCCCGATCCCCATTCCGGCAATGAGACCTAATCCAATATCTTTCTTTTTAGACGACATATCCTCTGATTTTACTCGATGATGGAAAAGAGATATGGGATCCGGTGTGAATATCCCAAGTAAGAATATGGTAAAATTTGACCTAATTTATCCTGTATATAGGAACTATCTCATGAATGAAATTTTGCATCAAGCTGGCTTTTTTGGAACAAGCGCAAACTTTGCGGCTGATTTTACTTTGGTGATGATGATCTTGATCGCCAGTCTTTTCACAGCGGGTGTCGTGCTGGCAGTGAAAAAGAAATATGATACGCATCGTTGGGTGCAGACTACAGCAGCGATCTTGAATGCGATCATGGTTTTATGGATGATGATCTTGCCTTATAGAGATTTTGTTGCGCCTGGTATTCCCGCCCAACTTGGCGAGCGATTTCATGCAATAACGACCTTGCACGCCTTTGTAGGATTTTTCGCGCTCACTTTTGGGCTTTTCGTGACCCTGCGTGGTAACGGACTTGTACCAAAGGTGCTAAAATTCAAGAACTATAAACTCTTTATGCGGATCGCTTATGGTCTGTATATGCTCACGACCGTTTTGGGCACTTGGGTATACTTCACATGGTTTGTTGGAAATCCTAACCCCCCGATGTATTAATGAATCTTTCGAAAAGTAATTCTCTAGCCCTGGCTGATCTAAAAAAAGAATGGATGAGAGCAGGGCTATTTTTTGTGCTATTTATTGGGGGTGTTTATCTTTTCTTTCACCGCAATTGGAATGCAGGCTATGCCTTGCGCTGGTTGAGTTTATCATCTGCTTTTGGGTTGTGGCAGCTTTGGGTTTTGTGGCGTTCTTTGTCACTTAATCACCGTGAAGGCGAAGATGCCTTGCTTCCCACTCTGGGTTGGGGGAGTACCGTCTCCTTTGGGCGCGGGATTTTCATTGCCGCCTTATTGGGATTTCTTTTCTCGCCCTGGACAACAGGTTGGTTGGCGTGGCTGCCTTTTACTTTTTATCTTTTGGCAGCCCTGAGCGATATCCTTGATGGGTATTTGGCACGCGTGAATAACCACGTCACCAAATTGGGCGCGGCGCTTGATATGAGTAACGACTCGTGGGGTGTGCTGATTGTGACGCTGCTCGTCTTTTGGTATGGTCAGGTGCCGATCTGGTATTTACCGGTTGGCTTGGCGAGATATATCTTTTTGGCAGGCTTATGGTGGCGAGAAAAACAAGGTAAAGAAAATACAGAATTGCCGCATAGTTTTCGGCGACGGATTTTCGCTGGCGTGCAGATGGGCTTTATTGTTTCCATGCTTGCACCAGTCTTTTCGCCACCAGCCACGACCATCGCCGCGACGCTTTTTATGCTGCCCTTTTTGGTTGGTTTTCTCTATGATTGGTTTTTGGTAACAGGGAAAATCGACCCAGATAAAGGTGCGGCATTCTTTGCTCGTATCGCTTCTTTGAAAATGTTGCGGATCATCCCGCTCGCGTTGCGTCTTGTTGTCGTATGGTTTTTATGGTCTTATACGCACATGGTTGGCGATCTTATTTTTCGCGAATATTCGCAATTTCTTGGCCTTCTTTGGTACATGCTCTCTTTTGCCGCCCTTCCGATGCTCCTTTTTGGCGTGGTCGGACGTCTCGGGGCGATCTTTGTACTAATTTCTTCGGGAATGGCATTTAGCATTCCTGAAAACAGCTTTATTTATATGCTGTTGATCGGAGCTGGCACAATCTTGTTTTTTACAGGCACAGGTGCGTTTTCGCTCTGGTCGCCAGAAGAGTGGTTGATCTATAATCGCGCTGGAGAGCAAAGGAATGCGTAAGAAAGCTTTTTTCATCACCATCCTATGGGCACTTGTCGCACTGCTCTTTTGGTGGGCGTGGCGCGATATTTCTCTCGCCCAGGTTTGGGATGCGCTTAGTCAACTTAGCCTTCTTTCGCTCGCTATATTACTTCTTCTCAATGGGGTAATTATCTTGATTTTTAGCAGTCGTTGGTGGATCATTCTGCGCGCGCTTGGTCATAAAATCCCTTATCTCACGCTTACTAAATATCGCCTCGCCGGTTTTGGGGTGGGCTACTTTACCCCGGGCCCGCAGTTTGGTGGTGAGCCTCTGCAAGTCTATTTTTTGCATAAAAATCACGACATTTCCACAGAAACTGCATTGACCTCCGTCAGTCTCGATAAATTGCTTGAAATGCTCTCAAATTTCACTTTTTTAGCAATCGCCATGCTGGTCGTGGTCTGGCAAGGTCTTTTTTTTCAAGAAATGGCGGGGACGGTCGTCGGCTTTATGGCCGGGATGATCATTCTGCTTTTGGGCTATATAATCGTTTTGTGGATGGGACAAACGCCACTTGCCTGGATATTCGGCAGGCTCTCGCTTAAACGGAATCAAGCCTCCCCAAGCGTGATCCGCCAAACGCTGCTGAACGTGGAATCTCAGATCGGGAGCTTCTGTCGCGATAAACCGCGCACTCTCCTTCTATCTGGTCTTCTTTCTGCGCTAAAATGGATATTATTATTCGGAGAATATGCCCTCGCCTTACGCTTTTTAGGATTGGAAGTGAGCTTGGTCAACGCTTTGGCGATCATTGTTTTTGCAAGACTGGCATTTCTAACCCCGCTCCCCGGTGGATTGGGCGCACTCGAAGCGGGGCAGGTTTTTGCAATGCAGTCGTTGGGGTTTGAACCTGTTTTTGGTGTTAGTATGAGTTTGTTTATTCGTGTGCGCGACTCGCTCTTTGGACTCTTTGGTTTATGGGTTGGGAGCGCGCGTAGCACGTCACATTTGTACGGAGAAAAATATGTCTGATAAAAAAGAAGCCAAACGCGCGGTTTGTGCGCGCATCCCGACCAGTGCGGGAGAATTTCAACTTTGTGTTTTCGAGACCTTTGATGATAAAGAGCATTTGAGCATTTCGATGGGCGAAGTAGCAGGTATGGACGATGTTTTCGTCCGCGTTCATTCGGAGTGTTTTACGGGGGATGTTTTAGGGTCGCAGCGTTGTGATTGCGGGGAGCAGCTCCAAACTGCGATGGAGATCATTGCTGAAAAAGGTGCTGGCATTTTGATCTATTTGCGTCAGGAAGGGCGTGGCATTGGGCTGGCTGAGAAGATGAAGGCCTATAATCTGCAGGACGAAGGCTACGACACCGTTGAAGCAAATTTGATGCTCGGTCATCAAGCAGATGAGCGTGATTACACTGTCGCGGCAGAGATGCTCGAAGATTTGGGCGTGAAGTCCATTCGGCTGATCACGAATAACCCCGCAAAAATTAATGCACTGACAAAACTGGGTGTGACAGTTGCCGGGCGCGTGGAAATGGTGCCAACGGTGAATGCCGAGAATGAGAAGTATTTACAGACAAAGGTGCAAAGAATGCACCATTTATTGAATTTAAATCCACTCTAGAGCTGTGCATTGCATCTGCACTTGATGCATTGCACAGCGACTTACGCAAATCAAGATATTTTTCTAAACCGCCCTGTAACGTACTCAAAAGTGCAATGCAGGGCTTATAATTCCAACCATGAAAAAAAAACGCCAAGCTCTCTATTTTGATGCCCCCTACAAACTTTCTGTGCGAGAAGAAACTTTGCCTGCTCTCAAAGCAGATCAAATCCTCTTGCGGACGACGCGTTCCGCGATCAGTGCGGGGACAGAGATGCTCTTTTATCGCGGTCAATTTCCGCGCGAGATGGCGGTAGATGCCAGCATTGCCTCCCTTGAAGAGCAGAGTGGGTATCCGCTGAAATATGGATATGCGGCAGTCGGCGTGGTGGAAGAAGTCGGCGTTGGCATATCTGAAGATTGGCTCGGAAAACGTGTCTTTTCCTTTCAGGCACATCAAAGTTATTTTGTTGCCCCCGTGGGCGATCTTTTTCAAATCCCTGACGATATTTCGGATGAAGACGCGGTTTTTTTGCCGAATATGGAGACGGCGGTCAATTTGGTGATGGATGCAAATCCGGTCATTGGGGAGCGCGTGATTGTTTTTGGGCAGGGTATTGTTGGCTTACTAACGACTGCATTATTGAGAGAATTTCCGCTGGAGAAGCTGGTCGTTGTTGACCCTGTTCCCATGCGGAGAGATGCAGCTCTTGCTCTCGGCGTGGATGCGGCATCTGCTCCAAAAGAAGCTGATATGGATGATTTTGACCTCGCCCTTGAGCTTTCGGGCGTGCCGGATGCGTTAAATGCCGCTATTGAAAAAGTCGGTTTTGGTGGACGTGTGATTGTTGGTTCGTGGTATGGGCAGAAACCTGTCTCGTTGGATTTGGGCGGGCGTTTTCATCGGGAGCGGATTCAGATCATCAGCTCGCAGGTGAGCACGATTGCGCCGAAATTTGGCGCGCGCTGGGATAAATCGCGTAGATTTAATTTGGTCTGGGAGATGTTGGGGCGGGTTAAACCGGCAAAATGGATTTCGTCGCGCATCCCGCTTGGTGATGCCGAGCAAGCCTATGTCATGCTCGACTCCCGTCCGCAGGACGTTTTACAAATCGTATTTAAATACTAGCTGTCATTGCGAGGCAGTTTTATCGCCGAAGCAATCTCCACCACAAAGAGGGAGATTACCGCGCCGAAAAGCATCGGCTCTCAATGACAAAATCGGAGGAACACCATGTACACTGTTGCCGTAAAACGGGATTTTGTTGCCCAACATTTTTTGATCGGGGGCGATTGGGGCGCAGAGAATGAGCTTCATTCGCATCATTATGTGATCGAGTTGCAGTTAGCGGGCCCGAGCCTTGACCAGCACGGTTATCTCGTTGACATCGTGGATATCGAAGCCAATTTGGATGCGCTTGTGGCGGAATATCGCGATAAAACGCTGAATGAGTTAGCGGCTTTTACGGGGCTGAACCCCTCGATCGAGCATTTTTCGCGCATCCTGTGCGAGAGCTTGAGCGAGCGGATTGCCGCGCTGAATATTTCTGTTTTCACCGTCAAACTCTGGGAAAATGAGATTGCTTGGGCTGCCTATAAATTGGAGCGTTGATGCGCGTTGGATTGGTGATCTACGGGAGTTTGGATACGCTCAGCGGCGGCTATTTATACGACCGCAAGTTGGTGACGCATCTGCGGGATGCGGGTGACGAGGTGGAAATTATCTCGTTGCCTTGGCGAAATTATGCTGCGCATTTGGGAGATAACTTCTCCGCTTCGCTCCTGCGACGATTAACTGGGTCGGGTTTCGACGTGCTGATTCAAGATGAACTAAATCATCCTTCACTGTTCTTTCTCAACCAAAAATTGCGAAAGCTGGTGAGTTATCCAATTGTTTCTATCGTCCATCATTTACGCAGCAGCGAATTGCGCCTCGCGTGGCAAAATAAGTTCTATCATCTCCCTGAACGCGCCTATCTCCGCAGCGTGGATAGTTTTGTCTTTAACAGTCAAACCACGCGCGGCGTTATTGAAGATGTGCTGGGAGAATCTCGCCCGCATGTCGTTGCTTATCCGGCGGGGAATCGACTGAATCCGCAAATAGATGCTGCTGAAATTGCCGCGCGGGCACGCGCGGATACGCCGCTCAAGATCGCTTTTTTGGGGAGTGTTATCCCGCGTAAAAATTTACATACTTTGTTAGATGCCCTTGCTCTGCTCGAAGAAAGTTGGCAGCTAGAAGTTATCGGCAGGCTGGATGTGGAGCCAAAATATGTAAAATCTCTTCGTCAACAGATTGCGCGGTTGGGATTGGACGAAGCTGTCCATTTCACAGGCGCGCTCAACGATGAACCGCTCAAAGCTGTTTTGCGTGAGTCACATCTTTTGGCTTTGCCTTCTTCTTATGAAGGTTTTGGCATCGCCTACCTTGAAGGGATGAGCTACGGGCTGCCTGCTATCGGCGGGCGAGATGGCGCCGCGCATGAGATCATCACCCACGGTGTGGACGGTTTTCTTGTCGATGCGAATGATGCGAAGACTCTCGCCGCGCATTTGTGTGAGTTGGCAAATGACCGCGAAAAGCTCGTCCAAATGAGTTTTACCGCACGCAAACGCTATTTGGCGCATCCGACTTGGGATGAGAGTGCGGCGAAGATCAGAGCGTTTTTGCGTAAAAGATTAAAGGGATAAAGCCCATACTACAAAGAGAAGCCCTCGTAGTAATCGCTTTAGCGATTATTTGTGAATAAAATTATGTCTGACTATAACAATTTCCCCCGTTACTTATCCTCCAAAAAAAGCATAGACAACCGCGCCCTCAACCAACGCGCCTGGAATGCCCTCGCCGCCTCCCTCGATACTTATGAAGATGTCGAAATTCTCGAGATCGGCGGTGGCATCGGTACGATGATCGAGCGCCTGCTGGAGCGGCGTGCGCTTCAACATGTTCGTTATACGCTCCTCGATGAGCAGCCCGAAAATATCGCCGAAGCCCGCCGACGTTTACCGGAGTGGGCGGAAGAAAATAATTTTGTCGTAAGCTGGCAAGATGAAATACTGATCTTGTGGCGCGGCGGACTGCAGACCGAAATCCGCTTTATGGCAGAAGACCTTTTTGACTTTTTCGCGCACCGCAACGCCGACGAAAAATATGATCTGCTCATCGCGCACGCCTTTCTCGATCTGGTCGATATCCCCGCCACGCTGCCGAAACTTTTTGAACTTCTAGAGCCAAAGGGGAACTTTTATTTCACCATCAATTTCGATGGCGAGACCATTTTCGAGCCAGCGATCCCGCACGACGAAGAGATTCTCGCGCGCTATCATCAAACGATGGATGAGCGCATCATCAACGAAAAACTCTCTGGCGACAGCCGCGCGGGTCGGCACCTTTTCTCGCATCTACGCGAAGCGGGCGGCGAAATTCTCGAAGCGGGCAGCTCCGATTGGGTCGTTTTCGGCGAGGCAAATGGCTATCCCGCTGACGAGGCGTATTTCCTGCATTTCATCGTCAACACCGTCCACGGCGCGCTGCTCCGTGACGGAGAGATTGCCCCTCGCCGCCTCGACGCCTGGGCGAGCGCGCGCCACGCCCAAATCACGAGCGGCACGCTGGTATATATCGCCCATCAACTCGATTTTTTCGGGAAAATCCCATGAAAGTCATCATCAACGTTGCCATGACTCTCGACGGAAAAATCGACAACGTTGCTCGTCGGGGGGCGAAAATTTCATCCGATTCGGATTGGGATAGAGTGGATAGATTGCGCGCAGAAAGCGATGCGATTTTGGTCGGTGGGCGCACGCTTTTGGATGAAGACCCGCGCCTAACCGTCAAATCTGCTGCGCTGCGGGATGAACGGGTCGCACGCGGATTTGAGCCTGATCCCGTTAAAGTGGGCATTGTCTCAAACGCGACATTAACCGTTAAAAGCCGCTTCCTGA
Source organism: Anaerolineae bacterium (assembly GCA_018648605.1). Lineage (GTDB taxonomy): Bacteria > Chloroflexota > Anaerolineae > Anaerolineales > Villigracilaceae > Desulfolinea. The sequence goes on along the minus strand of JABGQU010000018.1, from coordinate 22,146 downwards.
GCGCGGGGACGGGGAAAATCATCATCTTCACCACCGAGCAGACCTCTGCGAAACAACTCACATTTTTGCGCGAAGCCGGAGCAGTGGTCTGCGTCCTCGGCAAAAAACGCGTAGACTTGAACGCCGCGCTGGCATTTTTGGAAGAATGGGGCATCGAAAATCTGATGGTCGAAGGCGGCGGCGGGATGAACGCCGCGTTGCTCACCGCCGGGCTGGTGGACGAGATACAGGCATATATTGCCCCGCTCATCTTTGGCGGCGCAACCGCGCCCACCCTCGCCGACGGCGCAGGGATACTGGATGGGGAAAAATTGGATTTACTGGATTTGAAGAAGTTGGATGACGGGGGAGTTTTGTTACGGTATCAGGTTCTTAAATAAGCTCGATTATTTTTAAGAAATTTAGTGTGATGCGTGCCGTCGCGCCCCAAAGTAATTCCCCGTCGAAAGGGTGATAGGCGATGGTGGGATGATTGGCTTTGGGGTGCTGAAATTGCCAATAATGGCGTGGGTTTGCCAGCCAGTTTAGCGGCATTGTAAAAACACGGCCGACTTCAATTGTAGAAACAAAAAAAGAATATGGAGATTGGAAAACACCGACAACGGGTGTGATCTCATAATGCGTGACTGTCACGACTTCGTTGATCTTTCCCAATATCTCTACATCTTGTGGCTTTAGCCCGATCTCTTCTTGGGCTTCACGCAACGCGGTTCTCTCGTGCGTTTCATCTTCGAGGTCGCATTGCCCGCCGGGGAAGGAGACTTGCCCGCTGTGATCGTTGAGCGTATTGGTACGACGCGTGTATAGCAGATGCCACTCGTCTTGGTAGAAGGTTAAGGGGATCAGTACAGCCGCGCATTTTAGCGATTTTTTGTCCCCTTTAGGTGGACGACGAATATACCCGTCGGTAGCTGGAAGATCGCTCTCGTGATAGCTGCGCCGCAAATACTCGGCGATTTGGGCTTGAGTGATGTTCTTGATCTTAATTTTCTCCTCGAACGGGGCTGTCGCAATAAATGCATTCAGCAGTTTTCTGGTCTATCCACTCGACCTCATCTGTGCGTAAGGGTGCGCCGCAGCCAGGACAATGTGTTGGTAGTGTTGGGCGGGATCTTGCTTTTGCTGGCGAAGCTGTTCCGGTTGGGAGTTTTTCGGCAAGGTAGGCGGCGATCTCGTCCGATTCTGTTTGATAGCCTAATTCGCTTAATTCATCAACGGCGCGTTGACCGAAATTTTGTAGCGGCTCCCAATGTTTTTTTGCAGCGATGGCAGCCAAGCCTTGTTTGAGATGTGGCATTCCTTTTTGGGTATCTCCGGCAAAGATATAGGCGCGCCCGGCGCGGAGATGGAAATGGGGTGCGCGCGGTCCACGTCGGGCGTCGGCGCGGCGGGCAATCTGCTCAAAGGCAACGGCTGCTTGTGCGTGGTGACCAGCGTCCATGAGTTCGTTTGCGCGGCGCAATTCCGGTGGGACACGCTGCGGTCCTGCACGTCGAAATGGGCGTCGGATGGGTCCACGTCTTCGCATAATATGCTCCTATTCTGCTGGGCGGAATTCGATCAATTCCATTGTCTCATCTAGTGCGACGGGGAATGTCATTCCCTGTGCCTCGACATTGACCTCGTTGATCTCCATTTTGACCATGCCAATATAAGGCTCAAACCAATGGGTGGAGTTGATAAAGAGCGTGCTGTTCATTTGCATTATGCCCATATCCAGCTTGACTTCCGCGGTCATTTCGCGGGTGACTTTTATAGCATTTGTATAGGTGCCGGCTTCGACTGTGATGGTCTGTCCGGTTTCAGCGATCTGCCAATTTGCCACAACAGGGGAGTTCTCGATTACGACCGTAACAGATTCGCCCTCGTCTTCGACGGTGATCTCTCCGTTCATCACGAACTCAGTTGTCCAAGCAGTTGTCCAGTTGTCAGCGATAAAGGTTTTTTCGGCTGGGGCAACATAGCCGGAAACATAGTCCATTGTTATGGTGCCTTCGACCATATCGTCCATTAAGGAGCCTAATGTATTTGTAGGGTAGTTTTTGATCGCGCCGGATTCACATTCTGCGGTGTATTCTGACGTGATGCCGGTTGCCAAGTTAAGCATATCCATTGTAGCGAAATTTCCATCGACGCTGGCAACCGTGATGCCCGTTTGCGACATTCCTTCAGAGCTATTGCTTCTGTAGATCATCTGTTGCCTGGGCAGGAGTGGATAAAGAATATTATTACAGGGACCATCTGTGGCAGGCGGGGCAACTTCGTTGGGTGTGGCTTCTTGCGCAACTGTTGCTTCTGCTGCGGGAACTTCTTCTTCTAAAGTCTGATTCTCTGTAAGAGATGATGCAAGGCTACATGCTAAAGAAAGCGTTAGCAAGATCATTAAGGTTAGGAATAGCGTTTTCTTTTTCATATTTCCTCCTGCGTGGGCGGTGTCTCATCTGGTGTTTCGGAAACTTCTACGCGGCGTCCAAAGACCAAGAAGCCTGTATGGGCGATCATACGATCTGTTGGGCGCAGACGTGCGGGTTGCGGTTTGTAGTAGCGCAGCATGATCTCGCAAGTCTCTATAAAGGCAAAATTATGCTGATTGAGCGCGAGCAGGAGTTTTTCAACCTGATTAAAAGTCGGTACAAGGCTGGCGAAAAAACCGCCTGGTCTGATAGCTGCGCGGGCTTGGGGAATATAATCGTGCGGGGCTTGCACGTCGAGAAAGAGCATGTCTATATCGGTTTCGTCGAAGCCTTCTTCAATATCACGTAGCTTGAAATCCACGCGTTCCTGTAGACCCAATCTTTTCAGGTTTTTCTGGGCAAGTTTTTGCATGGGTTTACGCACTTCGTACGAGTAAACTTGTCCAGTATCACCAACGGAATATGCCAGGGCTGTGGTCAATGATCCTGAACCGGTGCCCGCTTCAAGCACGCGCGATCCGGGGCCAACTCCCGTTGTAATGAAGATGAATCCAATATCCTTCGGGTATAGGATTTGCGTATTGCGCGGCATCTCCCGCAGCACATCCGCTAGCGAAGGTTGAAAAACGTAAAACGGGTTGCCCATGTGGCTTTGCAGCTTCGTCCCCCAGAGCTGACCAATGATCTCATCGTGCTTCAAAACGCCGCGATGGGTTTGAAAATCCATGCCGGCTTTGAGTGTGATGATGTAATGCTTGTGGCGCTGCCCGACTAGCAGGACAAGGTCGCCGTCTTGAATATGTGTTGTGTGTAGGTTCCAGGTCATTTTTTTATCTTACCACGATGCCGAGCCAAAGTTGATAGATGCCAAAAAGGGATAAGGCGATGGATGCGAAAAGAAGCAAACCGCGCCGAATGCGCTCGCCAATTTTACTTGCTGCGCCCACCAGAACAATAAGCACGAGGTTTAACGAGATCATTGTTCCATAAAACGCGACAATAAAGCCGATCCCCTTGGACGGTGCTTCTGCTAACCCCTTAAGGAGGATGGGGCCGCTAACCAGGCTCCAGAAAATATAAGGTCCCGGGCTGATCAAATTCATCATCGCCGCTTTCCACAGGCTTTGCTCTGAAACTTCTTTCTCAGCGTTTTCATCGAAGCTGCGCCACTGTTGAAAAGATGACCACGACAAATAAAGGATAAATAGCCCGCCTGCAATATAAAGTCCGCGTTGCAGAGCATCGGGCATTTGCTTTAGCACAAAGAAAGCCAACAAGATAATGGGACCATCGCTAACGAGTGGGGCGAAGGCTGCAATGAGTGTTTTGCGCCAGCCATTCGCGAGCGTTTGCGTGATGATATAGGTTTGAAAGGGTCCCGGCTGTGCACCGGCTGCAAGTCCGAGGGTAAGACCTTGTAGGATATACGGGAACATGGATGGCTCTTTTCTTTTTAAATTTTGCTATTTATAGAGCGTTTTTCTAAAAAGAGCAATGCCTAAAAGGATATTTCTTGCGCATAAGCATAAAAAGAAAAGATGTTCTTGACAGAAGGTTCCTTTTTTTGTATACTGAATGAGCGTTACCCGATAATTTGCATATTTGGGTAAAGATTGTGTTCGAGTAAATTATTTTAGAATTGATATATTCCTAATAGAGTGAGAAAAAACTATGAATTCCATTGAAGTAAAAAATCTAAAGAGAATTTATCGTGCCACGACTGGCGTGATCCGGCGGACAACAAAAGAGATTGTTGCTGTAGATGATGTTTCTTTTGAGATCAAAGAGGGTGAGCTTTTTGGTTTGCTCGGGCCTAATGGCGCAGGGAAGACAACCACCGTTAAAGTCTTGGCGACCCTGCTCATTCCCGACGCTGGTGAAGTGCGCGTTAAAGGCCTGGATATTGTCAAAGATGCCAATGAAATTCGAAAGCATATCGGATTTATCTTTGGTGGCGAGCGCGGGCTTTATTGGCGACTTTCTGCTATTGATAATTTACGCTATTTTGCCAGCCTCTATCATGTTGATCCCGAAATCTCGAAGAAGCGCATCCCGTATTTGCTGGATATGGTCGGTTTAAATGGGCGCGGCGATGAACGTGTTCAAGGCTACTCTCGCGGGATGAAGCAACGTCTCCACGTGGCGCGGACTTTGCTTCACGACCCCGATATTCTCTTTCTCGACGAACCGACCATTGGGCTTGACCCTGTTGGCGCACGTGAGTTTCGGGAAGTCATCCGCAATTTGCAATCCGAAAAGAAAACCATTTTGCTTACTACGCACTATATGTTCGAAGCCGATTCCCTTTGTGGCCGCGTCGCAGTGATCGACAAGGGTTTGATTGTTGCATTGGATACTCCCTCGGCATTGAAGAAACACGTCAGCGATCTCTCGGTCGTTGAAGTGGAAACCTTTGGCGTTGCCGAAGAGGTGGTTGAAAAGATCCGCAATCTTCCCTTTGTAGATGCGCTTTCAGTCAAAGACCAGGATCAGCGTCAGCTTTTGCTTGTGCAAACAAAATTGGGTGCAGAAGCAGTTCCGGATGTAATGGCTGCGCTGGATGGAATGCGCGTGGGGCGTGTCACTGTCCGTGAACCAACCCTTGAAGATGCCTATGTCCGTTTGGTGGGAGGGCAAGTATGAACTTTAAAAACCTCTTCGTCTATTGGCGCACCGTTCTCACAGTAGCTGAAATTACGTTACGCCATCAATGGAACGATAGCTTTATCCTTTTTGCCATTCTCGTGCAGCCAATGATCATTGCTGTACTGGCGCTCTTTATGCTGCGTGGATTGGGCGGCGACTACGCTATGTTCGTCGTCGTCGGCAGCGGGCTGACGGGACTTTGGAGCAGCCTGCTCTTTATCTCTGGCAACAGCATCAATGCTGAACGCTGGCAGGGTACGCTCGAGTCGCTTGTGGCAATCCCGACACCTTTTGAAGTGATCATTTTCGGCAAAAACCTGGCAAACGTTGTCCAGTCGTTGATCTCAATGACCTCTTCCTATTTGTTGGCAGCGCTCCTTTTTGGCTACACATTAAAAATGGTTGAGCCACTTCTCTTTCTTGGCTCAGTGCTCTTGAGCGTTTTCGCCTTCATTAGCTTTGGCTTGGTCATCGCACCGCTTTTCATCATGTATCGCGGCATTCAGCAGTGGCAAAATGCGATGGAATTCCCCGTTTATATCCTGGCGGGATTTCTCTTTCCAATCGCACTGTTGCCGAATTGGACGACGCCCATCAGTTATATCCTGCCACCTTATTGGGCAGCGCGTGCGCTCCACGAAACGTCCACGGGTGCGGGCGATGTGCAGAAAGTGATCTTAGCTTGGGGTTTGATGCTCATTTTCAGCGTGATCGACCTTTTTATAGCCAGCAAGTTATTCAAGGTCATGCTCTATAAAGCGCGCGTGGATGCCACATTGGAGACAGAATAACAATGAAAACGATAGCAAATAATCTCCGACTTTTCTGGCAAGGTACGATGCTTTCCTATATCGCGCTCTTTGCCTGGCTGCGCCCGACGACTTATATCGCATCCAAGATATTGATGCCGCTTGCGCAAATTCTCTTCTTCACCTTTTTGGGAAGTTACGCCTCCGGCGGATCGAACGTGGACTTTTACGTGATCGGCAACGCCATACAGATCACTGCCGTAAGCGGCATCTTCGGCGTGACGATGAGCATTGGTGGCGACCGATGGGCAGGCACATTGCCCTATCTTTTTGGCACACCCGCCAATCGTCTGATGATGTTCTTTGGGCGTGCTTTCATGCACATCATCGATGGCGCGTTGGGCGTGGTCATCGCCTTGATGTGGGGCGCACTCCTCTTTGGTGTTGATTTCTCACAGACAAATATGTCTGCACTGGGATTGACGATTCTCGTCACAACGATCAGCACTTGTGGGCTAGGGCTCCTGATGGGATGTCTTAGTCTCATCACCGCAAATGTAATGTTCGTGAATAATACAGTCTATTTCTTGCTACTGATCTTCTCCGGTGCAAATGTTGCGCTGGATACGCTGCCTAATTGGATGCAGGCTTTTTCTCAAATCCTGCCACTGACCAGAGGGATTGCCTCTGCGCGCATCCTGATCGCAGGCGGCAGCTTTAGCCAAGTCGCGCCGATGCTGATGAGTGAAATTGGTATCGGTCTCATTTACGGTTGGTTGGGTTATATGCTCTTTAAATGGTTTGAGCTTCAGGCGAAGCGCAAAGGCACATTAGAAACCGTTTAAGGTTTGGAGAATATGAATAATTTACTGGAAAACGCAAAGAAAGTTTATGGCGAGTACCCGCGCGCCTTTTGGACATATAATATTATCGTCTTTATAGATCGCTTGGGGGGCTTCATGCTCTATCCCTTCTTCGCGCTTTATCTCACGCAAAAATTTGACCTTACCATGTCCACCGTTGGTATTCTCTTTGCGATCTTCTCTGTCTCAGGTTTCGTAGGAAGTGCTATTGGTGGAGCCATTACGGATCGCATGGGACGCAAAGGTGTGATCATTGCGAGTCTTGTGCTTTCGTCCGTCAGCGCCCTTGGGATGGGTTTTGCGCCATCGCTTGAGTTTTTTATTTGGATTACGGTTATTGTTGGCACGCTATCCAGTATCGGTGGACCTGCGCACGAAGCGGTTGTAGCAGACTTACTGCCCGAAGAAAAACGCGCCGAAGGCTATGGCATTATTCGTGTGATTTTCAATGTAGCTGTCATTATTGCCCCGCCGATTGCAGGCTTATTGATCGCTCATTCGTATTTGACTCTCTTTATCGTAGATGCAGTTATCAGCCTGGTCGCTGCGGCGATCGTGCTCATTGCTTTGCCTGAGACAAAACCGCAAGGTGACCCGGATGCAGTACCTGAAACCATGCAACAAACTTTCAAAGGGTATGGTCGTGTTTTTAGGGATACGCCCTTCGTTCTCTTTGTTGGCGTCACGATCATGATGACGCTTGTATACATGAATATGAACTCAACGCTCGGAGTCTTTTTGAGAGATTATCGTGGTCTGCCAGAGATCGGTTATGGTTCTTTGTTGAGCATTAATGCCGTCATTGTTGTTGCGCTTCAATTCTGGCTTACGCGTCGGCTTGAAAAGCAGAAGCCTCTGCTTATGATGGCGTTGGGCACTTTCCTCTACGCGATTGGTTTTGCCATGTATGCCCTGATCGGTGGTTTTTCACTCTTTGTTACCGCGATGATCGTTATCACAATTGGAGAAATGGTCGTGGCCCCTTTCCAGCAATCGCTGGTGGCGAGTTTTGCGCCCGAAGATATGCGTGGACGTTATATGGCGGTTTCAGGGCTTACCTGGGGAATTGCCTTTGCGATCGGGCCTTATTTTGCCGGGTTGCTTCTCGACAGCGCGAATCCGAATATGCTTTGGATCGTCAGCGGATTTATCGGGCTGCTTGCCACGCTTGGGTTTGTTATTCTGCATAAAATGCATAATCCTGACCCTGTCGTTGAACCAGCACCTACGATTTAGTTTGCTTGGTAAATAATTACAGCTCTGATTTTCATAGACCGGAGCTGTTTTTTATTAAAAAATGCGCATGAATAAAACTTTGCGGTAAGATATACACAAGGAGAAAAAATATGACAAAACATCTCGTTGTCGTTGCCGGAAATATTGGCGTTGGTAAAACATCGCTTACAGAACGGATGGGAGACCGTCTTGGCTGGCGTACCGATTTTGAATCGGTGGCGGATAATCCCTATCTTTCAGAATTCTATGATGATATGCGCAAATGGTCATTTCATTTGCAGGTTTTCTTTTTGGGTCATCGCGCAGAGCAATACCTAGAAGCTGCTCAAGATGCTCGTTCCTCCATTCTTGACCGCAGTATTTTTGAAGATAATTATATTTTTGCGCGCGCTCTACACCATCTGAATAATATCAATGAGCGTGATTATCAATCTTATCGACGTCTCTTCAATCTCGTTGTAGAAGGTTTGCCGCGCCCCGATCTGCTCGTTTACCTGAAAGCGCCTGTGGATGTTTTAATGGAACGCATCGAACGGCGCGCGCGTGGCATGGAAACGGGTATCACCTCCGAATATCTCTCGCTGCTCGATTCCTTCTATGACGAGTGGCTTGCTCACTTCGACCTGTGCCCGGTACTGACGATCCGCACCGATGACCTCGATTACGTCAACCAGCCAAAGGCGCTGGAGATCGTTACGGATCGTATTCGAGAGAAATTAGCAGGCAAGGATGTTGTTGATTTGCGCGGACAGGAATAATGACTGCTGAAAAAATTCTCAAGGAACTTGAAGAAGCGGGTACGGCACAAAACCGAAAGGTCTATGCGCGGCATGGGGTGGGGACGCAAATGTTCGGGGTCAGTTTTAAGTTTCTTCGCCAGAAGCAAAAAGAATACAAGGGCGAACACGAACTTGCATTGAAATTATGGAGAACCGGCTATCATGAAGCGCGTCTTTTGGCGGCTATGATCGCTGATCCCCAAAAAATGGATGCTGAAATTGCTGAAACTTGGGTGCAGGATTTAAATAATTACGTTCAATGTGATGAGTTCTCCAGCCTGATCGCGCGTACAGCTTTTTCGCAGGAAAAAATGGAAGTGTGGACACTTTCTGACGCGGAGTGGATCGGCCGTGCGGGCTGGCATTTGTTGGCAAATATTGCGCAGCATGATGCGGCTTTGCCGGATAAATACTTTATTGCTTATTTAGAGCGGATCGAAAAGGAAATCCATCAGCGCAAAAATCGCGTACGAGATGGAATGAATAATGCCCTGATCGCGATCGGCATTCGTAACTCACTGTTGACGGCGCGCGCGATGCAGAGCGCGGAGAAAATTGGCAAAGTTGAAGTCGATCATGGTCAAACGAGTTGTAAAACGCCCGATGCGGCTGGGTATATTGAAAAGACTTTGGCTTATCGTGAGAAAAAGAAGACAAAGAAGAAATAAAGAGTCGAGGAGAATAATGGACGCCCTGAAAAAACTTTCGAAATCTTTTGGTTTGCATCCCCTTGTGGGATTTGGCATGTTCGCAGTCGATATGATGCTTTTCGGTGCAGAAACGCTTACCTTCGAGCTGAGCTGGCCTATTTCTGTTGCGGTTGGCGCAGCTTTGACGATTCCCAGTATTTTAATCCAGCGCCATAGCTTCAAGGATAATTGGGGTGCTGCGATCGGCAAAGGGATGTTGGTTGGCGTGCTGACTGGCATCCCGACGCCGCTGCCTGCAATTGTTCCGCTTTTGGGCGGGACGTTGGGGACGATGCAGATGCTGAAAGGCAAAGAAGATGCCCCTCCTATGATCGAAGCTGAAGTTGTTGAAGATGAACCGCTTGCAATAGATGGAAAAGTTAGGGAAGAGTAACACTCACGAAAAATAAAAAGACACCAAGTATTTTTAAATACTCGGTGTTTGCTTTTAAATCAGCGTAAATCTGCTAAATCTGAAAAATCCGCGTTCTATTAGTTAGAGCAAATCTTCGATCAAGCTCATCGGCAAAATTGCTGCGCCGACAATGCCAGGTCCCGTGTGCACGCCCAAAACAGGCGAGATACGCGTTACTTCGAGTTTCGCAATATTCAAACGCTCCTGCAAAGAACTCGACATCATCTCGGCACCCTGCTCAAAGCGTCCGTGCAAAACGGTTGCCCAAAGCGGAACGTTGCCATACATCTCTGAGAGATGATCGACCATCATGGCTACATTCTTCTTTACGGTGCGCCCCTTGCCAACCGTGGTGTATTTTCCATCGTTGCGGTCAACGCGGATGACGGGCTTGATATTGAGCAATGAGCCAGCCAAAGCCTGCACTCTGCCAATGCGTCCGCCGCGTGCCAAATATTCGAGTGTTTCGAGCGTGTAGATCACTTCGGTCTTCGCGCGGATCGCATCCAAGCGCTCTTTGATCGTGTCCAAATTCCAGCCAGCCTTGGCAGCTTTTACGGCAGCTAAAACCTGAAAGCGTTGCCCACCAGAGAGCGTCATGCTGTCCACAGTGGAGACCATTTTCTCTTTCAGTTGCGCTGCGCCAGTGATGGCAGAGTTGAGTGTGCCGCTTAAACCAGAAGAGATATGGATCGAAAGAACCTGCTCTTTTGTCTCTGCCAGTTTTTCATACAGGCTTTGAAAAATGCCGGCAGAAGGTTGTGCCGTTGTCGGGATAGCAGGGCGCATTGCCTCAAGGCGATCATAGAATTCATCGGGGGTAATGTCGGTGGCGTTGATCTCGCCTTCGGGGAATTGGATAAAGAGCGGGGCTTCCACCACGCCGAGTTCCTTGCATTCTTGCGCAGACAAGTCTGCCGCGCAATCGGTTACGATTTTCATTTACTTTTCCTTTTATTTGTTTAATTATTCACAATTGGCATTATACCTGATTCGGCTGATAAAATAGCCAGATGAAAAGCCCCCAAACCTCTGTCATTCTACCTTGTTATAACGCCGCAAAAACCCTCGAAGAAACCCTTCAGAGTCTCGCTGCACAGACATTATCCGATTTTGAAGTGATTGCCGTGGACGATGATTCAACAGATCATACAGGATTGATACTGGGTGATTGGGCGAGAAAGGATCCCCGTTTCAAAGTCATCTCCCAGCCCCATAGCGGAGTCATCTCCGCCTCGAACGCCGGGATGCTTGCTTCCGTTGCCCCAACGATTGCCCGAATGGACGCAGATGACCGCGCGCATCCGCAGCGTCTTGAGAAACAGGTTGCCTTCCTTGAAGCGAATCCAGATTATGCGTTGATTAGCTCGCTAGTTAAAGCTTTCCCTGAAAGCGATGTTGGCGAGGGTTTTCAGGTCTATATTCGCTGGCTAAATTCGCTTGTGACAGACGATGAGATCAAACGTGAGATATTTGTCGAAAGCCCTTTGCCAAATCCCAGTGTGATGTTTCGGCGTGAGTGGCTCTTGAAGATGGGCGGTTATGAAGAACGCGGTTTCCCCGAAGATTATGATCTCTATTTGCGGATGTATCTGGCTGGCGCGAAATTCGCCAAGATCCCCGAAGTTTTGCACGAATGGCGCGAACACCCCGAACGGATCACGCATACCGATAGCCGTTATTCGCTGGAAAACTTTTTACGCGCGAAAGCCTATTATCTCGCGCTCGGTCCGCTCAAAGGACGGGATGCGGTCATCATTTGGGGTTCCGGGATGATGGGACGCAGATTGGCAAAGCAGCTTGAGCGGCAAGATGTGCCCTTGGTGGCCTTTGTGGATATAGACCCGAAGAAGATCGGGCGCACGCGGCGCGGTAAACCGATCATCGCGCCGGATGCGTTGGCAGAATGCTGGGGGCAGTATCAAAACCCTGCGCTGCTGGCAAGTGTCGGGTCACGTGGGGCGCGGAAACTTATCCGCGAAAGATTGAATAATTTTGGTTACGAAGAGGGGAAAGATTGGTGGGCGGCTGCTTAAATCAAAAAGAGCCGCTCTTACGAACGGCTCTTTGCGTTTATTTCGTTTTATTCGTAGCCAGGACCACCATCGAAGTAGTCGTAGTTAGGTTGAATATCTGCGGTGAGATCAACTTCTTCACCAGCCTCGAGTTTTTTAGCGGTTTCGAGAACAACAGGATTTCCGTGGTGATCGGTATTTTCGTAGTGACCGGTAAGACCAACGCGGGAGATGAATTCGCCGCCTTCAGCAACGTAAGGATCAGGAACTTCATCTTCAACAAAAATAGCGTTGTAAGGGCACTCTGGAATGCAGGCGCCGCAGTCGATGCAGGTATCAGGGTCAATATAGAACCAAGGATACTCTTCTTGCGGGGTGCCGGGGACGATGCACTCAACAGGGCAGACTTCCACACAGCCGCTGTCGCGTAGGCACAAACTGGTAATAATGTGAGTCATATTTTTCTCCTCTTAGGAACGATTATTTCAAGCGAACGCCCCTATTCTACCTCATTTTGAAAGAGGAGGATGAGTGAGTTTACTCATACGAGTGGGCGAATATATTCATGTTGAGATGTTGCGAAGTATATGAAATTTATAATAATATTTATGAATTTGTTGACAAAATTTATCTTTATTAGTATTATTCCTCTTGTGCAGGGGATACCCTCCATTTGATGAAATTATTATGAATGAAACCAAGTAAGAAGGAGAAAATAATGTTCTACCATTTGTTTGAAGCGCTTGACGAGAAAGCTACTTTTGAACGTGCCCAGGCACATTGCGACGTACCTTGTGGTATCTATGATCCCAGCACTGCCCAGATCTCTGCACTGACCGTTGTCCGCATGATGGATTTGATGGCTGCTGAAGATCATGATGGTGTTGCCCATGAGAACAGCATGGGGCGCTATATCACCGTAAAAGAAGAACACGCAGAAAAAGCCAAGCACGAAGTGCGTATTATTTGGGGTGATTACTTCAAGAAAGATAAGCACCCGAACGTGGACGAGTTGGTTCACAAGATCATGCAACTTGGTTCGACATGCCGCCAAAGCGCAGACCGCGAAGTCGGTGTCGCTTTTGTCGCTGCGATCAATGAATTCTCTGCGATCTTCTGGGAAACCAAAGGTGTTGCCACCAAGAAAGCGAATGCGCCTTACGCACCCGCACTTGAGATGGTTTACCCTAACCTCTAAGCTGATCCGTTTTTCTAGGTAAAATAAGTGACTGTCATTTTCAAATTGGCAGTCACTTTTCATTACCACAGAGTTCACTGAGCGCACAGAGAGAAAAGAAAAGCAGAGAAAAAAACTCTGCGCTCTCCGTGTGCTCTGTGGTGAATTGTTTTTTTGTTGGAGAGGTAAGGCTCATGTTCAAGGTTTTGCGCATTCAAGGGGATAGTATGTCTCCTGAGTATCAGCACGGAGACTTTGTACTCATTCTGCGCACATCTCAACCCAAAGTGGATGATGTGATCGTCTTTCACAACCAGCTATACGGGACGCTCATCAAGCGGGTGGAGAAGATCACGGAACAAGGTATCTATGTGGTCGGGACGGGCGAAAATAGTCTTGATAGCCGCCGTTTGGGACCGGTGAATCCAGACAAGGTGCAAGGAAAAGTTGTTTGGCATATTCGCAGGAAGGAAAAATAATGGCAGAAACTGAATTGCTCTGGAATGATCCGACTTGGCAGGAGAAAGTTCACGCCTGGATACGCACTGGAGCGGAGCGAAATGGCTTCCAATTAACCGGCGAGATCGAACAGCCGCATATCCGCCATTGGTCGACGGTGATGTCGGTAGAATCTGATCAAGGGGAAATATTCTTCAAGGCTGTTGCACCAGAGTCAATAAGCGAGATTGCATTGACCGAGAAACTTGCTGAATGGTATCCGGATGATATGCTGCAGCTCATCGCTATCGATGCCAAAAATGGCTGGTTGCTGATGCGAGATGCGGGTGAACAGTTACGGTCATTGATCCGTCCAACGAAGGATATCAAACCTTGGGTGCCGGTTATCCAACGTTACGCCGAGTTGCAGATCGGGCTTTCTGAACACCTTGATGAGATGTTGAACACAGGCATTCCAGATCGTCGTCTTGCATCATTGCCTTTGATTTACACGGAACTGCTTGCTGATAAAGAAAGTCTGATGCTTGGACAGGAGAAAGGTTTGAGTTCTGATGAGTTTTTGAAGTGTCAAGCTTTAGAATCTCAATTTGAGCAAGTTTGCGCCGATTTAGCTGCTGTTGGAATCCCCGAATCGCTTAATCATGGCGACTTTCATGATGCCAATGTGCTGGTCAAAGACGGACGTATTACCTTCTTTGATTGGGGTGATGCCGATATAACGCACCCTTTCGTTTCTTTGCGTACTTTTTTCGTTAGTATTGAAATGTCGCTCGATCTGGATGAATATGTTTTTACACCAGAGATGGCTGAGTTGCTTGATATTTACTTAAAGCCCTTTGAGAAATATGCGCCTAAGGATGATTTATTTAGGGCTTATGATCTTTCAAAACCAGTTTCTTCGATTGTCAAAACAATAGCATGGAAAGAAAGCATTACTCAGATGGATGAAATAATGCGTCCTGAATATGCGTGGATCGTTCCTGAATTGTTGCGGGAGTTTTTCTATCACATGGATGCACTTTCATGAAAATAAAAGAGCTGACAGGTTTTCAAAACCTGTCAGCTCTTATTTGTTAATCAAAAACTCGTGTGAATTCTTTAAAATCAGTGGGCAACAATAATGCTATTTCCTTATTCTCCAAAGCGTCTCAACACCTCCGAAATCGCATTTGTCCCAAACGCCATCGCTGCAACGGGGACGCGCTCATTCGCGGCATGAATTGTATCTATTAGCTCTGGTGGGATATCCATTGGTAAATAGCCATAGGTTTGGATGCCAATTCTGGAGAAGAAACGTCCGTCTGTGACGCCGCTCAACAACATGGGGATTGGCGTGCCACTTGGGTCAGCTTTTTTCAAAATATCAGCCAATAAGGGGTAAAGAGTCATATCTGGCTCGCCCGCACCCTTGTCATATTTGGTGACTTCCAACTCAACTTCGTCTCCCAATAATTCTCTTAACTCAGCCAGCATATCATCGGGCGTATATTGGGGCAAAAGACGACCATCGAGTTCTACCGATATTTCAGCAGGAATGACGTTGATCTTTTCTCCGCCTCGAATGATATTGGGGCTGACGGTATTATGCAGCAGCGGGTTAATGATCAAGCCCTTATCACCGAGTGCGTCCAAGATGCGATCTGTAAAGGTCGGGTTGAGCAACATTTTGATGCCCAAATTGGTTGGGAAAGAGAGAGAATTTGCTATTGTAGAGAGCATTTTCTCTGTGACCGATGTAATATGAACGGGCAGTCGTTTATTTTCCAGCGTGTCGAGCATTTTGGCTAACCTGGCAGTTGCGCCGCCGCGTCTGGGCATGGAGCCGTGTCCAGCGGGACCGCGCACGGTTGCGCGCATACTGCACATTTGCTTTTCGGCGACCATGACGGTATAAAATTTCTCTCCACCCATGTTAACGGTCAGACCGCCGCCTTCGCCGAGAGCATAGCGCACGCCCTCGAAGAGATTGGCATGGTTTTCTACCAGAAAACGTGCCCCAAAATCGCCGCCGACTTCTTCGTCTGGCAGAATTGCCAAAATGATATCGCCGGGTAGTTTTTCTCCGCTGGCATGAGCGCGCAAGACTGCTGAAACCATCATGGCGATGCCCCCCTTCATATCCAGCGCGCCGCGCCCCCAGATCATATCGTCTGCGATGAGGGCTTCAAAGGGCGGATGCGTCCATTTTTGGCCTACAGTGGTTACTACATCTACGTGCCCGTAGAGCAGGAGCGGTGGCGCGTCCCCGCGTCCTGGCAGGCGTGTGATGAGATTGGGGCGGTTCTCGTCTTTTGCCAAGATCGTGGTTTTTAGACCGGCATCTTCAATAATCTCTTTGAGATAGGTGATAATCGCTTTTTCGTTGCCGGGTGGATTTGTTGTGTCGAAGCGGATTAGATTTTGTAAGAGTTCAACGGGTTTTTGGTAGATAGGAATTGTCATTCTTTATCCTTCTTTTGTGGATGAAAAGCTGCTGCGCACTTAATTTGGGCTTGGTTGCTGATGGTGAGCTTCTCTTTTGGCGAGAAGAAAAACTGCATTGCATTTGCAAAATGCGTTGCAGTTTGGGTTAGCAAAGAGTACTGGCTGAACTCGTAGTGCAACGCATCTAAAAGCAGATGCAACGCACTATTGGCATTTTTAGCAAAAAGATGTCCACGCCGTGAAAATGTTGACCAGCGGAAGCAAGTTTAGGTCAAGTGCGAGCCGAGGCTTTTTATCCAGCAAATTTCTCTCTTTCTTTTTGAAGCCCGCGTAGAGCAAAGAAGAGGATAGGAATGAGTACCAGATTGATGAGGGCAATTGTGCTGAAAACGCCGGAGAAGCCGAGGTCGTCCACAAAGCGAGTGGCGAGAGCTTCGCCTGCACCGATGCCGATATTGCCGACTGTCATCAGGATGGCAAACATCGAGCCCGCGATGCGTTTGTCGGTGATGCCCATGGAGTAGGTTGCGTAGACGGTCCAATGAAAGGCGACCACAACGCCCCAGAGAACGGCAGCGATCAGGATTGCGTTAAGATTAGTGGTTTTGCTGAAGATAAACCCACCTACGGTGACCATCGAGACAGTGCTGAGTGCCGCATTTTTGATACCTATTTTATTGATTGACCAGCCTAAAATGAGCGCGCCGATGACCATCCCCAAGCCTTTGAACATGCCATATCGTCCGATGAGTTCGGGGCCGATCTTTAGCTCGCTGCTCATATAAAGTGTAACTAAGCCATCTATGCCTTGGAAAGTTGTCCATGCCAAGACGATGAAGAGGATATAAACCAAATAATTGGGGCGGATGAGTTGTTTGAAGGCACCCCATTCAAATTTTTCACGCTGGGCGCGTTGTTCAGGTTCTTTGACTTGGAAAACCATAATGAGTGGGAATAAAATAATGACACCCATAACGAGAAAGATCGCCGAGTATCCATAACGTGCAGCGACGAGACCGAAAACAGCCGAGAGAATAATAAAACCGGCTGCTCTGCCGCCTGTCATCGCGCTTTGTACGAGACCATGATCTTCTGGTGTGGTTATATCTACAGCAAGGGCATCAGCAGTTGCGTCAAATAAAGTCATGGCTGAAACGCCCACAAGAATAATGACTGTCATTGCGCCAAATTGATCGGCGGGATTGATCCAAAAAGCAGAACCAAAGGCAAAGGCGGAGAGGATTATCCCTATGATCATATAGGGCATCCTGTAGCCTTTGCCAAAGAGATTGACGCGGTCGCTGAGGATACCAAAGAGCCATTTGAGCATAAAGGGGACTAATGCCAGCCCCGCCAGCGTTGCGATGCGGTCTGCTTCGATGCCGACTCCGTCCAGATGAGGCTTGAAGAAGTTGAGTTGGTAGGCCTGAATGACACCTTGAACGAAATATAATGCGCCGAACATGATGAAAAGGAAGTTGCGTGATTTATTGGTTTGCATAGGAAGGCTCCTTTATGTTTTGGTTTGAATGATTGTACCAAAGTGAAATTCATTTAGCCGGTATACGCATTTCGTTTTATTTATCCTTTATAATTGCGCCATTCTGGTAACGAAAAAATCGGGAAAGTCATATGGGCCACATCTTCATTAGCTACAGCCACAAAGATAAAAAATACGTCGAAAAACTCGAAAAGAAGCTCATTGATGAGGGTTTTGATGTTTGGATTGACCACCGTATTGATTATGGCGATAAATGGCCAGAAGAAATCGAAAAAGCTATTGATATTTGCGATGCCTACGTTGTCGTGATGTCGAAGAACGCCGCGGAGTCGCAATGGGTGGGACGTGAAAGAATTCATGCCGAGAAACGGCGAAAACCTTTCTTTCCGCTTTTGTTGAAAGGTGAAAACTGGTTCTCTTTGGGGGATATTCAATATGTGGATGTAAAAGCCGGAGCAATGCCTCCTGAGAGATTTTATAAACGTTTAGCAAGTGTTATAGACCGTAAGGAAAAAGACAGATTAATAGCATTCCCTATCAAAGGTGAAGCCGTTTTTCATAAAAAACCTTTGGGCGATAAGAATAACTCGAAACTAAGAAGATTTAATCTCGTGTTTGACTATGGACCTGTTGGTATTGGTCCTGTACATCAACACTATGATTTTTTGTGGAAATTTCAATTAGATATAGGTAAACCCTTCAAGATTCAAGATGGTATTGTTATCATTCGAATTAAGGATCACACAGCACACCGTCTGGCAGAAGGAAACGTTGACTCGTCTCCTGAAAATTCAAATAGAGCGATTTCGAGATTAACATTTCATGTAAGTGAACGACTTAAAAACAACCTTTCTTTACCTTCCCCTGAATTAAAACAAGATTTAACCCCTTCTTCTCACGATATTGAAACTTTAATGGGTATAGATCCTGATCGTGTTCAATTTGGTGAGTGGGTATCTTGTTCTAGTTGATAAAATATGGGTGAAAACGTGTAAAGTGATAGAGAAAATTTGCGTAAACTGATACTACTAAAAGAGGAATTATTAATGTCAATTCAAGAATACGACACCATCATTATCGGCTCAGGCGCAGGCGGACTAACCGCCGCTGTCGCGCTCGCCCAAGCCGGGCAAAAAGTGCTCGTCTGCGAACAGCACGGCAAACCCGGCGGCTGGACGCATTCCTTCACTCTTAATGGGTATCGTTTTAGCCCGGGCGTGCACTACATCGGCGGGATCGGAGAGGGCGGTTCTCTCGACCGCACCTATAGAGGCTTGGGCGTTTCTGCACATATCGAATTTTGCGAACTCAATCCGGATGGCTACGACCATATCGTTATCGGTGATAAACAATATGATTTTCCCAAAGGCAAAGAAAATCTTGTTGCCAAGCTGAAGGAATATTTCCCGCATGATGCTGAGGGTATTGATGGCTATATCGACATGGCCGAAAAGCTGGTTACAGGTCTCGGCAATTTGGGCAAGGTCAAAAACCCAACTAGTGCAGTAAAGGCAGCGGGCGGTGCAGTATCTGTTATGCGCTGGGCCACTCGCTCCGGGCAGGATTTTATCGAGCATTTCATCACCGACCCCGTTTTGCGGGGCATTCTCGGCGGGCAGGCTGGCGATCATGGCATGCCGCCCTCCGAAGTCTCCGCTTTTGTGCAGGCGGGCATTCTGCATCATTATTTCAACGGTGGATATTTTCCGCGTGGCGGGGCTTTTGCTATTCCCCGCGCATTTCTTCGGGAGCTGAAGCAAGCCGGGGGTGAGATCCGTCTCAAAACGCCTGTAGAAAAGATCCTGCTCGAAGACGGCAAAGTGATTGGAATCAAGCTATCCGACGGAGAAATTATCCACGCGAAAAACGTCGTCTCAAATGCGGATCCGGAAGTCACCTTTGGCAAATTGATAGGACGCGAATTCCTCAGCAAAAAGCTGGTCAATAAACTGGATAGAGTGACGTATTCGGTCTCAGCCCTGAGCTTGTTCTTTGCAGTGGATATGGATTTGCGCGAAGCCGGGCTGGATTCTGGTAACTTCTGGTTCTACGACAACGAAGACGTAGATGGGCAGTACAAGCTTGGTCTGACCGACCACACCCTGACCGCTGACGAGCCACCGATGATGTTCTTGACCGTGACGACGCTCAAAGATCCCTCGAAGATGCACTCCGGGCATCATACTTGCGAGGCCTTTGCTTTTGTCGGTTATGAAGCCTTTGAAAAATGGTCTGATTCTAAAAAAGGCGACCGCCCTGCCGGCTACGAAGCTGAGAAAGAAGAGTTGGCTGAAAAACTTTTTAGAAAGCTTGAGCGGCATGTGCCGGGCATTAGCAAACATATCGTCTATTGGAGTTTGGCAACCCCGCTGACGAACGACCATTACATCAATGCCACACGCGGCAACCTGTATGGGATCTCCAAGAGTCGCAGGCAAGTTGGGCCGGGTGCTTTCCCGATCAGAACTGAGATTGATGGTTTATATATGTGTGGTGCAAGTACGCTCAGTCATGGCGTTGCCGGAGCAACTCGTTCTGGTTTAGCCGCTGCTGCGAATATCCTTGATTGCAAAACAAAAGACTTGCTCACCCAAAACGGCCCTCCGATGGAAATTTACCCATCAGACGATATTTCAAAATGGCCCGAACACTTGCAAAAGAAGATTGCAAGAGGGCAGGAATAAAACATGGGCGAAATGGGGAATGTTGGGTTTGCTGCTGATTTCTCTGAGAATCAAAAGTTTGTAATGTTAGCATCTCCAACTGAATGGGATGATTATGCTCAAGAGTTGTATGATGCAGCGTTGCTTCTTTGGGAACATAGAGAGGAGCAGGTAAGTTCCTTTTCGCATCCTCTGAAAGATGGACTTACACGAAAATCGTTTATGTCACGAACATTCATCTTGCTGGCGGCATTGAGCATTGAAAATCTAATAAAAGGTTTATTGGTCGCTCAAGAGCCTTCTCTGGTAGCAAATGGAGAACTTGGCAAAAAGCTAAAGCATCACAAGTTGAAAACTTTGTTTAATGGTGTGTCTGAAATAGAACTGACTTCTGATGAAAAAATATTTTTGGGTATGATTAATGAATCCATAACTTATTGGGGTAGATATCCTATTCCTCTTCATGCAAGACATATGGAAACCGAACTTGTTGCTACCAATGAGATATATGTTTGTTACAAAGCATTGTTTAGTAAGTTACAAAACAAATTGTATCTTTTTTTGAAAGATGGCTGGGATGGCCCACATGATATGAAGTTGACTACTTGGAGATACGCTGCTGAGTAAAATTTTATCCTTGGGTAAAGGCAAGGGCGAACCTAAGGCTCGCCCCTGTACTTTTATTTACCCGCGAAAATTCGCCAAATCTGTGTCATCCGTGTTCATAAAATGCGATAGAATTAATGCTATGAGGATATTTCTTGATTCTAAAAGCATCCTCTCGGACGCATTGCACATCTAAATTGTTTATTAGGCATAACGAAGAAATAAAAAGAATAACAGATGCCAGAAGAAAAATATTGTGATATTTGCGCACGCTTTGAACACGAGCTGCCCGATCCCGCTGACGCGAAAAAGCCCAAGTTAACCATCGACGAAGATGGTCTTTGGCTCTGCAATGAATGCGGCGGCAAAGTTACCACCGAACCAATTGGCGACGGCTGGGATGTGGCGCTGGATGAAAAAGTTGCCGCGCTGATCGGAACAAGCGCTGCTATGATCTCGCGTGAGCTGGAGTTGCCCGATGAGCCTCCGTATCAGATCGTGCTGGCGGCAGCAGCCAAGCTTGCCTTTGGCGATAACGCCTTGATGAGTAGTTGGCTCTTCGTCAATCAATGGCTGGATGGCTCAACCGTCTGGCGGGCAGAGGATGGGCGTGGCTTGGTCATTGTTGAGCCGAATGGCAGTATTCAACTTAACCCTGATTGGTTCACGGATTAAATAATTGGCGCTGAGGCTCAGACCCGCCCTGCATAGTTGACTTCACTTCTGGGAATCCGCAAATTTCTTTCTTCCCTGAAAATGCGATAAAATCAGCCCCTATGAAAATCTTCCTCGACTCCATTGGTTGCCGACTCAATCAGGCAGAAATAGAAAGAATGGCGCAGCAATTCCGTACAGCGGGGCATAAGATCGTCGGTGCTGCTGAGGACGCTGATTTAGCCGTCGTCAACACCTGCACTGTCACCTCCGCAGCTGCGGCAGATTCGCGCAAAGTCATTCGGCGCGCAAAAAATGCGGGCATTGATGAGATCATCGCCACCGGTTGTTGGGTGACGATGGAGCCGGAAAAAGCCGCCGAGCTTTCCAATCGAGTTGTTTTAAATGATGAAAAAGAAAATCTTGTTTCTGATTTTTTGAATATCCCCTCTGAAACTTTCGACCTTGAACCCCTCGAGCGCATCCCCTTGCCCGGCCTACGCTCCCGCACGCGCGCCTTTATCAAGGTGCAAGATGGCTGCGATAACGAATGCACTTTTTGTATCACGACCCTCGCGCGCGGCGAAGGGCATTCTCGTTCTATAGATGAAATTCTTGCGGATGTGAGATCTGCGCTGGATGGTGGCGCAAAAGAGATTGTGCTTACAGGCGTACATCTCGGCTCATGGGGACAGAATTTCCGGCACGCGCCTGATTTGAAGTTGCCACTCTCCGAGTTAATTAAATCCATTCTCGAACAGACTACTGCCCCGCGCCTGCGACTCTCCTCCCTCGAACCCTGGGATTTGGAACCCGATCTCTTCGAACTCTGGCGCGATCCGCGTCTGATGCAGCA
>JABGQU010000174.1 GCA_018648605.1 Anaerolineae bacterium | reverse complement strand
CGCCCAGCAAAATGGCTTGAAGATTTTTCTCATCTCTCATGCCACCGGCTTGCTCTAGCAATTCTCGCAAGGTGGTCGGCGTGGTGATTTCGTAAATGCCGGGCTTGGCAATATCACCCGAAACACTGAATAGCCAAGGTCCGCTCGATTTTTCACTGCCGTAACTGCGATAGGCATCCACACCGATGCGGAAAAGGAGCGAGATATTGGCGAAGGTCTCGACATTGTTAATGACGGTCGGTTTTTGAAATAAGCCATGCGTGGTCGGGAAGGGAGGTTTCAGACGCGGGAAGCCGCGTTTGCCCTCAATGGATTCAAAGAGCGCGGTCTCTTCACCGCAGATATACGCACCCGCACCAGAGCGTAACTCGATATCAAAATCGAAGCCAGAGCCAAGGATATTTTCGCCGAGATAGCCAGCTTCGCGAGCGGTCTCAATCGCGGCTTGAAAAGTCTTTTGTACTTTGGGATACTCGCCACGTACGTAAATATATCCCTTCGACGCGCCGATGGCGTAGCCGCCAATCAGCATCCCTTCGAGCACAGCAAAGGGGTCATTTTCGAGAATGATGCGATCTTTGAAGGTGCCGGGCTCGGCTTCATCGGCATTGCAGACGATATATTTTTGCTCACCTTCTGCTTTCGCCGCGCCCTCCCATTTCATCTTGGTGGGAAAAGATGCCCCGCCACGTCCCAAAATGCCTGAATCAGCCATGCACTCGATCATTTTTTCGGGTCCAATTTGCAAGGCATTGGGGAAGCTGAGAAAACCCTCGTGAGCGAGATAATCATTTAGGCTAAAGGGATCGACTTTGCCTATATGTTGCGTGATAACGGGGTCTTTGGCGTAAATATTTGTTTTTAATTCATCTTGTGGGGTAAAAACTTTTTTGGGCGTTATATCCCCAAGAGCGGTTCCATTCACTAGGGCAGAGGGGGCTTTGTCGCATAATCCCAAACATTGCACCTCCTCAACAAAGTATTTCCCATCGGGTGTTGCGCCGTCTTCGAGCAAATCAAGCTGATGCAAAATTTGCTGATGAACATCTCTCCCGCCGCGCGCCGAGCAACTTGGGCTGGTGCAAACGCGGATGATCGTCTCAGCAGTAGGTTCGGTGAAGAGCATCGAATAAAATTCGATCACGCCGCTTATATCTGCGAGGGGGACTTTGAGGGCATCGCCTATTTCTGTAGCCATCTCTTTTGAGATATAGCCAAATTCTTTCTGCGCTTCTAGCAAGGCGGGCAGAAGCATTGTTCTGCCTCGCGGAGCGATTTCTTTCAAGAGATCTGTAAAAGCGGATGTTTTTCTTTGCAGCATAAATTCTCCGTTTAGTGCTGTGGGGTAAAATATGCTCTATTATATACGATAAAGTTTATCTTTGATGGAGTTTTTGTGTTTTAGTTTTGTTTACCCCTCTTTTTACACTCCCTTTTCATAAAGAAAAGAAATAGTGCGCAAAGACGACATAAATGTCGCGCCACGTTCTGTAGCGCAAGATTTATCTTGCCTTTTGCACAAAACCAACAGAAAATTATGCTCACTAATTTTTAGTAGAGAAAATAATCCCCGCAATCATTGCTCCAGCAAATGGTAATGCTAATTCTATAAAACGGATGCCGAGGAAATTATCGGCGGGGATGCCATTTAGGGTGAGTATCGCCAGCCCAACGCAGAAGAAGAGTGCGCCAATCAGTAAGCGCCATGCGGGGATAAAAGCTGGCTTTTCGATTTTACGAAGTCGTTCGTAGCGTAAAAAGATAGGGACGAGGGTTAATAGCACGGTGCTCAGGATGAGAATCCAGATCGGTCTTGTCAACCACCAAGCCGAAGATCCAGGGGCGATGCCGAGTCCAAATCCGCCTAATGCTAGAGCTAATCCCGCCACTAAAATCAAGACCGTCACGTGCCACAGGAAGAGCGTCATAATCATCCCGTTGATGAGCACGGTCGCTGTCCAAACCTTCTTTTTATCCAGCCATTTGCGGATGGGGGCTTCGAGTGAAAGCAATAGCCCGCCCTGAAAAATGCCGAGCGCGAGCATGGTGAGATTGGGCGGGAGCGTATTGCTGATTTCTTCGCCTTGCACCGAAACCATGCTGATTGGATAGGGACCAAAAGTGACCAGTGCGATGAGTGCCGCCAAGCCGCCGATTGCCCAAAAGAGCATTTTTCGGGAATCGCTCTTGATTTGGGCTTGCCACGCGATCCCGAACTGGTGGACGGCGACCCAAACAAAAACGTAGTTCACCCAACCGAGTGCTTTCCAGCCAAACACAAAAACGGCGATGTCTATCAGGATTGCGGCAGCTACGAGCATCCAGAATGAAGCCATTTTGAAGCGTTGCCAAGCTTTAAATACCAGTGGCACAAGACTAACAACGACAATATACACCACCAAAAACCACGCGGGGAGTAGGGCAAAAGCGGATGCGGGTTGCAGAATACTTTGATCTGCATTAAAGAGATTTGCGATGATGCCAATAACTGCCCAAACAGCTAAAATGGGCAGAACGGGGGTGATCAATCGGCGTAAACGAGCGGCGAGCCAAGGGCTATAGCCTTCGCCACGCTTTTGAGCCGATTGCCATGAAATGCTATTTGAAAACCCGCCCACAATGAAGAAAATGGGCATAACTTGGAGAATCCACGAGAGCCACTGTGTCCACGGGGAGATGGAGAGAATATCGGAGAGGAAGATTTCACCTTCCTTGATATAAGGCGCAACGACCAGCCAATGCCCAAAAATAACTATGATTATGGAGACCGCACGCAAAAAATCTACATAGCGGTTGCGAGATGCAGGAGTCTTTTCAGCGAGATAGGCGGCTTGTTCCCAAGCATTAAGTTTTTTCTTGGTGTCGGTCATTGATTTTTACCTTCTTCTAGTTGTGAACGAAAATAGAGCCAAATGAAGAAAAAAGCGACAAAAATCGCGACAATGCCCCAACCAATGAGGGGATAGTTGCCCGTCAGCATGGATGCCGTCATCCCGATAATGGCTGCACTCGCCCAGAGCAATTTTAGGGTCAGCATGGCGCGGAAGGTTTCTGTGCTGGCGTTACGCTCCAGCAAAGATGCACCGCCGATGCCAATCAATGCTGCCCCAACGAGACGGGCTGTGAATGGGTCAACCGTTTGCCAGCCAAAGAGAGTCAGCATCCATACAGGGGCGATGAGCAGAGGAATGCCAAAAAGATAATCGGCGATAAAGTGAATCACAAACCAGACGCGTAAGTTTTTTGAGACCATTTTTTCTCCTTGATTGGGCGATGTGCAATTCTAACACTAGAGTCTCATAAACAGACTTCTGTTTAGGCCTTTAGATATATCGCAGATAATACGCAGCGATCCCAAAAGCGACTGTGAGATTAAGGGATTCTTTGCACCCCTGCATGGGGATATACAAAATGCGTTCAGAAATCCCCATAATTTCTGGGTCGATCCCCGCAAGCTCATTTCCAATTACCAATGCAATCCGCTGGTTATCTCGTGGAATATTTAAACCAAAAAGAGGTGTAGCCTCTTCCCCACCTTCGATCGCCCATAAAGAAAATCCTTGCTCTTGAAGCATTTTCGCTGCATCCAAGCCATTATTATGATGCTCCCAGGCAACCAGGTCTTCTGCTCCAATCGCCGTTTTGGCAAGACGAGGGTTATCTGGCGTTGTGGTCATGCCACAGAGATGCAGTTTTTTCACCCCCACAGATTCTGCCGTTCTAAAAACCGAACCGACATTATAAAGACTACGAATATTGTCGAGCAAGACGTGTATTTCAAAAGAATCCGGAGAAGGATCTTCTTTTTGCACGCTATGCCGATCATAAGGGATTCCAATATCCTTGAGCGGTGATTCACATTTAGGGCAGGTATTAATGACAGCTTCACTCTCCATCAAAGGAAAGCGGAAGCGGCAGTTTTTATTCGTACATTCTTTCGTTTGGAACGATAAGTTTTTTTTCATGATCTCTATCCATAGACAGCTATTATGCTTAAACAAAAAACGCCGAGTATATCTCGACGTTTTCTATTTGATTGGTTTATTCCCAGCGCCAGCTTGTGCCTTCTTTACCATCTTCAATGCTGACCCCAAGCTCAGCGAGTTTATCGCGAATTTGATCGGAGAGTGCCCAGAGTTTTTGGGCACGGACTTCACTGCGAACGTCCACAAGTAGATCGATGAATTTATCTGCATCGCCTGTGCCCGTTTTTTCTACCAGTTCCAAGCCGAGTACGCCGGTCAGCTCACGGAGGGTATCTTGCGCAGCGTGGAGTTGCTCGTCGGTTGCCCCGGCATCTCGAGCAGAATTAACCACGCGGACCAGCTCGAAGATATGTCCGAGTGCGCCAGCGGTGTTGAAATCGTCGTCCATTGTTTGGGTGAAGGCTTCACATGTGGAAGCGATTTTGGCGGTTAATGCTTCGGTATCCGTACCTGCTGCATTAGTGGTAGCAAGTCTAAATCCAGATTTGAGTCGCTTAATCCCATTCTCAGCGGCAGAGATGCTTTCATCTGTATAGGCTAGCGGTCCTCGATAATTCCCATTTAAGACAAGCATCCGCATAACATCACTTTCGTGGTCGGCAAGGAAATCTTCAATAGTAACGAGATTGCCAGTCGATTTAGACATCGCCTCGCCATCGAGTTGCATCATACCGTTATGCATCCAGTAACGAACAAAGGATTTGCCCGTGAAGGATTCGGATTGGGCGATTTCGTTTTCGTGGTGCGGGAAGATGAGGTCGTTGCCGCCGCCGTGAATGTCGATGCTTTCGCCGAGTTCGTGGAGGCACATGGCAGAGCATTCGATATGCCAGCC
>JABGQU010000017.1 GCA_018648605.1 Anaerolineae bacterium | reverse complement strand
AAAAGTCTCCATTTGATTTTCACCATTTCTGTCTAACAAACTCTGACGTCAAACAATGGCGTGTGGACTATGAAGCCCGCGCGGCTGACGCCAAAGTTTGGGCAGCCCAACATGCCCTACAGCCAGCCAGCGCTGCGCAAAAACGGATCTCGTTATTTCTGGTGGATGTGCAAAACACCTTTGCTCTGCCAGGTTTTGAACTTTATGTTGGCGGGCGCAGCAGCACGGGCGCCGTTGATGACAGCCGTCGTTTAGCTGCTTTTATTTATCGTAATTTGGGGCGCATCAGCAAAATTAGCCTGACGATGGATACGCATCGTACAATGCAAATTTTCCACGCTACCTTTTTGGTGGATGCGGACGGTCAGCATCCGCCTGCGTACACGATGGTCACAGTGGACGATCTCGAAGCGGAGCGTTGGCATTTCAATCCTGCGCTGGCAACTCATTTTGGCATCACACCCGAGATCGGGCAGGCGCGTATTTTGCACTATGCCAAAGAATTGGCGCGCAAGGGCAAATATGCCTGGACGATCTGGCCCTACCATGCCATGTTGGGCGGCGTTGGGCACGCAATTGTGCCGCTGATTGAGGAAGCGGTCTTCTTTCATTCGGTGGCACGCAGCACCCAGCCGGAAATTCTTGAAAAAGGCGAAGCGCCCTTCAGCGAACGCTACTCTGCCCTGAGTGCGGAAGTGCTGCACGGTCCCGATGGGGAAACGCTGGGCGAACAGGACATGGCGTTGGTCGATCACCTGTGGGATGTCGATGCGCTCATTATCGCCGGACAAGCCAAAAGTCATTGCGTGGCGGCGACGGTCGAAGACCTGCTCGTCAACCTGCGCAAGGTTGATCCCGCGCTGGCGCAGAAAGTCTATCTGCTGGAAGATTGCACTTCGCCCGTGGTCGTCCCCGGTGCAGATTTTACGGATGCTGGCGATGCCGCTTTTGCGAAATTCGCCGAAGCCGGAATGCATCTTGTCAAATCCACCCAGCCCATGCAAACATGGGGCGGGATTTTCGAGTAGATTATGTCCCTTTTTGATAAGAAACGATTGACGAACGAAACCTTCAAGCTCGATATCGAGCGGATGCGGCGCGGCTGGTACTCGGATAAATATTTCCAGAATATTAGCATTTTGCTGACTAATCTTGCCGAGAGCGGCTACACCTATCAGGGTGAGCGCAATAATTTGCCCGCAGATGTCTCCAGCGCAGGCATTGATGTCGGCAATATGGAAGTCGAGATGCAGTGGTTCACACGCCGTAAAGGCACAACCGTCATCGTTGGCGTTGACAAAGCCCTCGAAATGCTCCGTTATTGCTCAGGCACATGGGAAGGCGAGAATTTTGTCGAAAGTTGGGATAAGCTCGAAGTTTGGGCGGTGCAGGACGGCGACATTGTCAACTACAACGGCGAGCCGCGTAAAGTCCAGCCTGTTATTAAGATACGCGGACGTTACCGCGATTTTGCCCTGCTCGAAACCCCTACGCTTGGCATCCTGACGCGCGCCAGCCGCATCGCCACGAATGTTTACAAAACCCTTGTCGCTGCCAACGGCAAGCCGGTACTCTTTTTCCCGGCACGCTTTGACCTGCATGAAGTCCAGGCAGCCGACGGCTACGCCTACGACATCGCTGTGCAGCGTTTTAATTTCGATTACGCTCAAAAACTCGAATCTTTTGTCTCAACGGATGCGCAAGGCGACTGGTGGGGCGGTTCGGGCGGCGGCACGGTCGCCCACGCGGTGCTCGCTTGCTTCCTCGGCGACACGCCCGAAGCTATGCTCGCCTTCTCGCGCGCCCTGCCTACGCACATTCCGCGCATCGCGCTGGTCGATTTCAACAACGACACCATCGCCGACTCACTCGCCACTTGCAAAGCCATGTTCTTCGAATATGACCGCCTGCTCTCCGAAGGCAAAGCGGATGAAGCGGAGCGCTATCGCCTTTTCGGTGTGCGGCTGGATACGAGCGGCAGCCTGCGGGATGTATCCGTCGCTCCGCTCGGCGACCCCGACCTTGATTTGGGCGTGACACCGCGCCTTGTCTTTTTAGCCCGACAAGCGCTGGATTCTGCATGGGAAGAATGGAACTTGCCAGAATCCAAACAGGCTGCCGCACGAGAATACTGCCAGCAAGTCAAGATCGTTGTCTCGGGCGGATTCAACCCCGAAAAGATTCGCCGCTTTGAGAACCTCGATGTCCCCGTCGATATTTTCGGCGTCGGCTCCTCGCTTTTCGATTACCACGGTGAAACCGTCACCGACTTCACCGCCGATGTCGTCCGCGTCAAAATACACGACGAGTGGGTTGATATGGCAAAAGTCGGACGCGCCCCCAGCCCCAACCCTGACCTTAAACGGGTCTTCTAGCGGCGGCTTTTTAACGGCGCAGAATGTCATCACAGGGATGGTTTTATCCCCTAACTGAAATGTAAAAAATCCTATACCAGCCTGGTGCAGGATTTTTTCTTTGCAAAATGTTATTCTGCTCTTAATCTATCCTTAAAGATAGCGGACTAAGATGGTGATTGTAAACAAGGAGAAAAATGATGGAAATCATATCCCTGATCGTGATGATCGTTGCATTCGTAATCGTTATTGCTATTGATACCGCGCAGAAACGCGGTCAATATCGCCAAAAGAATCTTAAGAATAGGTAAATGGAAAAACATATTTTAGTAACAAATGACGATGGGGTGACCGCCCCGGGTCTGCTGGCTTTGGCGCAAGAAATGCGCAAGCTCGGCAAAGTAAGTATTCTCGCGCCCGACCGTAACTGGTCTGGCAGCGGTCACGTCAAAACCCTCGACCGTGCCCTGCGCGTGCGCGAGGTCATCCTTGCAGATGGAACACAAGCCTTTGCGGGCGATGGTGCGCCCTCCGATTGTGTTGCGCTCGCCACACTAGGCTATCTCAAAGAGAAAATTGATCTGGTCGTCTCTGGTATCAATATCGGCGCCAACCTTGGTCACGATGTTACCTACTCAGGCACAGTCACGGCTGCAATGGAAGCCATTATTGCTGGCATTCCGGCTGTCGCCGTTTCATTGGAAGTGCCGGAAGACCATGTTGGAATGGTGGATTTTGCACCGGCTGCGAAAGCGGCGCGACAAGTTGTCGAACATGTCCTCGCAAAAGAGTTGCCGGAAGAAACATTCCTGAACGTCAACTTGCCCTTTCTCCCAAGTGAACAATTACGCGGATTTAGATTGACTCGTCTAGGATTACGCGTCTACCACAGTCGCCTCGACGAACGGGTGGATCCGCGTGGACGCCCCTACTACTGGATCGGTGGCGAAGCGCCAACCGGCGTCCCAGAACGCGGTACCGACATCGGTGCCCTGGCAGATAGATATGTTTCGATCACACCCTTGCATCTTGACTTGACGGCTTACCGTGCTCTGACTGATCTCAATACATGGGATTGGAGCGAG
The DNA here is from genome assembly GCA_018648605.1 of Anaerolineae bacterium. GTDB lineage: Bacteria > Chloroflexota > Anaerolineae > Anaerolineales > Villigracilaceae > Desulfolinea. The sequence goes on along the minus strand of JABGQU010000017.1, from coordinate 30,214 downwards.
AAAGCTATAAAAGCCACATCCGCTAAAAAAGAAGAGAAATAGCACTTTACTGGTGCCTAAATGAAAACCCAGAGATTTTCACATTCAGCAACTGCAAAACGTCAACCTCCCGTCTGTATAGGAGATATTTCAGCGTATGATTTCTCTGTTTCTGTTAGAGAAACAACAAGCTATGTTGCAAAAAAGCTGAGAGATAATCCGAAAATTCCAGGAGTTTTGCTTTATGATGAAGAAAATTTTGTGGGCATGATTCCGCGCCAAATCCTTTTTGAGAGATTAGGGAGACCTTATGGCATTGATCTTTTCTTGAATAAGATGATTAGGGTCTTATATCAGGAGCTTCATATTTCTGCGCCGCTTATTTTGCCTGGCGAGATGCGTGTGGATGACGCTGTTCAGCGTGCGTTGGTCCGCGAGGATGCAACGCTTTATCATCCGGTTGTTGTTTTTTATGCAGGCAAATACCGATTGCTCGATATGCAGAGTTTGATTATGGTGCAAGCAAGTATGCTTGAAAACCTGAACACAGTTGCAATGAAATTGAATAATTGTGGTGCTATCGTTGAAGATGATATGGAAGATGTGGGGGTAGAAAAGATTATGGATGCCTTGCGTGAAGTTGTGCCTTTTCATGAAGCGATGGTTTTTACCCATCATAAAACAGATTGTCCCTTTTATCTTAAAGGCGAGCGTTTTATTCGTCCGATGCAGCCAAGTGCTAAAGAATTTTCCTTTCATCAGTTGCCGGAATCTTTCAATCAGATTATTTGTGTGGACGATGAGCATGGAGTGTTGTTTCGAGAAGATGTTGACGGTTTGCTAAAAAAAGATTGGAAAGCGTGGATGGGTATCCCATTATCGGATGGAAAGCAGAATTTGGGGACGTTGTCTTTATATCGATATGCACATACGCCTTTTTTGGCTAATGAGAAAGAGCTTGCTGAAAATTATGCCTGGTATTTGGGCATCATCATAGGACATCTTTTGACAGGGTCTTCCAATAGCTATCGGCGTGTTGTTTTATCTTCAAATTTGGGATCGCAAAAAAGAATGCTCTTTACAAATTAGTGCTTTATCCCTTTACCCTGTTCAGGGTTCTTTTCACTGATCCCAACAGAAATACAATATCAGTGCGCTGTAATATTTTTTTCTTCCCCTTTGTTTGGGATACTCGTATCTTCGTTTTATAGGTAAGGCAGCGCACTGTTTTTACAAAAATCGAGCTTCTATCTTCTTCTGTAATCAATAGTTTCGCTCGTATTCCTCCTTCGTGCAGAGAGCGTCCGTTAATTTAGCGGGCGTTCTCTCATTTAACGGCTTGGGCAGGATGATGTTGATGTTGGGCATCCGCTTGGGTTGCAAAGAGCAAGTTGAAAGTGGAGCGATGCTTTTTTATCCAATTACTTTAAACAGTTGTTAACAATCTCTTCCATTGACTTTAATCGGTGCTTGCTATTATTCCAGCATGTTAATTCATAAACAAGGAGAAAAGAAAAAAAATGCGTAAACACTTATTTGCTTTAATAATGATTTTGGTTGTCGCCAGCATGGCATTGGCTGCCTGTGGTGGCGCCGCTGCTGAACCTGTTGCTGCCCCTCAAACTGGAGATACCGCCGCTCCACAGACGACTGTGGAAGAAGCGCCTGCTGCAGAAATGCACGAAAGCATGCTCCCGATGGTTGATCCCGCTGCCGTTTCCGGCGATGTGGTTTCCGCTGGTAGCTCGACTGTCTTCCCGCTCGCCGAAGTGATGGCTGAGCGCTTCCAGGATGAAGGTTTTGCTGGTCAGATCACGATCGACTCGATCGGTTCCGGCGCTGGTTACGAACGCTTCTGCGTGTCTGGTGAGACGGATGTTGCGAATGCTTCCCGCCCGATCAAAGACAGCGAAGTTGAAGCTTGTGTAGCGATTGGTCGCACCCCGATTGAGTTCCGTGTCGGCACCGATGCTCTGGCAGTCACCGTCAGCACCGAAAACGACTTCCTGACCAACGTCACCAAAGAAGAATTGGCGATGATATTCTCGACCGCCGAGAAATGGTCTGATGTGAATCCGGCTTACCCCGCAGAAGACATCCTGCGCTACATCCCCGGCACCGACAGCGGCACCTTCGACTACTTTGTGGAAGAGATCTTCGCCAAAGATGAAGAACCCATGCTCTCTGCATCCAATACCCAGCTTTCTGAAGATGACAACGTCCTCGTTCAGGGTATCGAAGGCAGCCCCTACGCGATCGGTTTCTTCGGCTACGCTTATTATGCCGAAAACGCTGACAAGCTGAACGTGCTCTCCATCGAAGATATTGTTCCTTCTGCCGAGAGTGTTGACGCCGCCACCTATCCGTTGGCTCGCCCGCTCTTCCTCTACTCGGATGCCAGCATCATGCAGGAAAAACCGCAGGTTGCTGCCTACATCAACTTCTTCCTGACCTATGTCAACGAAGAGATTTCCCAAGTTGGCTACTTCCCCGCAGACGTCACCGTTGGTCAACAGGCTTGGCTCGATGCAATGGCTGCTGATGTCACCGCCATGCCCGCTGAAGAAATGGGGATGCTCCCAATGGTTAATCCGGCCACCGTTTCCGGTGATGTGGTTTCCGCTGGTAGCTCGACTGTCTTCCCGCTCGCCGAAGTGATGGCTGAGCGCTTCCAGGATGAAGGTTTTGCTGGTCAGATCACGATCGACTCGATCGGCTCCGGCGCTGGTTATGAACGCTTCTGTGTCTCCGGTGAGACGGATGTTGCCAATGCTTCCCGCCCGATCAAAGACAGCGAAGTTGAAGCTTGTGCCGCGATTGGTCGCACTCCGGTTGAATTCCGTGTTGGTACCGATGCTCTGGCAGTCACCGTCAGCACCGAAAACGACTTCCTGACCAACGTTACCAAAGAAGAACTGGCGCTGATCTTCTCGACTGCCGAGAAATGGTCTGATGTCAATCCCGCTTACCCCGCCGAAGACATCCTGCGCTACATCCCCGGCACAGACAGCGGCACCTTTGACTACTTCGTGGAAGAGATCTTCGCCAAAGATGAAGAACCCATGCTCTCTGCTTCCAATACCCAGCTTTCTGAAGACGATAATGTCCTCGTTCAGGGTATCGAAGGCAGTCCCTACGCGATCGGTTTCTTTGGCTACGCTTATTATGCCGAAAACGCTGATAAGCTGAATGTGCTCTCCATCGAAGGTATCGTACCTTCCGCCGAGAGCGTTGACGCCGCCACCTATCCGTTGGCTCGTCCGCTCTTCCTTTACTCGGACGCCAGCATCATGCAGGAAAAACCGCAGGTTGCTGCTTACATCAACTTCTTCCTGACCTACGTCAACGAAGAGATTTCCCAAGTTGGCTACTTCCCTGCTGACGTGACCGTTGGTCAGCGGGCTTGGCTCGATGCGATGGGTCAATAAAATAGTACTTCGACATTTGTTTCCAGCAAGCTCATCTTCCCCATCCATGCGATGGGGATTTTGAGCGTTCAAAGAGAGATTCTTCATGCAAGAAAACAAACAAGCAAATTCTCCTCGTGTAGACCTGCGTAAAAAGCGACGCTGGGGTGAAAGCCTTATTCAGGCATCGCTCTTTTTGGCAGGTGCATTCTCGATCCTGACCACCATAGGCATTGTCTATGAGTTGGGTAAGGAAGCGATGCATTTCTTTTCTCAAGTTTCCTTATGGGAATATTTTAGCGGCACAAAATGGAATCCCCAAATTGGGCAGTTTGGCATCTGGCCCCTGCTCAACGCAACCTTAATGACGACGCTCATCGCCATGCTGGTCGCCTTGCCGATCGGGTTGAGTATTGCGCTCTACCTGAGCGAATATGCCACGCATAAGGCACGCCAGACCCTAAAGCCTATTCTGGAAGTATTGGCAGGCATCCCGACCGTTGTTTACGGCTACTTTGCCCTGACCTTTATGACCCCGCTGCTGCGCTCCATTTTCGGCGCGAACGTGGTCGATATTTACAATACTGCTTCGGCAGGACTTGTGATCGGCATTCTGGTCATCCCGATGGTCTCGTCGATGAGCGAAGATGCCCTCAGCGCGGTGCCGCGCTCCCTGCGTGAAGCGGCTTACGGTTTGGGTGCAACCAAACTTGAAACTGCCGTGAAAGTGGTCTTGCCTGCTGCTATCTCCGGCATCATGGCGGCTTTCATCGTCTCGATTTCGCGCGCGATCGGTGAGACGATGATTGTCGCTGTCGCAGCAGGGGCTGGCTCGAACTTCACTTTCAATCCCTTCGAAGCCGCCGAAACGATGACGGGGCATATCGTCCGCATCAGCGGTGGCGACCTGAGCTACGACTCGATCGACTATAACAGCATCTTTGCGATTGGTCTGACACTCTTCTTCATGACCCTCAGCCTGAACGTCATCAGCCAGCGTATTGTGCGCCGCTTCCGTGAGGTGTATGAATGAGCGAAATCAAAAAGAAAGAAGGCTTCGCCGATAACCTTCCCGAGCGACATCGTTCGGGACAATTTTGGTCAAACCTTTTCCGCATCTCGACCGGTGTAGGCATCGTCGCCTTGATCGCCTTGCTGCTGAATATTACCAACTCGGCTTTTGGTTATGTCGCTATCGAAAACCGGATCGACCCTGAAAGTCTGGCGATCAACGGCATTCCGCTTGAGCAGTTACATCCCATCGACTTGACTTATATCCTTAAGCAGAATGTTTCGGCTGGGTACTTCCGCAATCTTGAAAACGAGATGCCTTTTGAGCAGCGCACCCGTGAAGAGATTTACGATCTAGTTATCGAGCGTGTTGTGGAGCCGGAAGCCGCCAGCACCTGGTCGCTTTTCGACTCGCTTTTTCACAAGAGCGAGATCCAAGCTGAAGTTGCCGAAAAATATCCGAATGCCGATCTACACTTCACGTCGTGGATTAATGGAAACTTCCTCGTCTCGCCGCAATCCGCCAACGCGGAGCGAGCAGGCGTCCGCACGGCCGTGCTCGGCTCGTTGTGGGTTATTTTCATCACACTACTTTTTGCCTTCCCGCTGGGCGTCGGCGCAGCCATCTATCTTGAAGAATATGCCGGTGACTTGTGGATCAACCGCCTGATCCAGACCAATATCAATAATCTGGCGGGTGTGCCCTCCATCATTTACGGTATTTTGGGATTGGCGATCTTTGTGCGTGCGCTGGAACCCGTGACGAGCGGCGCATTTCTGGGGACAATGGATCCGACCACAGCGAACGGACGCACGATCCTGTCAGCTGGACTCACGTTGGGACTCTTGATTCTGCCGCTCATCATTATCAACGCCCAGGAAGCGATCCGCGCCGTGCCGAGCTCATTGCGGCAAGCCAGCTTTGGGCTGGGTGCCACCAAATGGCAGACGATTTGGCACCATGTGCTCCCGAACTCGATTCCCGGTATCCTGACGGGTACGATTTTGGCAATTTCGCGTGCCCTCGGTGAGACGGCGCCGTTGGTCGTGGTGGGTGCTTCGACCTTTATCACCTTCGACCCCGAAAGCCCCTTCTCGAAATTTACGGCGCTGCCGATCCAAATCTACCAGTGGACATCGCGCCCGCAAGCTGAATTCAGAAATATCGCCGCTGCTGCGATCATCGTTTTGCTGATGATCCTGCTCTCGCTGAATGCGGTCGCGGTTGTGTTGCGGAATAAGTATAGTAATAAGTTGTAACGTGAAGCGTGATGCGTGAGAAGTGATTTTCACGTTTCACTCGTCACTCATCACGAATCAAGAGGCATAATAATGACAGAAAATAACATAAATTCCTACGCTATCGAAGCCAAAGACCTGAATCTCTATTACGGCGAGACTTTGGCTGTGCGTGACGTCAATATCCAGATCGAAAAGCAGAAAATCACCGCCATGATCGGCCCCTCCGGTTGCGGTAAAAGTACAGTGCTACGCGCTTTCAACCGCATGAACGACCTGATCCCCAGCGCACACGCAAACGGCTCTGTGCTCTATCATGGCAAAAATATTTACGAAGAAGATGTAGACCCCGTTGAAGTGCGCCGCCGTATCGGGATGGTTTTCCAGAAGCCGAATCCTTTCCCGAAAAGCATTTATGATAATGTTGCTTGGGGTGCGCAGATTAACGGCTACACAGGCAATATGGACGACCTTGTCGAAGAATCCCTGCGTGGCGCTGCCCTGTGGAATGAAGTCAAAGATAATCTCGATAAAAGCGGACTCTCCCTTTCGGGTGGTCAGCAGCAGCGCCTTTGCATTGCGCGCACCATCGCCGTCAAGCCCGACATCATCCTGATGGACGAGCCTGCTTCCGCGCTCGACCCGATTGCGACGCTAAAGATCGAAGACCTGATGCAGGAACTCGCCAAAGACTTCACCATTATCGTCGTCACCCACAATATGCAGCAGGCAGCCCGCGTTTCTAATTTCACGGCTTTCTTTAATCTCGGCGAAGATTATGCGGGCGTTTTGGAAGAATATGGTGTTACGGCTGAAATTTTCACCAATCCCAAGAAAAAGACCACTGAAGATTATATTACCGGGCGTTTTGGTTAAACTATTATCCGTTTCATGTCTCAACTTTATCTAACTGAGGACCATCATGCGAAAAACATTTGAATACGAAATTCAACAACTGAAAGACAATATCCTTACATTGGGCAGCATGGCAGAACAGGCACTCCTCGATTCGGTGGATGCGCTCAAACATCGCGACATTCCCCGCTCGCAGGAAATTTACGATAATGACGATTTGATTAATGCCAAGCGTTTTGAAGTGGAAAATGCCGTGATGGTCGCCATTGCTACCCAGCAGCCGATGGCACACGACCTGCGTCTGCTTGCTTCCATTTTGGACATCGCCGGGGAACTCGAGCGGATGGGCGATTACGCCAAAGGTATTGCGAAGATCAATATCATTATGGGTGAACAAAAATTGCTCAAGCCTTTAGTCGATTTACCCCTGATGGCAGAAAAAACTGTTGATATGCTTCATCGGGCATTGACAGCCTTCATCGAAGAAGATTTAAATGCGGCAAAAAGTATCCCCACAGAAGATGATGTGGTTGATGCGCTTTATACACAAATTTATCAAGAGCTAATCACCTACGTCATCGCTGACCCCACAGGCATCGAACGCTCAAATTGGCTGCTTTGGGCAGCTCATAATCTCGAACGGGTTGGTGACCGTGTCACCAATATCTGCGAACGAACAGTTTTTATCGCCACCGGAGAATTAGATCAAACAGATACTTCTAACTGATCAGAGAATCAAAAAAACACCATCACAATGATGGTGTTTTCTTATGGGCACGGAGGGACTCGAACCCCCGGCCTTACGGATGTGAACCATGCGCTCTAAAGTAAGGCAACATAAACAAAGATATGGTTTTTTATAAAACTGCTCCAGATTTCGTTTTTAAATGTTTTTTAACGAAAAAAGCACCCTTCTTAGGTGCTTTTTAAGTAGTAGGGGCGAATTCTCGTCTAGAATCTCCAGGGGATAATCCGATGACCTGAGTTACTCTTTACGCTTTTTAGATCATCTCCTCCGGGCGATGTTGTAACACCTCCGCTAGATGCATGGATTAGATATTCCCCTCCCCCGTCAAATCGGCAAACGTACGTGCTAATTTCAAGATGCGGCGATAAGATCGCGCAGACAATCGGGAGGGCACATACAAAAGTATGTTTTTCTGCTATTATAATTCCCCTCTTTCAAAAACAGACATGCGCTTATCGCTGTATCCTTGCCGATCCACCCTCTGCAAAGGCACGTACCTGCTCCACGGTTGCCATGGTTGTATCACCGGGAAAAGTAGTCATTAATGAGCCATGCGCCCAACCAAGATTAACAGCATCTTGAGCTTCTTCTCCTGAAAGTAACGCATAGATAAAGCCAGAAGCAAACCCATCACCGCCACCAACGCGGTCAAGGATGTGCAGTTCTGCTGTGGGAGCCTGATAAGTCTTTCCATCGATCCAGGCAACGGCACTCCAGCTATGGTGATTAGTTGCGTGTACTTCGCGTAAGGTCGTCGCCACGATCTTGACATTAGGATGTTTGTCGGTCACTTTGTCGATCATTTCAACAAATGCACTCGGATCCAGCTTAGACTTTTTCTCCACTTCAGGGCCAGGAATACCCAATCCAAGTTGAAGGTCTTCCTCATTTCCTACAAGCACATCCACATGCTCTACGATGCGGCGCATTACGCTTTGCGCTTTCTCCAAACCACCCCAGATATTCCACAATTTTCCACGATAGTTCAAGTCAAAAGACGTAACTGCACCAGCGGCTTTCGCTGCTTTCATTCCTTCAATGATCGTTTCGCCTGTTGTTTCTGATAAGGCAGCAAAGATCCCACCACTATGGAACCAGCGAACACCGTCGGCAAAGATCTCATCCCAATCAAAATCACCGGGCTTGAGCATGGCCCCAGCCTCATGTGAGCGATTATAAAAAACAACCGGTGCACGTACACCATAGCCTTGGTCACTATAAACGGTTGCCATATTCGGGCCATTAACTCCGTTGTGCTCAAAATGCTTATAGAAAGGTTTAACGCCCATAGCCCGCACTCGTTCAGAAACTAATGCGCCAACGGGATAATCGACCATGGCTGTTGCGATACCTGTTTTCAGGCGAAAACAATCTGCGAGATTGGCAGCCGTGTTGAATTCCCCACCACTGACATAGATCTTGCACTCTGTTGCTTTGCGGAAGGGTATTTGTCCCGGATCGAGACGATGTATCAGTGCGCCGAGCGAGACCAAATCAAGTGCGGCATCTTTCCGTATATTAAGTCCGTTTTTCATCATGCTCCTTAATTTTCATCAATCCACTCCGTGTGGAAACTTCCTTCTTTATCCACACGTCTATAAGTATGTGCGCCAAAATAATCGCGTTGAGCTTGGGTCAGATTGGCAGGCAAACGCGCACTGCGATAGGCATCGTAATATGCGAGGGATGCGCTAAAGGCCAGAGCAGGGATACCCTTTTCAGCTGCCAGCGCTACAACTTTACGCAATGCTGACTGACGAGCGTTTAATTCCTTTGCAAACTCGGCATCAACCATGAGGTTGGGTAAATCTGCGTTGCGCTTGAAGGCTTCTCGAATATCGTTCAGGAAGCGGGCGCGAATAATACAGCCACCACGCCAGATGCGTGCGATCTCGTCATAATCCAGATCATAGTTATATTCATCGCTCGCCAATCGCATGAGGGCAAAGCCTTGTGCATAAGAACAGATCTTTGCGGTGTATAAAGCATCTCGAACCCAATTAATAACTTCTTTTTTATCAAGGGATATTTTGGGGCCAGGGCCATTTAGCACTTTCGCTGCATCTACACGTTCTTCTTTGTAGGCAGAGACAATGCGACTTTCGACAGCGGCATTAATCGTGGGGGTTGGTGCGCCCAGATCGAGAGCGTTTTGCGATGTCCACTTGCCCGTACCTTTTTGAGCAGCTTCGTCCAGGATCAAGTCGACCACAGCTTGGCCACTTTCAGGATCATGCTTGGCAAAAATATCAGCCGTGATCTCGATTAAATACGATTCCAATTCGCCACGATTCCATTCTGCGAAGATTTCATGCAATTCGGCATTGCTCAAACCAAGCCCTCGATGCAAAATATCGTAGGCTTCGGCGATAAGCTGCATATCACCATATTCGATACCGTTATGCACCATCTTGACGTAGTGCCCAGCACCACGTGGACCGATATAGGTGACACAGGGTTCGCCCTCGACCTTGGCACTGATCGCTTCGAAAATGGGCTTTACGAGCGCCCAAGCTTCGTCCTGTCCACCAGGCATGATCGATGGTCCCCATAATGCGCCTTGTTCGCCACCACTGACACCTGTACCGATATAGACAATGCCTTTGTCTTCGAGTTCTTTTGAGCGTCTTTCTGTATCTTGAAAGAAGGTGTTCCCACCGTCGATGAGTAGATCACCGGGCTCGAGTAAATCTTTTATGCTGTTAATGGCGGCGTCTGTTACGCCAGAGGGAACCATTAGCATAATACGACGCGGACGTTCGAGTGCAGCAAGAAACTCTTCGAGGGTGGAGCAGGCAAGCAAGTTCTTTTCGGGGTACTTCTGCTCAAAGGCGGCAACCTTTTTCTCGTCAAGGTCGTATCCGGCAACGTGAAATCCGTTGCGTTCAACATTAAGGGCGAGCATGTGTCCCATGACGCCTAATCCCATAAATCCAAAATTTGCTTTCATTTACGCCTCCACAATTAATGTGTTCGTTTTTTCAAATTGATAGATCAGCCACGAGTTGTAGATATGGTGGTAGATAATATAAAAGATGGGTCCCATCGCCACGAGGGGGTTGACAAAGGTTATCGCAACCCAAATTACAAAGGTGAGATTTTTCTGCCCAAGTGCTTGGCCCGATTCACGCCAATGAGTGCGCCCACCAAGTAGGACGCCTACCCCAAAGTTAATCATACAAATGATCAGAGAAACCAGAGCGATAGCGCCAATGGTAGACAAAGATGCAGCATTTTCATTACGAAGAAAATCGGATGCCTTTGCGCTGACAATAAAGAGCGTCAGTAACCAAAGCGGTAAAGAAAGAGATTTACCTTGTCGCAAGGTTTTTTGGCTGTCTGACGGGAGTTTTTTAACCAGCTGAGCTAGAAACAGGGGCACAAACATGACTAGTGCAGTGGACTGCAAAACTTCAACAGGTGAGATTTGCGTCGCTGTGCCAGTGAGAGATGGCAAGGCGGCCGGGATGATAAGTGCAATGACGATATTTGTGAGAAGAATCGAGGCGAGGATATATTCCATATCGCCTTTGACAAAACTGACAATGACGGCTGCTGAGATGGCAGTAGGTGCAATCGCTGTCAGGAAAGCCGCCAGTGCGAGTTGCAGATCAAAACGAGCAAGAAGTGAATAGACTGCAAAAGCAATGGTCACGTTTGCAAGCAAAATCCAAAAAACGCCTTTTTGAGACAGACGTGGCTTCAAATCAATATCCATGAAGGCAAAGAAAAGCATCACCATTAAGAGATATTGAATCAAGAAGGAGTAGCGATGCGCTTGCGGCACAATTGCACCGATTATCATCGCTATCAAGAGTAATAAACCTTTGCCACGAGTATTAAGGAAAGTTTTTATTTGAGTGAGTTTTTCAGACATCCAAGAACTCTTTTAGGATCACTCGATAAGCAGGTTTATAGAGTGTGTTATACCGTTCTGAGTGATGCACCGCAGGATATTTCTTAGCTCGCAGGGGGAGAATAAAATGCTCCAATTTTTCTTGTGGAAAAACAGTTAGCTTAGAGACAATATCCCAGTATTTTTCCAGAGTTTCCTTTTCTCCACTAAACTCTCCTGCTGTGCGAATGAAGGCCGAAAGCAAATTTTCCGGATTTCCACCCTGAGCGATAAAGGGGCGTAAATGAACGCGCACTATTTTCCCATCTGGAGAAATAGGCTCAAAGACAGGTTCATCAAAATCTTTTCCCATTTCAGCTAATTCTTGCACCAGTCGCTTTCGAACATACTCAGGATTTGGCACGCCATGTTCGCTTCCAAGCGCCGCCTGATGGGTCAGCTTGTATAGATCCTGAGTTTGCATTTCGGGATAACGATCATAGTGGGTACGGAAAACATCTTCAAACATGGTCAGCTTTTGAGCCTGTACAAAATCTCACCAGCTTTGGGAACATATAAAACTCCCTCATCTTCGCGATTTTCCCATTCTTCGATCTTGATTTTTTCAGGATTCATATAACCTAGGTTAAGCCTTTCGCAATCTTCTTTTGGGAGTTTGCTCGCCAACGTTACACGCACATTTGCTTTCTCAATGCCATTTTCCATCACACCTGAGCCACGCAAATGCGTAGAGTGTGCCAATACACCCAACGGAATATGATTAAATCGATCCCAATCATTTAAAAAATAAGGCAGGATATGATAACCAACTTCATAAATATATTTTCCATGCACGTGGCTGACGACATCCAAATGGGGTGCATAAATGACCACTTCACCATCTAACGCGACCGCTGGCTCAAGTTTATACATTGCCTTCGCACCTGTCCACAACTCATCATACATGGATGGTGCACACGATAGCACACGTTGGAAAGGCTTCTCAGTCCATTGGATATGTCGCTCTGCAGATAGCTCCGCCGCTTCGCCCCAAACCTCAACATGGTTGCCGATAAATAGCCCACCGAGCCCCTTACCTTCTACCGTTAATGCGACCAAAGTCAACGGGGTTTGTAAACGACTGGCTGCTGCATGGATCATCTCACGGATGGGGGTATCTTTCACCCCAATCGTTCCAACCACTCCAGCCAACGCCCCCAACCAATGTGTTGCGTTGATCATTTCTGCCCCAGAAATCCCAGGGAAAAGATATTTCGCTCCGCCAGAGAACCCAACTACCTCATGCGGAAAAGTTGGGCCGAGAATAAGGATATGGTCGTATTCCAATACCGCTTTGTTGATGCGAATATCAACTTCGTTAGGGAGGGAAGAATGCCAACGCTCTCCAGCGATTTCTTTGATCTCATCCTGCTCAATGATACCCAATGAAGTCAAAGCGGAGGGCGTATCCCAGGCATGGTTCAGCAAACCAACATGCTTGAATTCAGACGTGCGTTCATCTTGAGTAAGACCAACCAGCTTGTTCAGGCTATCTTCACTCAAAGGGGGATGTGTTCCCAGCGCGACCATAAAATCAAGTTGTTTAGTATTACGCAAGACATCTACCAACGCACAGAATAAGAAGGGCAAAGGCAGTGAACGAGTATGGTCGGGGATTAAAACCAGCACACGCTGATTTTTAAACTTTCCACCAAGCCCCTTTTGTAGCGTTGTTGTGATTTCATCATTGCCAAGCAACGTGCCGGGTTGAGAAATGATCTTGGCATCCAACATACTAAACACCACTAAAGGCAGAGAACCCGCCATCAATTGGTAGAACGATCCCAGTCACAAATTTGGATGCAGGCGAAAGTAGCCATAATGTTGCACCAAGCAGGTCTTCAGGATCGCCAAAGCGTCCCTGTGGCGTTTGGTCAATGATAGACTGCCCACGCGGTGTCAAATCTCCACTGTCTTTATCAGTTAAGAGAAAACGGTTTTGCTCAGTTAGGAAGAAACCTGGCGCGATCGCATTTACGCGAATATCTGGGGAGTATTCCTGTGCCATATGGACAGCCAGCCACTGCGTGAGATTACTGACCGCCGCTTTGGCAGCTGAATAAGCTGCTATCCGCGTCAAGGGTTGATAAGCACTCATCGATGAAAGGTTCAAAATAACACCACTCCCTTGCTTGATCATGGTTTTACCAAAGACCTGGCTTGGGAGTAAGGTGCCGATAAAGTTCAGATTAAATACCCATTGCACGGCGTCTGGTGGCAAGTCGAAAAAAGAGAGATCCGGGTTAGTCGTCGCTTTTGGATGATTTCCACCGGCAGCGTTGATCAGCATATCAACAGAGCTGAAATCGCTCTCTATTTTTCCCAGAGCATCTTCCAGAGTCTGCCTATCCAACACATCGGCATAGACCACCAGATATTTGCCTGGGCCGGCATCCATAGGTTGACGATATATTTCCGGGATATCTGTGTTCCGATCCAAGACGACTACATTGGCTCCGCAGCCCACTAGGGCGCAAGCTATTTCACCACCCAAAACACCAGTACCACCAGTAATTACAACTGTCTTACCGGTGAAATCATAAAGTTTTTTGATATCTTCTAAGTTCATTATTTGTCCAATTTATATGCCCGTTTTGCCAATCCGACTGATAACTCAAAGAGCATCGTATGGGCATCGTCTATATCAATAATATGCCTGGCTACCATTCCCGCTACCCAATTTGCGGATGCTCGCCGCCAAAGGTCATGACGTGCGGGGATGGATGCGAAGGCGCGAGTATCGTCATTAAAACCTGCTGTATTATAAATACCCGCTGTCTCCATCACTTGATCAAAATACCGTGTCATACCGTTCAAGCTATCGTGGAACCACCAGGGTGGCCCAATTTTTACCGAAGGGTACACACCTGCTAATGGTGCTAACTCACGAGTGTAGGTTGTTTCGTCGAGATTAAAGAGGATGAGTGTTAGATTTGGATGAGAGCCAAATTCTTGTAGTAAGGCTCGCAAATTTTGCGTGAATTCTACTTGTATGGGGATATCAAACCCCTTATCTGCACCATATTTTGAGAAGACTTTGCTATTATGATTTCTGAAGCTGCCCGCGTGGAGTTGCATGACCATGCCATCTTCTGTACTCATGCGAGCCATTTCCAGTAGCATGTGAGCAGTAAAAGCAGTCGCATCTTCAGGGGATGCCTCTTCTCTAAGCGCACGTTGGAAGATAGCGTCAGCTTCAGACAATGTCAATTTGACAGTAGCAGGCTGAACACAAGCGTGATCCGTCGCTGTCGCTCCCATTGACTTGAAAAATGCTCGGCGCTCTTCCAATGCTTGGATATAAGAAGTGTAGTCAACAATATCCACGCCACTTACTTCGCTGAGTTTTGCGATATTTTCTTGCCAATTTTGGGTGTTGAGGTTGACGACCGCGTCGGGGCGAAAAGTGGGGATGATTTGTCCATCCCAGCCGCTCTGACGAATAGCCTGATGATGCTCAAGTGTGTCAGTGGCGGCATCTGTGGTCGCAAGGATTTCAATATTGAAACGCTCGAAAAGGCGACGTGGGGAAAATGCTGGCGATGCCAGTTTTTCGCTGATGAGGTCGTAAAGGTTATTTGCATTAGCAGCGGAAGGCGTTTCTTCAATCCCGAAAACTTGATATAGCTCATGCTTTAGCCAAATGCCAGAAGGCGTACCATGAAAAAGATGGAAGTTAGCACAAAATAATTGCCAGATTTTTCTGTGATCGCCATGTAAGAGTGCTTCGTAAGGGATGCCTTGCGAGTAGAGCATCCGCGTAACATAATGATCGGGGATGATAAAGAGATCCGCTGGGGTGCCAAAGCTGGCATTTAGATCGGCGAATAAACGTGGATCGACGTGCCCATGCGGGGAGATGATGGGCAGATTTTCAACTGGCTCATAAAGTTCTTGAGCCAGTTTGCGGAGTGTTGGGTCGGGGGAGAAAAAACGGCTCGGGTTCATAGATTATGGTAGGGACGAGGGTATCCCCGTCCCTACGATATTATCGTGCGTCTTGTAAGATCATAAAGGCTCGGGCATCACCTTCGCTCTTGATTTTACCTGTCATAATTGCAACCATCGGGTCGAGCTTGCCTGCAAAGAGCTTTTGGGCATCCTTCCATTTGATGCGCATCGTGGCGGTTGCTTCACCATCGCCAGGTTCGATATGACAGGCACCCTTCTTAATAATCAAGCGGTAAATGCCTTCATCATGAAAATCGAATTTCAGTGTTGTGGTCAGGTCAGGTTTCTTGCCATTGAGCTGGCTCGCAAGCCCCTCTAGCAAGGATTGGGTATTACCTTCGGGGGCAGTATCAGGCTCGGGCACGTTCGTCTCGGGAGCGGCATTGGAAGCAGCACCCACTTTTTCAACCCAGAACTCCCTCAAAGTATGGGCAGCCATTTTGGGCTGACGGGTACGGGTAAAGACGCCTTTCATGTTCATCCCGCCGATACGCGCGATCGATTGCACTGCGGCAAAGTCGGCGAAGTTCCACACTTGCATCCCAGCGACAAAATCTTTTTTGGCGGCGACTTCGAGATAGCCGCGGATGAACGCCACTTGGTACTCTTCGGTCCACATCACAGCAGGGAGACCGTGCAATCCGGGCTGGGTATCGGTGCCAAACTCGGCGACGATGATGGGCTTTTGCCATACATCCCAGAGCGCATCGAGTTCCTGGTCAATCATGGCGATGCCTTTGTCGAGTTCGCCGCCGTGCATGTACCAGCCCCAGTAGCGGTTGATGCAGGCGACATCGCAGGTTTCGAGCCAGTTGGTGGGGCCGCCCATCACGCCAACGATAGTGATTGGACGCGTGGGGTCGAGTTTGCGGGCGTGGGCAACCAAACCATGCAAAAATTCAGTGCTAGCGACATCTTTCGTCTCGTCCACTTTGCCGCCGGTAAAGCGCTCCATCATGTCGGCGGGCATCGGCTCGTTGGCAACACTCCACATGACCACGCTGGGATGGTTTTTGTCACGGGTGACCAACTCGTCGATTTGCTGAATGCACATGCGGTAGCGCTCTGCCATATTTTCTGCGTTATCGAATTGCAAGCTGACGGCAGGGATCTCGTCGATGATCAGGAAGCCTTCACGGTCGGCGAGCATCATCTCTTCTTCAGAGTAGGGATAATGCGAGGTGCGATAGCTGTTGGCCCCCGTCCAGCGCATCAGCTGGTAGTCTTTGACCATCAGGGGCAGGTTCAGGCCCTTGCCGCTGGCGAAAAAATCTTCGTGGCGGCCAAAGCCGTTCAGTTCCACAGTTTTGCCATTGAGAAGGATTTTCCCGCCCTGAACTTCAATCGTGCGAATACCAACCTTGAGTGAATATCTGTCCGTGTTGGTTGTAATGGTCAGATCATAAAGATAAGGGTCTTTATCGGACCAAAGGCGGGCGGATGGCACATCTAAAACAACTTCCGCTAAACCATCTTTGAGCGTAACTTCAGCTTCTACTGTTTTTTCGCCCGCCAGAGTCACACGCCCTTCATCTTGCTGACCGTTAATTTCGACATTTACTTTCACTTTAGCATTGTCGCCGTTAACTTCCGTCACGACGGTCACATCCGTTATATGGGCTTGCGGGACGGAGTACAACACCACCGGGCGGTGCAGCCCTGCAAAGGGGAAGAAGTCGAAGGTGGTGGCGGGATAACCCATCATAATGGGATTCGTTGCCAGCCCGCCGCCCAAATTGCCAGAAGGCACCCGTGTGGGTTTGAGATGGTTCTCCACGCTGATGGCGATCACATTTTCGGCACCCCAGTTTACTAGCTCAGAAATGTCGAAGGCAAAGGGCAAGTGTCCACCCTCGTGCGAACCGGCTTTTACTCCGTTGACGTAGACAGTGCCAAAATAACAGGCCGATCCAACACGAATATAAACATTATCCCCTTTCCAACTGTTTGGAATATAGGTTCGTTTAACATACCAACTTAGCCCGAAGTAATTGAAAAGGTCTTCGTACTGTTCGTTCCAACTACCGGGTACTGCCATCGGGCGAGATGCAGGTAATCCGTTGAACCAGCCCTCAGCTTCGCCTGTTTCACTTTCATCTATCTGGAAATCCCAGATACCAGAAATATCAAGTTTATTACGAAAATCATTTTGAATTGGATATAGCATAAAAATCACCTTTTATTGTGCTGCTAACGCTTTTATTTTAGCAACATCACTTGGATAGGTCTTGTAGAACAAGAACCAATAGATCGCGTTGAGTGCGTATGGCACAGAGATCATCCAGAACATGACTGCTTGCAAGCCATGTTTATCTGCGAGGAAGCCCATCGCCAACGAGAGCAACGCAGAGATCAAACCTTGAATAAACGCAAAGAGCAAAGCGAAAGCGGTTCCTGCCATTTTAGGTGGCACAACATTGGAAAGCATGGGCTGGACACATCCTGAGAAGCCGATTGAAAAAACAAGTCCGGTCACAAACCAGATCACATAAAACCCTGTTGTGCTCCAGGCAATTTGCGTCGCAAGATAGGTCAAGGCTGCAAAGGTAATCAGATATATCTGCATTAGCATAATACGACCTTTATCGGGATTTTTGCGTTCAGCCCAGTCACCCAAAAGACCGCCAAGGACAGAACTGATCATCATGCCAAGCCCAAATGCAGCAAAGACAATATTGGCATCGGCTGTAGTGAAGCCGCGTACATCCACCATGAATGTAACCATGAATGAAAATAAAACCAGGCTCGTAACAAAGATCAACATCCCTGCTAGCAAACGAACAGTGGGAATTTGCATCAGCGCAACAGCTTTTTTCCAGTCAATGCCACTTTCGGCATCAGCGCTTGAAATGCGGCGCTCAGGTTCTCTAAGGAAAATAGCGATCAGGATACCACTCAAGATACTCATCCCACCCATGATATACATACCATAACGCCAGCCGTTTTCAATATTGGCAAGCTGTCCCATCACCGGGGTCACCATAACACTAAGCAATCCAGTAATTGCACGCAATGAGCCATATGCTTTTCCTCGCTCTGTTGATGCAAAAAGGTCAACGATAATGCCGTTAGCAATTGGCTCACTGGCTACTGTGCCGATAACACCGAGCGTATACAGGATATAGAGTTGCGTCTGATTTTGCGCAAGCCCCGCTAAGGCAGTCCAGATCCCCCAAACGCCTGTAATAAAGACCAAAATCTTTTTGCGACCATATTTATCTGCCACCATTGCCCAGAGAGGGCCAAAGATCATTCTAGCAAATTTACTGATACTTGAAAAAATACCCAAAGCACCGAGATTTAGCCCTAGGGCATCTCGAATAACAGGGAAAAGACCATTAATCAAGCCGCCTTCAGTGTTATCAACAACAAAAGAAAATGCCATTGAAAGGAGGCCGCCCCATCGACCCTTTGGTTTCTCAAATTCATCTTGCACAGCACTAGACACAGCAGTTTCAGACATTTTATTTCTCCTTACTGGATAAAGTTGAAAGAACATACTTGACAAAGAGCGCTACAGAAAGCATAATAAGTTAGCGCTAACGTAGATTATAAGGATTTCAAACTAAAATTCAATTATGATTTTTGTCACGTTAGGATTAACGTAAATGAACAAACGCCCCACTATCTCCGATGTAGCCCAAGCCGCAGGTGTCTCACTGATGAGCGTCTCGCGAGCTATGAATAATCGCCCAGGCCTTAGCGAAGAAACCCGCAAGAAAATTTTAAGTATCGCAGACCAGCTTGGTTATCGTCCCAGCGGAGTAGCTCGAGCTCTGGCCACAAAGCGATCTTCTACCGTTGGCTTGATGATGCCAGATGTAACCAATCCCTTCTTTTCTCAGATAGCCAAAGGTGCGGAAGATCTTGCTTATGCAATGGGCTACAATATTTTTCTGGTCAATACAGATGAAGATATAAAGCGGGAAATAAAAGCCCTTCATTCTTTATTTGAAAAGCAAGTTGATGGTGTTATTCTCTGCAGTCCTCGCCTGCCTTTTGATCAGCTAAAAAAACATATTGAGCATTTTCAGTTTACGGCACTTATCAACAGAGAATTAAATTCACCCCGCAGTGATTGTGTAACCATCAATATTAATGACGCATACGGCTCGGCTTTAGCCATTAAACATTTTTCGAATCAAGGACACAAAAAGATTGCATTTCTCACGGGGCCAGAAGAATCCATAAGCAGGGAGCGTAGACTCAAGGGGTTTATACAGGCTCTTGAAACACACAGCATTCCCTACGATGAAAACCTCGTCCTTCCCTGTTCCCCTGACACCACCGGTGGATATCACGCAGCAACTGCATTATTGTCTGGTCGGGATGATATTACCGCTATCCTTAGCTTCAACGATCTGGTCGCCTTTGGTGCCATACAAGCTTGCGATGAACTTGGGAAGGATATCCCCAACCAGGTAGCGGTAATCGGCTTTGACGATATACCCCTTGCCTCCATCATGAAACCAAAACTAAGCACATTACGCACAAACAAGCGTGAGTTGGGCCATCGCGCAATGCAGGCTTTTAGAGCCTATACCAATGGAGAAGAGAATATTATCCGTCAGCAAACCTTAGAGCCTACATTGATTTTGCGAGAATCGACCTTGGGATAAAAAGAAAAAAACCGCTCAACATCATCTGTTGGCGATTTCTTAAATTCTGTGGGCACGGGCGGACTCGAACCGCCGACTTCACGGATGTGAACCGTGCGCTCTAACCAGCTGAGCTACGCGCCCGTTGCGGCGAGATTATAGCTGAGTCTAAATGCTTTGACAAGGCGAGCAGCTTCATCTATGGGGGTGGCAAAAAATCCCAGGGATTGACTTTGCCATATATCGAAGTCATCAACTCAAAATGCAAATGCGCACCCGATGAACGCCCTGTACTGCCAAAAGCACCAATAGATTCACCCTGCCCAACACTCTGACCGCACCCTACATAGATCGCGCTCAAATGAGCATACATTGATTGAAAGCCAGTTCCATGATCTAGCATAACCACATTGCCATAGCCATAGTTGTTCCAGCCAGAGTAGACCACGACCCCTGCATCAACAGCAAAGATACCTGCTCCCTCATGTCCGGCAATATCAATACCCCTGTGGTTCGTCTCAGGCGACCAATCATAGCCAGAAAGATAATGATTAGCGGCGGGCCAGACAAAAGTGCCAAAACCAACCGCCCCACCCGTAATAGGTTCACAAGCACCATCCCCAAGGATATATGAACTTGCAGGATCTTCGCGCGTTACACCAATTGGCGCGCTCCACGAGATGAAGAGCCTTTCTCCACCCGGCACGATCAATCTCGTTCCAGGAACAATATTGGGGAGAGCATAATCGCCAAGAGCTTCCTTGTCCAAACGATTGGCAGCGTAATTTACGATCTCATCAGGTGCAACACCAAAAAATTCTGCTACACCATTAAGACCATCACCATCTTGCCACTCATAATAAGTGCCATCAACAGGCAAAATACTCAACTCTTGCCCAGCACGCAAATTATGCGGATCATCGAGCAAAATATTATAGTTACTCCATAAAATTGTTTGCGGGGTTAATCCATATTTTTCGCCAATCCCAAAAACAGTATCGCCCTCTTGAACATCATACGTCGTTACTTCCAAACGTGGACGAGATGGAATAGTCGTGTGGATCAATGCCATGCGTGGGATGCCGCCAGAATTCACGTTAAGCGCAACCGGAGCTTCTTCGATCTCAACAGCCGATATGGGAGTGGGTTCTGCCACTAACACACTTTGCCCGCTAGGGCTATCTGGCGGCTCAGTGTAGAATCCCCGCATGAGAAAAACAACACCAACAACAACGATCAGAAGAAGAGCGTTGCTTGCCAAACGCAACGTTGATTCGCCCAAGCCTAATTGAAGTAATAACTCCAGTGAACGACTAAAGAAACTAGAGGGGCGTTCTGAACGGGATTTTTTCCCGTGCTCAGCATTCTCCCCCTGCTCTGCTTCGGGATTTTCATTCAAATAATTATTATCTATATCACTCATTGAGCGGCATCATATCATGGGCAAAATGCAGCGTCAAGCAAGGGATGAGAGGGTTCTAATCTCGTAAAAAAGGAAAATCAGAGCAGCGTGCTGGGTACTACACATTCCATGCGGTCATTGGTGGGGCTATTTACCAGTGTCGAAACGGGGTACGCATCCATCTCTTCAGCGGGGTAGGGTTTCAATAACGGTTGCAGGTCATTTCGCGGGCGCGGGTCGAGCCAGGCTCGGTAAGCGGCAGGTGGCAGGATGACCGGCATCCGCGCATGGATGGGGCGCATCAACTCGTTCGGCTGCGTAGTGATGATCGTGCAGGTTTTGACAGTCGAACCGTCTGCGCTTTCCCAATCAGACCACAAACCGGCAAAGGCAAAAGGCTGGCGCGATTTCATGAAGATATAATGCGGGGTTTTCGTCTTTGCCTTCCCCAAAGCCTGCCATTCGTAAAAACCGTCTGCCAAGATCAGGCAACGCCTATATTTATAAGCCCCCTTAAAGGATGGTTTCTCTGCCAACGTCTCGCTGCGCGCATTGATCAGCCTTCTTTCAAAGTTAGCGTCCTTCGCCCAGGTGGGCATAAATCCCCATAAGAAAAATGTCGCTTGCCTGTGTCCATCGTTGGGGATCGCCAAAAGCGGCTGACTTGGCGCAATATTAAAACGCGGTGCAAATCGCGGGGGAAAACGAAAATTCGCAAAAGCGTCTTTTAGATCGGCAGGGTTTACGGTTAGGGTGAATCGTCCGCACATGATATTTTTGTCACTGCGAGGAGGACTTTAGCCCGACGCGGCAGTCTCCGCTCCAAGAAGGAGATTGCTTCGGCGATAAAACTGCCTCGCAATGACATACTCCAATTATCTTAATTTCCGAAAATCACCATCGCGCATCGTCACGCGTTGCGAGTCAAGATGCTCAAGCAGCGCCAGCACATAGCGGCGGCTCGTGCCATACAAGTCGCGCGCGTCGGCAACGGTAATTTTGCCATTTTTTGCCAGATATTCGCGCAGCATGTCAATTGCCTTCTCATAATCAGATTTTCGGAAGACGACTTCGGGAGACAGTTGCACAAACTCTTCGAGAGCGAGCAAAGCGTTGAAGATTTCTTCGCCAACTTCTTCTGTGGATGATTTGATCGTCGGCGGCGCAAAGGGATTCGCATCGAATTGACGCATCAGACCAGAAATTTTGGCTTGCTCGGTGCTCCCAAAGGTGATGCGATGCCCGGGCAATTGGACGCTTCGATACGCGTCGTCAACATCTTCTGTTTTGAGCAAATTCTCGATCATGGCGTTGAAAAGTTTCGTCTTTATTTTCAATCTACTTTTCAGTTCTTCTCTGGGAACACCGCGCCGCAATGGGAATTTTTCATGGTATGCCCTCACCATATTAAGCGTGCGTTCTTTGAGTGCATCCCAATGTGTTGTGGCAATCACAAAATCTTTAAGAGAGAATTGCATTGCATCTGCCTTTGGGTGCGTTGCAGTTCGGCTTTCTGGGGCAGACTCGTGGTGCAACGCATCTGTTAGATGCAATGCACCACTTTCGTTTAAATTAAAAATTTTATTTTCAACAAAGAGTTCTTCGACAGCTTCCTGCGCATCCGCTTCTTCGAGACGGGCATCGCGAATGAGATTGGATAGTGTATCCGCGCCATTTGCCAATGATGCTTCGTAGAGCACATCGGCGGGTGAGCCTTCGGCGAGAGATGTCAGCTTTTCGATAATGCGTTCATCGAAGCGTTTATGCCGACCTTTGGGTTGATGGTCAATAATCACACCGCCGCCGAGGGTTTCAGCGGGAGATGGTCGACGCAGAATATATCTGTCGCCACGCACGGTGATGATCGGGTCGCGGAGTTCTAGTTGAATCCACGCTTCTTCGCCGGGATTAAGTATTTCGGCACCGAGCAAGCGCAGGGTGGCGATCGTCTCCGATGCGCCGACAAAGAGTTTCACTTCGGTATCATGTTTGATCGGCTGAGAAATATCATCCAAGAGACGAAATTGCGCATCCAATCGGCGCGTTGTCTCATATTGTCCCGGCTTGATAACCACTTCGCCACGCCGAATATCTTCCAACGAAATCCCGGAGATATTGACAGCAGTACGACTACCTGGAATAGAAATTTCTTCTTTTTTCTTGTGTGTTTGCAAACCGCGCACGCGTCCTTTTTGTGTCGAAGGCAAAACGAGAACTTCGTCGCCAAGGCTCAGATTGCCATCGGCAAGCGTACCAGTGACGACCGTGCCAAAGCCAGAGATGCTAAAGGCGCGGTCAATCGGCAAGCGTGGACGACCAAGATCAAGACGTTCGGGTTTTTCTTTGAGGAGTTTGCTGAGGGTTTCGAGCAAGTTTTCCAGCCCCGTACCCAATTTGGCAGAGACACGCACAAAAGGCGCATTTGCAAGTACCGTGCCGGCAAGACTCTCGCGAATCTCAGCTTCAACGAGATCGAGCCACTCAGCATCGGGGACGAGATCGGTTTTGGTGAGGGCGACCATGCCGGAGGGGATTTGGAGCAGGTCAAGAATGGCGAGATGCTCTTTGGTTTGGGGCATCACACCTTCGTCTGCGGCGATAACAAGCACAACGGCATCAATGCCGCCGATGCCCGCGAGCATGTTGCCGATAAAATCGCGGTGACCAGGCACGTCCACAATACCAATTTCTTCGCCATCGGGCAGCGTTAGCCAGCCGAAGCCGAGTTCGATGGTCATCTCGCGCTCTTGCTCTTCTTTCAAGCGGTCGGGATGCACACCCGTCAGCGCTGCGATAAGGGTGGATTTACCGTGATCTACGTGTCCGGCGGTGCCGATTACTCGCATAAATTAGCTACTTTTCTTTGTATGCCCCATTACGCGCTCGTAAGAGGTCAACCATTCGTGCGCCCAATTCATCAATTCCTGCATCTGGTGTTCTGTCACGTCTGTGGTTTGATCGAGTTTGTCTTGAAGTGTTTGAGAAGTATCGTCTAAAGAAGTCATCCGTTCTTCGAGCTTCGTTAATGTTTTTTGCATATTTTTCACAGTTTCATCTTGCGAAAGTCCGTAACCTGTCCAGCGTTTTTGGTCATCGGCTTTGAAAGTGACCCATTCTTGCCGCAAGCGATCTTCAGCGAGGCGTTGCATTTCAGTAATCTCGTGTACTCGGCGCTCAATGCGCTGGCTAATATCAGCGTAGGTCTCTTCGGCTTTTTTTGCAGAGCGGGTTGCATCGCCCACTATCTGCAATCGTGTTTCGAGTACTTCTGCCTGCTCTTCCAAATTCTCAGCTTTCACAAGCCACTCTTTCCAAGTGCGCTCACGCTCCGCCGTTTTGAGTTGTTGCCGATCAATAAATTCAGTTTGTTCTTGTTTGCGTTTATGTTCATTTGCCAGCACATCAGCCACGCGTGCATCAATATTTTTAAGATTATCTGCATTTAATTGGCGTTTCTCGCGTTCTTCATCCAACCGTTTGCGTAAAGCAACAATTTCACCTTGAGCATCTGCAAAACGCTTCTGGTCTTGGCGACGATTTTCTTCAGAAAGTTCTTGCGCATATTGCAGATCTTTATTGCTCTTCAATACAGCATCAAATTTTCCCTTAACCTCTGTAAAGGCCGCATTCAAACGAACCTCTTCACTTTCTCTCGTTTTTAAATCACGCCGAATACCAGCAATATCTACTTTGTCGCGAAGATCCGTAACGGCTTCACTAAGAGATGTGAATTCCTTTTGAGAGCGCTCTGTACGTTCCTTTTCGCGTCTTTTGGCATTCTTATTCAGCTTCTCAAAGGTTTCATTCATTTCCTCGCGCTGCTGTGCCAGAAAAGCATCAAACTGCTCTACTCTGGCAGCTAAAGAAGCATAGCCAGAGGCTTCTTTTTCAAGTCTCTTTGTTTTCTCATCCAAAGACCTTACGGTTGAACTCAAGACAGCAATATGTTCTACCTGCGCTGCAATTGTGGCTTTGTCCTTACGACGTTCTTCGTCCAGCCAATCAAGTTGTTTGACAATTTGTTCGAATTCCATAGATACCTCCAAGTGACGATCTCGGCAGATTATAGCACGCGTCAACTATCCGCCAAGATGCTCAAATGCGAGCGGTAAATTGACCAATAGCGGATGCAGCAATTGCGGAAAAACACCCAGGATCAGGATAAAAAGAACACCTATACCGATCAGGGTATTTTGCAGCCAACTGCCATTAATTTCCCAGAATGATTTTTCAGAAGCCATGACGGAAACCGCAAGCGTGCGGATCGCTCCTGTAAAAAGACCTGCCAGCCCCGCACCAAGCCAAAGTGCCCCAACCAATGTTTGCCGCGCAATCCCCTCCCAAACAGCCAGGATCGGAGGAAAACTTGCCAGCAAAGGTAAGGCTGCTGCAGAAAAATGGGCTAAAAGTAACCCTGTAAAAACAATCGGATAACGCTGAATAGTGCCTTGTATGTCGCTAAACTCAAGAGAGCCTTCACGTAATTTCAATACCGATAGTGCAAGTGCCCAAACTGCCAAACCCAAGGCTTGAGGTGTTAAAAGTAAGAAAAAGGCAGAAAGCTGATAGTCCCGAAACAGGCTTAGGGAAAGAAGCAAGAAGCCCGTATTGACGATGGTAGCATAACCCATCATGCGCCCTAAATGACGTTGAAAAGCGGCCCAGATTCCCCCCGTCGTTATCATCAAGAGACCGGCAGCGCGCAAAGCCATAGGCAATTGTGGGAACTCGCGTAACCAGGCATAACGATCTAAGAAGCTAAGCATAAAGAGAAAAGTTGCGCTGGGGAGCAACCATAAAATAAAGCCCACCGCATAAGGCGTAGCTTCTTCTATTATGAGAGGGATCCATGTATATAGAGGAAAGATCGCCAAAAGAAAAGAGAAACCCAAAGCAAGCAATGTAGCTGACTGGACCACAAGTTCGATATCCCCCGGGCTGGATTCAACACCTGCCAAAAGCCAGCCTGCAAAAAGAATGAAGGGCATCGCCAGCGTTTGATAGATCAAAAAGCGAATGATGCCACGTCCCGGTTTTTGTTTGGGGGGAGAAAGGAGTGGAACAGCGATCAAAGTTGCGGTTTGGATAATCAGTGCAGCATAAAGAAAAGGTTCTACAGCCAACGAAGCAACAAATAATGCCGTGATCGCCATACCTATAGGCACAAGACGGCGGGCAATACCTGCTGCACTAGAGCCAAAAAACCAAAGCGAAGCAATGCCATAGATAAGAACCAGCAAGGGTCCTTCTTCGGAAGAAATAGAAATCTGGCGACCCAGGATCTCAAGGGAAGCCGAGAGCTTAAATGATACGGTTGCACTGAGGCGTAAAGCCGTATCAATTGGCAATAGCCAAGCCAAAGCAGCAAGAAAGAGGGCACTTAAGCCACCAAGGAAAGCTGTAATATTCGCACGACGAGGTATCCAAAGCAAAATAGCGAGGATGATGGGCAGGATAATCCAAATAAAGGGTGCGCTCATTATATTGCTTCCAAATCGTCAGAACCGGCAGTGAGCAAATAGGCTCCCACCAACGCCAAGCCAAGATTGATCACTGAGAGGAGCGCCGCAACAAGCGTGGATGTTTCCACTACAGCGTAGATAATTTCAAACCCTGCCAGAACAGTGAGCAGCCCAATCACGACGCGAAGTGGTTGGATCGTTAGACCAAGGTGGAGAAGACCCATCGCCATAAGAATAAGACTTCCAGCAACTTCTGGTACGCCAATACCAGGCAGAAGGTCCACCAAGCTGGTGGTGGCAGAAAAGACAACCAAAAGCAATAAGATCGCAGCGAGGATGCGGAAGAGTCTGCTCTCTGGCAGAGAACGATCGGGCGAGGTAGCAAGTTCTGGGTCAAGAGCGGTACGCGTAATCCCTAAAATGGTGGCGACCATCCATCCAGTTACCAATTTG
Source organism: Anaerolineae bacterium (assembly GCA_018648605.1). GTDB lineage: Bacteria > Chloroflexota > Anaerolineae > Anaerolineales > Villigracilaceae > Desulfolinea. The sequence continues at coordinate 3,214 of JABGQU010000017.1, read as the reverse complement.
ACAGCTGCCATTGAAAGCGTCCAGTGCGTTTGAGTGAGCAAAAAGACACCCAGGTATTGAATAGCCAAAAAAGCAAGGCTGCGACGCCAGTCACGCGTTAGCAATATAGCTAGCGAAGCCGCAAATAAAAGCACCACTAAAGCCCAGGAAAAGATTTGCGCAATCATTAGCGGATGCCTCCTGAAAGTAGCGATGCGAAGAGAATGATGAAAAGGAGTGCCCAGAGAATACCGCCATCGCTTTCAAGAATATTGGATATTTGACGACTCAGATTACGCAGAAAATAGTAAAGTCCCCAGAAGGCGCTATAAAGACGATGAAAGCTTCTTTCTGTATCTGGTTTGATCCAATGTGCCTGTAAAGGGTTTAGTGCACGGACACGCGGCCGTAGCCAAATGAGCAAAAACATGAGCAAGATAACGCCTGCGCCAAAGAACCAAATACCGATTGAGAAAGCTCCCTGCCAACCCCAAAATCCCAGAAGAAATAAAGCGAAGAGAAAAACACTAATGCCAAGCGGATACATGAGACGGGCAAATGGGTTTTGGGTTTTGAATTCTTTTTTTTCTGCACGGCGTGCGTGGCGAAAATATCCTGATAAAAGGAGAGCATGTGCCAGAAGCAGCGGAGGCAGAAAGCCCCACCAAGAGCTGACTTGGCTCTCCCAGGCTGTTGCAGTCAGCGTTATTGGCAAAGCGGCCATGGAAAGGATGCCGAGCAAAAGGAGACGATTGAGCCATTTATTATGTAGTGAAGAAAGGAATAACATACCGCCGCCCAAGATCAGCGCAACTCCCCAGGCAACACTGCCAACAGGATTTGCCCGTAATGTTGCAGCAAGGGCCAATGACCCCATGCCTAGCTGCCAATAGGGGCGGGCATCAAGCGTGTTCGTAGCGCGGACCCACATCCAACTGCTGTAGAGGGCTGCCAAGGTGACTAGCCCTAAAATATATGGAATTAGAGGGGAATGAAGGCTGCTGAAAGGGATGCGTGCCAACAGGATCAGGCTGGAGGCTGCCGAGGTGAGACGTAGCATCGTCCCATAGCCTTGACGTAGGGCTGATTCCGTTTTGAAGGGCAAATGTATCGGTAAAACGCCCATCCGCAAACCGGCTGCGATGAGCATATAAATTCCTGCCTGTTTGGGTGCGGCAACAAAATTGAGAGAAGTGCCTGCCGCAGCACTCACTAAGCCAGCCCACAGCAGGAAGCCAGAGCCCAAGACACGCATGGTAAAGGCAATGACAACACGTTCTCGCAATTCTTTGCCGTGTACTGACCCTAATAAGGTGACTAGTTCCACCAAGTCGATGGCTGTCCACGCCAACACCAAAGTGAGGGGATTATCTGCCAGGATCGCCAATATCCCAATGCCGCTGAGGGAGAGCGTCCCTGCCCAAGCGGGGACGCTGGGGAAGTTCTCACGGGCAACAGCCGTGAGCAATGTACCTAGTGCCAAGGTAACGAGACTAAAGGCATAAGCCCAGGAAAGATGATCAGCTAGCAAGAGAGGGGGATCAGAAAAGAGAAATGCCGGCTCCCATGGCGGCAAAGATAAAACCAGCGGCATATCCAATTGCCAAAAGAAAAGGCTCAACCACGCCAAAAAAGCGCCAGCAACAGCCAATAACCATGAGTAGCGGAAATCTGGTCGAAAGAGGCGCAGAAGCAATAAAGTCAGCGCCGTGAGGAAAAGGATCAGGATCGTAATTAGAATAGGCATAGGGTTGTGTACGGTATCGTACTAAAGAGTAATCTATTTTATCAGCTTTGTAAGGAAGAAATGAATGTTTTTGTTGTAAAATCAACCTGCCCTTCAAGGCAAATCCTAAACTAAGGTTCCCCATGAGCGAAAAGAAAATAACGCTATCAATCAAATATCTAAAATTCTTCGGAGGGCTGGTCTTTTTTACCTTTTTGGTTTTTCTTGTTTTTGCCATCAACGAGGGAAGAAGCGCAGCACAAGCATCCGAAAATACCGATCACTTTCTAAGCGTCATGGCATCGCCAACACCATTTTTGCCAGGTGGTGAGCTTGATGTCTTTCCTTTTGAAGATGTCATTGAAACGGCAGCAAGCCCAACGCCACGTCCGACCGTTGTATATGAGGACGGGCAATATCCAACGGCCATCCCATTGGCTTTGCCAACCCTTTCCAATATCACACCCTATTCCCTCCCCGAAGGGATCAACCCTCTCACAGGCAAAGCCCCCATGCTGCCAGAATTCCTGGATCGGCGCCCTGTTGCGAGCAAGATAACGCTATATCCGCGCTCGGCTCGTCCGCAATCTGCGCTGACAATGGCAGATGTCGTTTTTGAGTATTATATTGAGGGTGGCCTAACGCGCTTTATTGCCGTTTTTTACGGCACTAACCCCACTCAGATCGGACCTGTACGATCCGGGCGCTTTTTCGACGAGCATATTATGCATATGTATCAGTCTTATCTTGTTTTCAAATTTGCTGATCCACGTGTTTTAGATTACCTGAAAGCCACTGATGTGAGCGAATTTCTGGCACTCCCTACAATCGCAAGTTGCCCACCTTATTTTGTTGGCAAAGAAGATCGCGATACTTACAACAATATCTATTTTGACCTAACTCGCTTCGGTGCCTGTCTTGAAAAGAAGGAGCTCGATAACTCTCGCCCCACTCTGCGCGCAGGGTATTTTAGTGGGAGTCCGCCTGCTTTTGCCGAAGAAGCCCTGCGCATCTTCACATACTACTCTGTTGATGATTATCACTACTGGGGATATGAGCCGCTCAATCAACGCTATTATCGCCAGCAGGAAATCACCGATACACGCGACGGAAAACTCCCCAGCTATGCTCCATTGATCGACATGCTAACCGGGCAGCAAGTTTCGGCAGATAATATCGTTTTCCTTTTTGTGCCACACAGTTTTACAGATCAATTCCAGGAAGAGGACGAGGTCTACCATATAGACCCGATCGGATCAGGAAAAGCGTATCTCTTCCGGGATGGGGTCGTGCTACCGGCATATTGGCGGCGGATCGCCATTGATCAGCCTCTGCTAATCACCGACCTGAACGGGATGCCCCTCTCTCTTAAACCTGGGCGCACCTTCTACGAAGTACTGAAAGAAGATTCGACAGCTACTCAAGATGAGGTGCAATGGTATTTTCAATTTGAGCCCTAGTAGTTTGGCAAACAAGAATTGACGGATATAGAAAAATCTGGCATCCTTG
>JABGQU010000173.1 GCA_018648605.1 Anaerolineae bacterium | reverse complement strand
TTGTCTCGATTTTACCTGATTGAAAATGCTAGAAAACTTTTGCTCGCTTACTTACCAGAACCGAACCAACCACAGTGAAATACACAATAACTGTAGAGGAACACACCGCTGAGTTAGACAATGGTACGACCTATGATTTCTGGACCTTTGGCGGGACCGTACCTGGCCCGATGTTGCGCGTCATGGTAGGAGATACTGTTGAGCTTACACTCGTAAATCCAGAAAGCAATAAGAACAGTCATAATATTGACTTGCATGCAGTCAATGGTCCCGGTGGCGGAGCAGCTGTTACCAAAGTTTCCCCTGGAGAGTCGAAGACAATTACATTCAAAGCACTCAACACCGGAGCGTATGTCTATCATTGTGCCTTCTCTCCACCCATGCGACATGTTGCACAGGGAATGTATGGCGCGATTATGGTGGAGCCAGTAGGCGGCTTGCCAAAAGTTGACCGTGAATTTTATGTAATGCAAGGGGAATGGTACACAGGTGGTGTCATGGGGAACCAAGGGCATCAGTTTTTCAATGGTGCAAAGGCGTTAGCCGAACTACCTGAATACTACACTTTTAACGGCAACGTTAATGCACTAACGCAGCTCTACCCCCTGGAAGCGAAAGTAGGCGAGAGCGTGCGTATTTTCTTTGGCGTTGGTGGACCAAATATCGGAGGCAACTTCCATATCATCGGCGAGATTTTTGACAAGGTATACACTGGTTCGCCCGATACTTATATCGCAAATGAAGAAACCTGGTTTGTCCCGCCTGGATCCGTTTCCGTATTCGAAATGAGCTTAGATGAACCTGGAACCTATTTACTGGTTGACCATGCTCTCTACCGCGTTCTTAAAGGTGCTGCGGGCGTATTAAATGTGACCGGCGAGTGGGATCCAGATGTTTATATGCCAGAAGTTGAATAATGTTTAGAAGAAACTCTAATTAGAAAAAATCGCCCTATCGTGTAGATAGGGCGATTTTTTCTTTTACTCAACAGCTTTATACGTTTCCAGTAATTGTGGCATGGTCTGCCAGACGATGTCTCCGCTTTCGATATAGGGCTGAATGCTTTCATAGAAGGTTCTTAAGATTTCTTCATCCATCGGGGAGCCGAAACTATGGATAAAGAATAATGAATGGAAGATGCCAGGTTCACGAGCGGCGAGGGCTTCTTCGATCATCTGTATATCGCAGCCTGTTGCTGTGCAGGGAATATCTCCCGCAGCGTGAAAAAGGATCAGTCCCTCGTTGGCGGGCGTTGTCCAGGTGCTGCCATCCGCTGCTCGGTAGGGATGGAGCAGATCTGGTATTTCGCCGGGAAATGCGTCATGGCAAGTAGCAGGTGACTCGCAGGCGCGTATCGCTGCGGATTGCTCATCGAGGGGCAGCGATTTCAGGCAATATTCCACTGTGCCTGTCGTGGCTTCGTAGCCTGCATCCAATGCAGCTGTGACCCAGTCCATTGTGGAGCAGATCCCCGAAACATGTGAGATGGGGATGCCCATCGCTTCCATATCAAGGCGCATTTTTTTCATATCGCGCGTGAATTTCTTTTGCCCACCCGGGGCGTTGGACTTGCCGCCCAAATCGGCGTGGACGCCAATGCCATCACCGCGCTGGTAGAGTTGCAAAAGAATATTCGGTTCAAAATTTGCGCTGGGAGCGATCAGGTTGGCGGTTTCCCAGGTGAAGGGCATCGCGTAACTATTGGCAAGATTTGAATAGCCGAGGATAAGATCGCTATAACGCTCATAAAGATCCTGATCGTAGCCAAGTTTTTCGTTGCCTACTTTCCAGCCTTCAAGGTGGATGGAGAAGCCCAGGTAAAGCGGTGGAAGCTCTTCTGCGTTTTCTTCTGCCACCGCCGTTGGCAAAGAACAGGATGAAATCAGCAGAGAGAGAATGATGAGAGTAAAAGATATGTGTTTCATGGTCTTCTCCTTGTTTAGTTTATCGAAAAACTACCAGTTTATTCAATACAAAATTCCAGACAAAGGATGCACCTGTCGCCGCGCCGAGAGCAACGATCTCCGGCAATTGCAGCCAATTGAGAACGAGTGCCATTGTGCCAGCATTGATCGCGAGGGCGGCGATATGCGTAAGGGTGAACAATCCTGCTGCCCGCCAAATATTGCCATTGTCGCCAAACGTCCACGTGCGGTTCCAGAAGAAACTGTTCACCATCCCGATCACGTAGGCGATACCTTTTGCCAGCACGAGCGCGGAGCCTAACCCCAACCAGCGGGTGATGACGAAATATGCAGTAGCGTCAATGGCGGTGTTGAGAACGCCAACGGTCATGAATTTGGCAATTTGGATGACCGTTTCAGACAACAAAAGTCTTGGAGACTTTTGTTGTCTCTCTGCGATGATGGGATTATTGAGCGCAGTCATAGAGCACCTCGTTCTCGGATAGGGGACGCAGCCCCACATTTTGCGTATTCTGCCCTTGAGCGAGACTCTGCCTTTGATTTTCTACCCCCGGTACGTTCACCGGGACACAGGCTTCCGTTACCCAGGCAGCGATGTCGCGATGAGATTGGTTCATGTTAGCGCTGACGAGGATGTAGCGCAGCTCACCGTTGGCAACCATCTCCGCAACACCCGCCGCGTCGATGACCTGATCGCCGCCGCTGAAGCCGCCGAAGGTCAGCACTGGTCGCCCCGTTTCAAGGATGTAGGGCGCCGCGCTGCGGGCATTGACGGTTGCCAGCAGGTAAGTATCGGGATCAGTATTCGCGAGCAGGAACTCCATGATAGCGGTTTCGTTGTCGGTCATGGTGGTGTTATTCGGAGTCATAAAAGTGGTCGGCTGGGTATCATTGATCGTAGCCGTTGGCAAAGCAACATTGGGATTTTCATCCGTCATTACCATCACAGACCAGGTGAAGGGCGCAACGAGCATGGCGAGCAGAACGAGGGTCAAGGCGGCGTTGCGCAATATCGAAGATTTCAGCGCAGTTTCAAGAATGACCAGCGCCAAGCCAATCAACGTCAGCACAATAGCCAGAGGCAGCAACCAGCTTGCCGTCGAATATTCGCTCAAGATCACCGTCTGGAAACCGAGTGTGACAATGGCGAGGAAAAGAAGCGTTGCCAATCCCAGCCAGCGATTGCGTTTGAAAAGCTGCGCGACCGACCAGAAAGCCATACCCGTCAGGGCTGCGAGGGCTGGTCCTAGCATGATGAGGTAGTAGCGATGGAAAAGCCCTGTTGTAAAGGAGAAATATGCCATCGCCGGGAGTAGCCAGAATGACCAGAGCAGGAGACCGAGCCATTTATTACCCAGCCCCTGAGCGGACGCTGAGCTTGTCGAAGCGGTAGTCGAAGGGCGGTCTTCGTGAGAGTCGCTCTTCGACTGCGCTGCGCTCCGCTCAGAGACTGTGCGTACTATCAAAGCCAAACCCGTCAACAAAATGCTGACCAACGCAAGGGGCAAAAGCCAGGATGCTTCGGTAACGAGCGGCTCGGAAAAGAGACGCGTGATACCGGCTTCTCCCGTCTCGCTGCTGTTGCGTCCACCGGGTTGCCCGCCATCCGGACGATTACCACCATCAGGCTGTTGGCCGCCAACGGGCGCATTTCCTGCAATTTGTCCATTTGGCGGAGCTGGGCGGTCGTTGGGAGCGCAGACAAGATCATCTACTTGTGGGCGAGAGATGCAGGTTCCGTCTACGTCTCGGTTAGGGAGTTGAACGGTACAGGCATCATTGAGCGCGAGTTCGTTGCAAGCGTCAATTGCTTCCTGGGGAGGCTGTTGATTTGACGGAAGCCCGTTGACAGGAGTCTGATTCGGGGTCTGATCGGGCGCGGCAGATGCCTGAGTGCGCTGTCCATCATCTGCGGGAGACTGCGGCTGGTTGTCCCCATCCCCTCCGCGTTTATTACCGTTCAATCCCAAACGCGAGAGACCATTATGCCCTATGATAAGTTCCATAACAGTGTTGTCGTCGCTGCTGCCGATGAAGGGACGATTCTTTTCGGGCACAAGATCAACGGCGATCGCCCACGAAAGCGAAACGGCAACGAGCAGAATAGTCGCCACGCCGAGTTGCCAAATGCGCGTGAACCAGCCTTTTTTTGCGCCGAAAAAGTAGAGCCCATAAAGGGCAGGCAGGATCATGTAGGCTTGGAGCATTTTTATATTGAAACCCAGCCCAACGATAAATGCACCCAAAAGCAGATAGCGGAATTTGCCGCTCTGCACCGATTTCCAGACTGCCCAAGCGGCGAGAAGCAGAACGAAGACGAGCAGACCGTCGATGGTGTTGTTGCGCTCGGTGGAGACGGTGACGGGGATCACGGCGAGCGTTAGTGCGGCGACGAGACCCGCCCCTCTTGAAAATTGCTCTTTGACAAGATAATAAGTGAGGGCAATTGAGCCAATTCCCGCTAAAGCGTTGGGTAAGGCAAGGGCAAACCCATTCACGCCCAGCAAGCCGGCAGAAATGGACTGCACCCAAAATCCGAGTGGGGGTTTGTCTACTGTGACCGATCCACCCGGCTCAAATGCGCCGAAGAAAAAATTACTCCACGAAGAGAGCATGGATTTGACCGTTGCAGCGTAGTAGGTATTGCCTATGCTATACGCGCCAAGCTCATAGAGTCGCAAAAATGCGCCAAGGGCAAGTATGGCAACGAGGGCGAGAGTGGTGAGTGTTTTTTTGCTTTTTTCGGACATGGGAGCCTCCAGTTATCAGTATTCAGTGGTCAGTATTTAGCTATCAGCGACTGGTTAGTGATTACTGAACACTGATAACTGCCCAAAGTATAGAAAAAAGATGTTCAGAAGTTGTTTAGATTTGATTTTAATCTTGTAAATCAAATAAGATCTTGGATTCAAGTCGTAAGTGCAACAGGTTGATATCCGAAGAATACCTCAT
>JABGQU010000172.1 GCA_018648605.1 Anaerolineae bacterium | reverse complement strand
AAATTAAAAGGCCTCCCCTCCTTTTTGCTTACCCCTATTTATTGAGAAGATACTATTTTTTTTTGCAAAAGTCTGTCTTTTACCAGACTTTCTACGCCGAATGGGGACGGCGGCTTGAGCACCTATGTGAACGACTTGTTACCCTAGCTGGCCTGTAGGTGGTGTCGCTATTTCAAAACCGCCCCGATTATATTTCTTTGCTCGATAAAGGGCCTGGTCAGCTGCGCGTAATAGCTCGGTAGGTGTTCTTCCATGGACAGGGTAGAGCGCAATTCCGCCAGACATACCGAGATTTAGTTTTTTTCCGTCGGGAAGTGAGTAAGCGAAGTTTTTTAATTTTTCAGTTAGCTTTTCTGTAACCAGTACAGCTGCACTTAAGTCACTTTGTGTGAGTACTAACGTCAATTCATCGCCCCCATAGCGTGCGAGAAAGTCACTTGTTCGAACGCCTGTGTTGAGATAATTGAAAACGGTTCTCAATACTTGATCGCCAACAGGGTGTCCGTAAGAGTCATTTACTTCTTTGAAGCCATCGAGGTCCATCATGACTGTTACGAAAGAGTATCCCGTGCGGTGTGCTGCATTGATTTCAACATCCAGGCGTTCATCTAACGCACGCCTGTTTGGAAGCCCCGTCATTGTGTCACTTTTTGCTTGTTGGCTCACCTGGGCGTGGAGTCTGGCATTAGAAATGGCTATTGCTGCCTGATCGGCAAGGAGTTCCAGAAGGCGTAGAGATGCTTCTGAAAATTCTCCCGTGTTAGTGCGCGAGATGTTCATTACCCCAACAACATTCCCTTCAATTTTCAGGGGGATGCCGACAATAGAGCCTGTCCAGCCTTTGGGGGTATTTTCATAAATAGGGTGGTTTCGCATATCAGGGACAACGATCCGCTGACCTTTGCGTGCTACTTGATACGTTAGCCCACTCTGGCGTGGCGGGGAGTAGCTTTTTTCTTTGAGACCGGTTTCGTCTAGTGCTGCACCAAAATAGATCTTATCTTCGCTTTCGTCGTATAAAAAAATATGAGCAGTGCGAGTGTCCTGATGTAATTCCACTGCGTCGCTGACGACTGCTTTAAGAATGGTGTTTAGATCTAAACTTGAAGAAAGGTGTAAGCTTAGATTCTTAAGCGCATCTAATTCGGCTGTTTTCTGGCGCAGCAAGGTTAGCAAATGGTGGTGATCTAGTAAGTTAATGGAAATATCTTCTGCTATTTCACCTATTCTTTCAGGGGTAAGAATTGAACCTTCTTCAAATATTGCAAGCGCAGAATCAAATAAATTGAGAATAAATTCCTGGTCTGTGGAATCAACGCCACGTTCCCTTAGGGTTTCTTTGACGATTCGAGTTATGTCGGTTTGAATGGCTATCATTTACTGCCTTTGTTGATCTCTAGGGTTATTGTGGAGTCTCGCCAAAGAGCAGACTCTTTGAAAGCAGAATACTAGATTACGATGCAACCATTTAAAAAACAATTGGGACTATTGTAATAAATGATACTACTATAAATAGATAGGCGCAAACAATCATACCTTGCTCCCATATTGCATCTAAAGCTCATCTATTAAGTCCACTTAGGGTTGGTATGCTGCTCTCTCTAAAAAGAGAGAGACACTTTCTCTATTATGTTAGAATGATTGTGACAAATTTCCTTTGGAGAAAACGATGACAAATATACAAGAAAACTTACCCTCTGCAACACCACTCAACCCTAAAAAACGGGCGATCGTGGTTGGTGCATCGAGCGGTATTGGGGCGGCACTCGCGCACCGTTTAGCGGATGAAGGCTATCAGATCGCGCTTTTAGCGAGACGTGTTGAAATGCTCGAAAAGCTCACAAACGAAATCAATTCAAGGCATGGAGAGACTCGCGCTATCCATTATGTGCATGATGTGACGGATCATGAATCCGTTCCTGAATTATTAAAAAAGATAATCTCAGATTTAGGAGGTCTCGATACCTTTATCTATAATGCTGGTATTTCTTTGATGGTCGGTTTGAAAAACTTTGATTTTGAAAAAGATCGCCAAACATTCGATGTGAATGTAACAGGTGCGCTGGCGTGGCTTAATCCTGTTGCGGAGCTTTTCCAAAGCCTGAAGAGTGGGCAAATTGTGGGTGTTTCGTCGGTAGCGGGGGAGCGTGGGCGTGTGGGTAATCCCTCGTACAACGCTTCCAAGGCTGCGTTGACATGTTACCTTGAAGCCTTGCGCAACCGCCTGACGCGCTACGGCGTGAACGTATTGACCGTGAAGCCTGGTCCGGTTGAGACAGATATGATCAAAGATGCCAAGGGTGTTCTTTTCCCGATCTCTGCGGAACAAGCAGCCGGTGATATTTTCAACGCCATGCACAAGCGCAAACAGGAAGTTTACACATCTGGACGCTGGCGTTGGATCATGCTGGTTGTGCGCAATATCCCCTCTTTTATTTTTCGAAAATTAACTTTCTAAAATATGAAAAACTTTAAGCTTGCCCACCTTGGCAATTTTAGTCACTCACTCGATGCAATTGTTTATCACGCCAAACCTAACGCTACGGATGAAATTGCAGAGATATTTGAGCTAGCCCGTAAAAATGATTTGACGATTGCCCCGCGCGGTGCAGGGCGCAGCTACAATGATGCTGCTCTCAACGGCGGCGGCATCGTTCTTGATCTGAGCTTGCTCACCCGCATCCTGGCGTGGGATGCAGAAAAAGGCATCCTCCGTGCCGAACCCGGGCTAACGCTGGCATCGTTATGGCAACATATCCTCCCCGATGGTTGGTGGCCCCCCGTTGTTTCGGGCACAATGAAAACGACTCTTGGCGGCTGCTTGGGGATGAATATTCACGGCAAGAACAACTTCAAAATGGGCACAATTGGCGAGAATATCGTTGAATTTACAGCTCTTTTACCTAACGGCGAAGAAGTGACTTGCTCTCCCAACCAAAATGATGACCTTTTCTACGCCATGATCAGCGGGATGGGGATGTTGGGAGTCTTCACATCCGTTACTATGCAAATGAAACGCGTCTATTCAGGTTTGGTGAGCGTGAAAGAGTGGAACGTTCCGAATCTTTCAGCGCAGCTAGATGCCCTGCTCACTGGTGCACCCGAAAATGACTATATCGTCGGTTGGCTCGATGGCACTGCACGCGGAAAATCGCTGGGGCGTGGGCAAATGCACGCAGCCAACTATCTCGCCAAAGATGATGACCCCGAACCACAGAAAACCATGCAAGTTGATTTTCAGACCTTGCCCGATACTTTTTTTGGCGTTATTCCAAAATCAAAATTGCATTATCTAATGAGTCTTGGCTTAAATAACCTGGGTGTTTGGGGTGTGAATACTGCGAAATATCTGGTTGGGCGAGATAAAAACTACAGGCAGCCCCATGCTGCCTTCCACTTTTTACTCGATTATGTCCCCGACTGGGAGCTTTCCTATGGGCGGCAGGGCTTGATCCAATACCAATCTTTCCTGCCCAGAGAGACTGCCCTCGGTGCGTGGACAGAGATGATCCAACTCTCCCAAAAACGTGGCTTGCCAACCTACCTTGGAGTCACGAAGCGTCACCGCCCCGACAAATTCCTTTTCTCTCACGCATTGGATGGATTCTCGCTCGCGTTTGATTTCAAGATCACAAATGGCAATCGTGCAAAACTGGCAACGATGGTACAAGAATTTGACCAGATCGCTCTTAACGCAGGCGGACGTTTCTACTTCGCCAAAAACAGCGAAACTGCGTCAGAGACGGCGCGTCATTTTCTTGGCGACGAAGCACTGAAAAAGTTCCATAAACTTAAAGAACGCTGCGATCCAGAGGGCTTACTTCGCTCAGGTTTATATCGGCGTCTCTTCTCAAAATAGGTGAATTGGTTGAATTGACTTTTTCATTTGAACTCGTTACACTAAAACTAATTATTGAATTTATCGTGAGGAGGAACTTATGAGTGTTCGCTATCAACTTGTGATGCGCACGGGACCAAACCCCGGTGCAACTTACTCTCTGGATGCTGCCCAATCTACCATTGGGCGTGATGCCAGCAATACGATCTCGATCAATGACGCCGAAATTTCGCGTCATCATGCCCGCATGACCGCGCAAGGTGGCAAGATCGTTCTCGAAGATACTGGTTCCACAAACGGTACGGCTGTAAATGGCACCCGTATCTCAGGTCCGCATGTGCTGAAACCAGGCGAAATGATCGCTTTCGGTGAAGATATTGTCTTCATGTTTGAAGTCATCAGCTTTGACCCGGATGCAACCGTTGTCTCATCTTCGCAGCCCGCGGCTGCGCCACGACAGCAACCGGTTGCCCCCCCGCCTGCGCCTCCACAAGCCTATGCCGGGCAAGTCCCTGCTGGGCCTGCACCAGTGATGTCGCCACCTGCCAGTTCAGTGGCGGGCAAACGTACTGCGCTCCCTGCTACGATCGGGATCGGTGTGCTCCTCTTTCTTTGCTCTTGCGGCGGCTTTTTCTGGTGGGTAGATGCCAGCAGTCGCTGGTGTACCTTCTTCCCTTTTATATCCGGGTGCTAATTGCCTAATAAGCACTCGCCCCCGCAGAGAATTCTCTGCGGGGGCTTTTCTTTTCTCTAAATTGGAGTAAGATATTTGAAGGCTTTACCCATATCCAAATATTCAGGAGAATAAAATGACCGACCAAAATGAACCAAAAACAACAACGCTGGCAGAAACCAACAACTATATGCTCTGGAAAGCTGAAGAACCTGATGGTGAAACCACCTATCATGTTGAATTAGGAAATGTAACCCTGCACTTTTTTGAAGAAGAATGGCAAGAACTTATTGAATTAATACGTAGCCTACAATAACCTAAGTAGGTGTCAAAAAGTTCCTTTATACTTTCAATAGTTGATATATTTTGCGA
>JABGQU010000016.1 GCA_018648605.1 Anaerolineae bacterium | reverse complement strand
TTTCGCTGGACAAATAAGAATTCCCCTGAAACATTTAAACGAAATAGCGTTGCATATTTTCTTGCACTACAAGTTGCAACCCTCGGCGCCGTCACCTTTGGGGCGCTGTCCTTTTATCTTGGATTGGCACTTTTCAAATTCAAAGCCAATAATCCACTATTACTTTTTTTAGTTTTTTTACTGAGCATACTATATTTGATCTGGCAAATATACGCCTACAAAAAGAAACTTTCATAAAACTTGCTTATATTCTCCAGCGCTTGTACAATATTCCGCATTATGCTGGAGTTCATATCATTGCCCTTGGGCGAAAACTCCACTAAATCTAATGTATGGAGCAGAGGCACATGGGCACTTTTCTTTTAATCGGTATGGGCGGCTTTCTGGGAGCGATCATGCGCTACGCACTCAGCACATTTGTACAAAATTCAACTAAAGTCTCGGGCTTTCCCTTAGGAACTTTGGTTGTCAATCTTATTGGTTGTTTACTAATCGGTGCATTGGCGCAACTCGCTGAAGCACGCGATATCTTCACCCCCGAAACCAGCTCACTTGTTTTTCTCGGTTTTCTAGGCGCCTTCACCACCTTCTCTACCTTCAGTTCAGACAGCCTCAACCTGATGCGCAACGGGCAAAACCTGCTCTCCTATTTGAATATTGGCGCAAGCGTTGTCCTGGGGCTCGGTGCAGTCTGGCTAGGGCGCACTTTCACTGCCTTTTTTACCAACTAACCCATCTCGCGATACAAGAACCAGCTCCCCTTGCGTTCATCAACATTCTTAACTTCACGATCATAGTAGAGATCGAAAATTCGCCCATCTTCAACGCGCACGCGGAAATGGAATTTCCCCACACCCCACGATCCGCGTGTGGATGCCGCCGCTGCGTGGCTCGGGCGCATATTTCGCCCCATACGTCCACGCCGTTCGAAATCCCTCCGCTCACTCAGCAACTCAATCACACGAAAACGCTCCCCCTGCCAGATGAAGCCATCCGGGCAAGGCGGTGTCTTCTCAAGGGGCGGCGGCGTGTCGAATGTGACCTCAACTTGCTCCCCTATAAACCGAACTGGTTCCAACCTCATCGTTTTCTCCCAACTTCTCTGCAACTTTCATCAAATCCTTGCGTAAACAACGTAGTGAAATACAAAGGAGAATAAAATGTCAGAAAATATTAAACGATTGTACCGCAGCGTAAGCGACGTCATGGTCGCTGGCGTTTGCAGCGGTTTAGCCGACTACGCAAGTATGGATCCCACCGTCATTCGCCTACTCTTCGTGCTGGCTTTCTTCCTCACGGGTCCCGGCATCTTCATCGCCTACCTGATCCTGATGATAGTGATCCCGCCTGCACCTGCTCCGTCTGCTTAAAACATTTTGCTCCTAAACTCGGGAGCAAAATGTTTTTAAGGGAAGTATTTCAATTAAAGATAAAAAAATGACTAAAAATTATTTTGGTATTTTCCGCGTCAGCCAATACTTCACTTCTTTATGTAGCGGATAAAGCGGCAGCCAATTAATATGATAGCCCTTCCCTGCATAATCCTGCATCAATTTTGCGGCTTGGCGTAAATTATTGCGGTCATAATTGAGCGGTAAGGTCAGCATCTCCTCAATAGCAGCATGTAGACGAACAGGATGAACGCTTTTATAAAAACGAAAACCAACCTGCCAGGCATCCAACTCACCATAAACGGAAAGCGCTGTCCATATCCCTTGCTTAAGGTGGTGTACTTCATGGACGAGCAAACTTAGCATCCCCTGATCACCAAACGCGGTATCGGGAGAATAATAGCGTGTATTAAGAGAGATATTTCGACAGAGAAACCAACGTGCACCTGTGCTTTTAGAATACTTCCTAAAATGCATCCGCACATTATGCCGTCGAATATACTCGGCAGATTCTTTGCCTAACGCTCCTGTATTTGCTAATATGTCAAGAACTGCCTTTCGCCACATCTTTTTCATTTTGATAGACCCTGAGAGTACACTCGGTTAGAATTATCGCTACAGTATACAACAAAGACGAGGTTTTCTATGCGCGAAGTCGCGATCATTGGTATCGGTCAAACAAAAATTGACGAACATTGGGGACGCTCCATCCGAGATTTGGCCGGGGAGGCAATCGTTGCTACATTACAAGACGCAAATCGAAATCAATTCGATGCGCTCTTTAGCGGCAATATGCTCTCTGGGCTGATCGATCAACAAAATAATTTAGGCGCAGTCATCGCCGATTGGATGGGATTTAAGGGCGAATCTGTTAAGATCGAATCGGCTTGCTCATCAGGCGCGTCTGCTTTTCGGGCAGGGATCATGGCTGTCGCTTCGGGCGAGATCGATTCGGCCATGATTGTTGGCGTGGAAAAAATGACCGACTCAGCCCCCACTGAAGTCACATCCGCGCTTGCCACAGCTGCCGACTCCGATTGGGAGCTAGAGCAAGGCGTTTCTTTCGTGGGGCTAAATGCACTTATCATGCAGCGTTATATGCACGAATATGGCTGGAAACACGAAGATTTTGCACCATTCTCGCTCAATGCACATGCCAACGCCGCACATAACCCAAATGCTCGTCTACCTTTCGCGATCACAAGCAAGCAATATCTCAACGCAGGGATGATCGCTGAGCCAATTAATTTAATGGATGCTTCGCCCATCGGCGACGGGGCTGCTGCAACATTGATCGTACCCCTCGACACCGTACGCGGCGAAAAACGGGCAATACAAATACTTGGAAGTGGAGCTGCTACCGATACGATCAGCGTTCACTCACGAAAGACCCCGCTCTTTTTGCAGGCGGCATATCTTTCAGTACAACGCGCTTATACGCAGGCGGGCATTACATCCAATGATGTAGATTTCTTTGAATTACACGATGCTTTTTCGATCATGTCTGCCCTATCGCTCGAGGCATGCGGGTTTGCGGAAGAAGGCAAGGGGCCGAATCTCGGTTTAGATAACGAGATCACGCCAAAAGGCGGGCGCATACCGATCTGCACACGCGGAGGCTTGAAGGCACGCGGTCATCCTGTTGGCGCAACAGGCATGTATCAGATCGTCGAATCCGTCCAACAGCTACGCGGCGAATGTGGTGAGACTCAAGTGAAGGATGCAAAAATTGGCATGGCGCAAAATATCGGCGGTTCTGGAGCGAGTATCCTGACCCATATTTTAAAGAAGGTTTAGCGTATTGAACTGTTGTCGAAATTAGTCTATACTAGATGAAGCGAAAGGAGGACGCTGATGAGTGATAAAAGAGGCGAAAGCCGTAAGTCGTTTTCATATTATATGCAGCTAACAGACGCTACAACAAAAGAACTTGTTGGTCATTTATCGGATATTAGCACGGGCGGCTTCAAGCTGGACTGCGAAGAACCTATTCCTTTGGAAAAAGAGTATCGCCTCCATCTTGCCCTGACAACCGATGTGGCAAGCAAGCCTTTTATGATTTTTAGCGCACGCAGCAAATGGTGCCAATCAGACCCGATTGACCCCTTTGTATATAATGTCGGTTTCCATTTGATTGAAATGCACCCGGAAGATCGAGAAATATTCACTCGGGTTGTTGAGCTATATGGCTCTGAAAAAACAAAACGAGATACACACACTAATCCTAGCCGCAGCAAACGCTGGTGGTAAACAAAAAGCCCTTCGGGGCTTTTTTATTTTGCGTTCTGCATTGGCACATTGTCTTATTTCGCCTACAATTGATGGTATGACCAAATATATCATCCGTGCTATTCTTCGTTTTCTTCTAAATATTATTGCCAGGGTCGAGATTGTTGATAAAGAAAAACTCCCTGAAACAGGGAGCTATGCTTTTGCTACAAATCATCTCGGCATTTTGGATGCTTTTCTGGCTTATTATATTCTCGAACGCTGGGATTTTTTCATCCCCGTTGCTGAAAAATGGGGAGAATCTGCTTTTTTACGTTGGCTAGGAAAACACCTGAACGTTATTTTTATCGACCGCTTCAACCCCGATATTCACGCGTTGAGGCAAATCTTACAGCGGATGGGCAAGGGAGAGGTTCTCGTCATGGCTCCCGAAGGGACGCGTAGCCGCAACGAAAAGATGGCAGAGGGCAAACCCGGTATAAGCTACTTGGCATCAAAGGCACAATTCCCAATTATCCCTGTCGCTTTGGCAGGGACAGAAGATCGTATTTTCTTTGGTAACTTAAAGCGTTTGCGACGCACGAAAATCAAAGTCACCATTGGAGACGCATTCATATTAGCACCGCTGCCCAAGAAAAATCGCGATGAAGTTTTGCAGGAATATACGGACGAGATCATGTGCAAAATTGCCGCGATGCTACCAGAGAAGAACAGGGGTTTTTACGCGGAGCATCCAAGGCTAAAAGAACTACTAGCAGAATAAAAGCAAAGAGCGCGAGAAAAATCTCGCGCTCTTTTTGATAAGTGACATTACGCAATGATGAGCAATAGACTATCATTTTCCCTCACCCTCTCCCCTCTCCCTTTGGGAGAGGGGAGAGGGTGAGGGAAGCCCGAAAGTCTGTCAAAGGCATCTTTTGCGTAACATCAAACAATAAAAGTTCAGCTCACTCTCTCAAATTCCCCATCCAGGTGCAGATAATACAGCTCTACAGCCAAATCTCTGGCACAGCGCTCATCGAGCCCTTCGCGAGCAGCACACAAATCAGCTGCATGGCGTTCTTTATTTCCTTCTGTGCCATAAGCCCCACAATCTTCATGATTAATAAAAATCGCTTTTTTAATTTCATGTAATCTACCAGAAAGCTGTACTTGTTTGAAGACAGTTTCAAAATCAAAAACGCTCCCGGCAATGGATAGGCGGTCATAATTTTCCTCCCCTATGTTTTCGCTAATCCAGTTGTTGATATATTTCTGAAAACGAAAGTCAATACAGTGTACAACGATAGCATCTGTAATATGTTTTTCTGCCATTAGTTCTCCCATAAAAAATATCCTTGTATAGGTCTAAGCCTATACAAGGATATAACTCACCCTCGCTAAAAAAGATACGGTGCGCTAACGCTTATAAAACTTCCCCTTCTTTCCTCTTGAAAAACTCTCCACCCCCGCGCTTACCCAACCATTCATCTCCATCAACGATCAACTCGCCGCGCAGGAAGACTTTTTCGGGATACCCCGTCAACTCCCAACCCTCAAAGAGATTATAATCCGTGCGGTGGTGGCTATGCGCCACACCATATTTGACCTTGCGTTCGGGATCCCAGATCACAATATCTGCATCGGAGCCGGGGAGCAGCGCGCCTTTACGCGGATACATGCCAAAAATCTTGGCAGGGTTCGTACTATTCATCGCTACAAATTGGTTCGCACTCATGCGCCCCTTCACGACACCCTCTGTCCACATCACGGGCAGGCGGTCGCCAACGGCAGGTAATCCGTTCGGGGTCTTGGTGAAATCGCCCACTCCCAACTCCTTGCCGGGGATAGCGATCTCTTTTCCTTCATATATAATCGGCGTCGTCCCATCATAAAAGAAGGGGCAATGATCCGTGCCCATCACCTGCATTTCGCCATTTGTAATGGACTGCCAGAGTCGTTCATTATCAGCTTTGGAGCGCATCGGCGGTGAACAGATCCATTTCGCGCCATCGGGTTGGCGCATATTATCGACAGTAAAAAAGAGATATTGCGGGCAAGTTTCGCCCATCACCTTGACGCCGCGCTCGCGAGAATATTTGAGCATATCAGCACCAATTGCAGTATTCATATGAACGATATAAAGCGACGCATCCGCAGCTTGTGCCATGCCTGCTACCCTTAAAATAGCATCGCCTGCGCCCCAACTGGGTCTCGTTAATGCGTGCCATTCAGTAGACGTATGCCCCGCAGCAAGTGCATCGCCAACCAGTTTTTCGATCACATCCCCATTCTCGGCATGGAGCAGGGTCAGCATCCCATTTTCGGCAGCGGTGCGCAAAACGTTGAAGATGCCGCCGTCGTCTATGCGTAAGACTCCGTTATAGGCGGTGAAAACCTTCAGTGTAGTAATACCTTCATCTAATAATCCTGGGATTTGCTTCGCAACATCATCATTGAAGCGCACTATATTCATGTGAAAAGAAAAATCTATCGCAGCTTTATCATCGGCTTTGGCGTGCCAGGCGTCCACGCATTCTTTCAGCGAATCAAAATCCTGATTGATAAAGTCGATCACTGTAGTCGTACCGCCAAAAGCTGCGGCTTTATGTCCGGTGTAATGGTCATCGGAAGACACCGTCCCGAACATTGGCAGATCAAAGTGCGTGTGCGGATCAACCCCTCCAGGCAGTAGCAATTTTCCCGTCGCATCGATCCGCTCTGCGTCTGGAGCGTGCAAATCGTGTCCAATGGCGACAATCCGCTCACCTTCGATCAGAATATCCGCTTGAAAGGTTTCAGAAGCTGAGATCAGCATTCCGTTTGTAATTAATTTCGACATTATTTCTCCTCTAAAGGCATAAATCCGCCACCAAAAACGCTTTTTGCAGGGACAACTACGACAAAAGAACTGGGGGAAACATCCGCAACCAAGGCTTTTAGTTGAGGAACTTCTGTTATGGTCAGAGCAACCATGAGAACAGTACGTTTCGTGTGGGTATAAGCTCCCTCTGCAGGAAGCACGGTTGCGCCCCTCTGCATGTCTTCCATAATCCGCTGACAAACTTGCTCAGGGTTATCTGTAACGATCAAGGTCAATAGTTGCTGGCGGCGGCGCGGATTTTTAAACCACGCTTTTTTATCTTTGCTAAAAGTTTTTTCAAAATTAATGTCGCCAATACCATAATCTGTTAAGACCTCGCCGGATGCGCGCCTCAGCCCAATGGTCATGAAAGTTAGCAAGAAAAGAAAAATATAGAAACCAGCGACAACAGAAATAACCAACTCCCCATTTAGCCCACCTACCCCTGCGTGCTCAACAATTTCGGAAATTAATCGAATTGGCTTGGGGAAGAGACTCAGTTTAGCAAGCCAGGCAATGCCAACAATTAGGTAGATCCAAAGATAATTGCGCCGAAGTCTACGCCCAAGAGCTTCCAATTCAGAGATGGGGAATTCAGGCTGCAATAAGCTTTCTGCCATGCCTTCTGCCCAATCTGGAGCAGGCTTGAATGGCGGCACAAGCATGGCAGCAAAGAAATCGGTTTCCATCATGCGTACGCGGGAAGACCAAAGCTCATAATAACGATAGCGGCGCGCTTCTGTAATAAGGAAAATTGTTAGCAAAAGAAGATTAAGCAGAATCACCAAATGGCTGACTTCTGCCTGTGTGAATGCCAACGAGACGACCGCCCCCGTTGTAATGACCGCCCAATTTGTAGTTGTATCGAGTCTTTGGCGCCAAACATTGGCACGACTCACTTCTGCACGGAAGAGGTGTACCATGGCGGTATTGAATTCGCCAGCATGGAGCTCGTAGCCACGGTAAGTCCAAACGGGTTCATGGGTATGGTCAGGTTTTGAAGATTCTTCTGTCATTATTTCGCCTCCCCATCATAATTTGTGGTCACTTCTTTTATCCCCAATAACGCTACCAACAACGCCGGATCAATATCTACATCTGGCAAGTCGGTTTTGTAGAGTTTGGAGTTTTCAGCACGCTCACGCAAAGATTTCCAAAGCAATTTACGTTCATCATCCTGCACGACAAGATCATTAAGTGTTTCAGCCTGCAAGAGATATTCTCCGGTTGTGTAGAGGAAGGTTAACCTTTTCCATTTTTTTGCGAGAACAGGATTGGGCAATTTTTCCAGCCCACCCAGTTGAATTTTGTAATATTCTTCGTGCGCACGAGGGTGATCGGCTTCGTCACGCAGGAGTTCGGCGCGGGTGGCTAATTCGTGCCCATGCACGGGAGCGATGAATTCGATCTGCCCACCACGTGCGCCAAAAGCCGCAGGCTGATAAAAGGCGAGGTAATCCACGGATAAAACTTTTGGTGCAGTTCGCAACGGGACACGGTACCAACCCAAAAGGCGGGCGATTTCCATATCTCGTGGAGCAGGCAGGAGACAAACCAAGATTAAATCCGTTGGGGAAAGCATAATCCTATTTTATCATCCCCAAGCTTTAAAGGCAGAAAAAAAGGCCAAAGCAGAAAACTTCGACCTTAATTTCTTGGCAATGGTGAAATAATAAGTAATGGTGATTTTGCGAGGCAGTTTTATCGCCGAAGCAATCTCGTTTTTAGAGTGCGTGACTGCCGCGTCGCACGAGTGCCCTATAGGGTAAATACATGCTCATCGCAGAATCATCCCATCACTTCAATTTATCCACGACCGATTTCTTTTCAATTATTTTCTACTTCACTCGCACAAACTTTCGTTTGCCAACCTGCAAAACACCAGGATTTGGAAAAGGATCGCCAGCGCGTTCGATCTTTTCACCGTCCAGTTTAACTGCACCCTGATCGACCATGCGGCGTGCGTTGGATTTGCTATCGACCAAGCCTGTAGCGAGAAGAACATTCAAGACGGATTGCCCTTCTTCGAGAACATATTCGGGCATATCGTCGGGCACAGCCTTTTTCTGGAAGAGCGCAACAAAGGCGTCCTGCGCGGGTTGGGCAGATTCATCGCCATAGAAGATGCCGACGATCTCACGGGCGAGTTTCATCTTCACGTCGCGGGGATGTACGGAGCCGGAATCAAGCTCACTTAGGAGCGTGTCGATCTCTGATGGTGAGAAACGTGTTACGAGACGGAAGTAGGTATCCATAGCGGTGTCCGGAATGGACATCACCTTTCCGAACATATCTTCTGCACCGGTATTGATCGGGACGATATTGCCGGTCGATTTCGACATGCGCTGAACGCCATCTGTGCCAGGCAAAATGCCGCAGATGACGCCCACGAGCGGTTTCTGTCCATGCGCTTCTTGCAGCTTGCGTCCGCCAGAGAGGATATTGAAGAGTTGATCGGTGCCGCCGATCTGCACGTCAGTCTCCATCGCAACAGCATCGTAGCCCTGCATGAGCGGGTAAAAGGTTTCGTGCAGGTAGATCGGCTCGCCAGCTTCCATACGCTTTGCAAAATTCTCACGCACCAAAAACTGCTGCACAGTGAAGACCTGCCCTAATTTGATCAGGTCAACTAGGGTTAGTTTTGAAAGCCATTCGCCGTTGTAGCGAACTTTGGTTTTCTCTTTATCCAGCACGCGAAAGGCCTGCTCAGCATAGGTTGTGGCGTTTTCCATTACTTTTTCCTGTGTCAGCACAGGGCGGGCTTTATTTTTATCGGAAGGATCGCCAACCAAAGCTGTGTAGCTGCCGATCAGAAATGTGACATCGTGCCCTAGATCCTGAAATTGGCGCAATTTGCGCATGGAGATGGTATGCCCCAAATGCAGATCAGTGGAGGTGGGGTCGTAGCCACAATAAACACGTAAAGGACGGTTTTCTTTTTCAGCTTCGATCAAACGCTCGCGCAATTCTTTTGTCATTGCTTCTTTGAGCGCTTCATCACCATATTCTGTGCCTTGCATCAAAAGTTCTACTTGTTTATCGATATTCATCGTTCACCTTCCTTTACAAAAAAAAACGCATCACGCTATCGCTTGCGTGATGCGGAAACCACGAAACGAAATCATCAGGGACGGCTGTAATAATAACGACCCTTTTCTTCTTTAGCCAAAACCAGATTTGCTGTCTCGATAATCTGATCTAAAACAGATTGCCCTTCTGCGAAGCCGAGACGACCACGGACTTCATCTTGATACTGCACCTCGCCAAGGGTGCGAAACTCGAAGTGGGTTCCGTTTCCAATCACTTGGACAGATTTTCCCCAACGCAGCGGAAAGACGTTCACTTTCTCTATTTCATCCCAGCGGAAGTTCACATTGCGCAAACCGTTCACAAACGAGAGCCTGTCCACATCCACGCGCAGAACCGTTTTTCTATCCATCCAGTTCCCCAATGAGGTACTGAATGCGGCAAAGATCAAAAAGCCCCAAAATGCCCAAGCAGCAACTGGAACGCTTTTAAGGCGCCAGTACAGCAAAGCCATTGTTAGAGAAACGACAAAAGCCAGCATCCAGGCATTACCTTCTCCACGGCGAGAGAGCAATTCGGGGCGAAGTTCTTTATTAGACATGGCGCAATTATACAGCAAAATAAAAGCTCCAGAAAACCTTTCTTTTGAAATAAAAGGACGCAAAAAGGGTGCTCAAAATAAAGTTTGCAGTGTCATATTTCTTTGGTTACATTATTCGTCTTTGCTTGTGACTATTTACACTAGGGGGCTTTGCACTCGAGTGCTAAAGTAGGCTTGCAATATATTCACATACTCGAATATACAAAAACAAAAGAAAGGTACTGGCATGTCGAAGAACTTACGCGAAGAAATTACTGAATTACACGCTGGCATTTGCAGCGGCTTGGCAGACCCTGTGCGCATTTTGATAATCTATGCGCTTTCAGATTCTCCGCGTAATGTAAACGAGTTGGCAGAATATTTAAATTTACCCCAGCCAACCGCATCTCGTCACTTGAAGCTATTACGCCAACAAGGTTTGGTGAATGGTGAAAGAGATGGCCTATATATTTACTACAGTCTTACCGACGAACGCATTATCGAAGCGCTTAATTTACTTCGCAAAGTATTGAACGATCGGCTCACCTACCGAGCAAGCTTGGTAGAGAGTCAACAAAATATTTACAAACATAACGAACAGGACAGAATATGAAAAATATGAAGAATAAAAAACGTGTTTGGATTTTTGGGCTTCTCATTACGCTCACGATTATCGTCATTCCTATCGTTTATTTCCTGCCAAAGAATGCTGAACAGAAAAAAGATCCGTGGGCGGAACTCCCCTTGCACTTGCCACACACTGATCACTCAGCCATTATTCAAGGCAATTTTGAAACCGGAGCAGATGTCACCCGCGTCTGCATGGAATGCCACGAAGAGGCTGCCTATGAAATTATGGGCACCAGCCATTGGACGTGGGAAAGTGAACCTACTGAAGTTCCCTGGCGCGAAGGCACATTTACTATCGGCAAGAAAAATCAGATCAACAATTTCTGTATTGGTATCCAGGGCAACCAAAAGAAATGCACTACCTGCCACGTTGGATATGGCTGGGAAGATGCTAATTTTGATTTCCAAGAACCCACCAATGTAGACTGCCTGGCCTGCCATGCAGATAGCAATCTCTACGGCAAAGGCGAGTATGGCTACCCTCTCGAAAGTGTTGACCTGCTTGCCGCAGCACGGAGTGTTCAAAACCCCACACGCGAAAATTGTGGCGCTTGCCACTTTGATGGTGGCGGGGGAAACGCGGTCAAACATGGTGAGTTGAACGAGCACCTTTACTTCCCGGAAGAAAATCTTGATGTTCATATGGGTGGTTTGGATTTCCAATGCACCGACTGTCACTTTACTGAAGACCATAAAATTCTTGGTCGCTTAGTGCCAGATAATTATCAAGTTAAACCTGAAGAACAGGTTTACTGCACAAATTGCCATGATCTTGACCTGCACGGAGATGAGCGGGTCAACGCCCATACTCGTACCGTTGCTTGCCAGACTTGCCATATTCCCGATATTGGTACGCAAGAGCCTACCAAGGTTTATTGGGACTGGTCAACCGCCGGCAATGATTCTATTGAAGAAAACGTCCATACCTACCTTAAGATCAAAGGCTCCTTTGAGTACGACACAAACTTCACTCCCACCTATGCCTGGTTCAACGGCAATCTGGAATATCGCTATCTACTCGGCGACAAGATGGACCCCAGCAAACCAACCATGATCAACTTGCCCGCTGGCGACATCGACGATCCGACTGCCATGATCTTTCCCTTCAAAGTTCATATCGCCAAACAACCTTACGATACTGTCAATAATATTCTCTTGCAACCACTTACCGCACGAGACGATGGCTTTTGGACCACCTTTGATTGGACTTCCGCGCTTGAAATTGGCTCTGACATTGTCGGCTTGGATTACAGCGGCGAATATGGCTTTACCGAAACCTGGATGTATTGGCCCGTTACACACACGGTACGTCCAGCAGAAAAGGCTCTCACTTGTGATTATTGCCACGGCGAAAATGGTCGCATGGACTGGGAAGCCCTCGGCTACTACGGCGACCCCATCGACTGGGGTGGACGTTTCCGCGAGAACAACTAAACAGCATCAAAATATTTGAGGAAAGAATGCAATATGCCTAATAAACATAAACCTACTTATCGCCAAATTCTCGGCACACTGGCACTTGTTTTCCTTGTGCTGGGCATTGCCTGGACAAGCCAAAGTGCCTTCGCAGATAAAGCCGATGCGCCCGTCGTCTCGCAAACATCCCCTTTGCACCCTCCGATCACCTTACTGGATGTAAACGGCGAAAATGTCCTTGAAACCGGGCTATCAATTTCAACCATGAATACCTGTGGTGTCTGCCATGATACCGAATTCATTGAAAACCATAGCTATCATGCAAATATGGGATTGAATGAAATCACCAGTGCGGGCAGCACCCCCAGTGAACGTGAATGGGATACATCCCCAGGCTTCTTTGGGAAATGGAATCCACTCACTTATCGCTATCTCTCTCCCGAGGGCGATGATCTTATTGATCTCACCACCCCCGCCTGGGTACAGTTCTACGGCGCACGTCACACTGGTGGCGGTCCCGCCGTCTACGCGCGTGATGGCGAAACATTACTTACAGACCTTCCTGTACGCACAACCAACCTCGAAACCAGCATCATAGATTCCCAAACAGGCAAACGCGTCAAATGGGACTGGGAAGAATCGGGCGTTGTCGAAATGAACTGCTTCCTCTGCCACATTCCTAACCCCAACAATGATGCACGCATTGAAGCTTTACAAGAAGGCAAATTCGGCTGGGCAAATACAGCCACTCTGCTCAACACCGATCTCGTCAAAGCCAGCTACGGAAGCTACACCTGGAACGAAGAAGCTTTTTCTGAAACAGGTGAACTTCTCGAAGGACTGATCGATATCCAAGGTCCCAGCAACGATAATTGTGGACTTTGCCATGGCTTGGTTCATGCTGATATTGAAGATCCTCTTATGCTTTCTGGTTGCACCCCTGATCGCTGGAGCACCATTACAACCGGACAGATTATTTCACCACAGCGCCTCTCCGACTCTGGCATGAACCTTGCAAACAAAGAAACTCTTTCTCGCCCATGGGATATTCACGCCGAGCGCTTACTAGAATGTACCGACTGCCATTACTCAGTAAACAACCCAATGTACTACGAAGAAAGCAACGCGCTCAAGCCCGACCATCTGATCTTTGATCCACGACGCGTTGATATTGGAGAATATCTCCAACGCCCATTACACCAATTTGCACGCGGAGATAGCGCTCAAGGCACTATTGCCCCTAACCTTGAGAACACCATGCGCCGCTGCGACTCATGTCATGACACAACCCAAACACATGACTGGCTGCCTTACCAAGACCGCCATATGAGTGCGCTAAGCTGCGAATCGTGTCACATCCCGCAACTCTACTCCTCTGCCAACGAACAACACGATTGGACTGTAATTACATTGGATAGCAGTGCCCCAACAGAATGTCGTGGCACTGAAGGCGGCGATGTAACCGAAATAGGCACTCTCATCACCGGATATACCCCCGTTTTACTCCCTCGTACCATTGCAGGCGGGACAACAAGCCTCTCGCCTCACAACTTGATTACAACTTGGTTCTGGGTTTATGGAAATCCCGAGCGCCCCGTACGCCTTGCTGATCTCGAAGCAGCTTATCTCGAAAACGGTGACTATCATCCAGGCATTATGCTCCGCTTTGACGCTGACGAAGACGGCATACTCTCAAAAGAAGAATTGCGCATCGACACTCCTGAAAAAGAAGCGTTCGTCGCCACACGTTTGACGCTCTTAGGCTTAGATACGCCCCAAATTGTTGGCGAAGTACAGCCTTACACCGTTAGCCATGACGTTGCCGCCCGCGATTGGGCGACAAAAGATTGCACTGCATGCCATGGAGAAGAATCACGCATTACAGAGCCGATCCAAATCGCATCGTATACACCCGGCGACAATATGCCTGAATTCGTAAAAGATAGCAATATCTCTTTTACCGGCGAAATCTATTCGGGCGAAGATGGCGCACTCTACTACAAACCCGCCAGCATTAACCAAGACTTATACATTCTTGGTCACGATTCTGTTGGCTGGATCGACTGGGTCGGCATTGCGATGTTTATCGCTGTCTTATTAGGGGTAGTTGCTCACGGTGGGCTCCGCGTTTATTCTGCAATACGCAACCCCCAACCTGCGCACGAGACGAAGGAAGTCTATATGTATTCGGTATATGAGCGTCTCTGGCATTGGCTCCAGACGGCTGCGATCGTCATCCTGCTCTTTACCGGCTTAGTCATCCACAAACCAAATAGTTTTGGTATCTTCGGCTTCGACGGTGTGGTCATTGTCCACAATGTACTGGCTGCTATTCTGGCAATCAACGCATTCCTTTCGCTCTTCTATCATCTGGCTAGCGGTGAAATTCAACAGTACCTGCCACGCCCACGCGGTTTCTTCGACCAGACAATTGGTCAGGCAAAATTCTATCTGAATGGCATCTTCAAAGGAGAAGAACACCCCTTCGAGAAGACAACCAAACGCAAACTGAACCCCCTACAACAGATCACTTATTTTGGTATTCTGAATGTACTGCTACCTTTGCAGGGGATTACCGGCATCATGATCTGGGGCGCACAACGCTTGCCTGAATTAGCTGCCAAAATGGGCGGGCTACCTTTCCTTGCTCCTTTCCACACGTTAGTTGCCTGGACATTTGGCTCATTTATCGTACTGCATGTTTACTTGACCACCACAGGGCATACCCCAATGGCTGGCATCAAGTCCATGATTATGGGATGGGATGAAGTCGAAGTACACACCCACTCTCAGGAGGAATCCTAATATGACTACAGAAACACCTGCTCAACCAAAAGTGTCTTTTTTCAAAAAACTCTTCAAGCGAGAATCCAAGAATTATTGGAACGCCTATGTCGGCGGCGTATTTCTCGGTATCGTGCTCTTTGCATCTTTCTTCCTGACCGGAAATGGTCTGGGGGCATCGGGGGGCTTGAGTCGCTATGTAGCCTATCTCACCGATCTGGTTGCACCCGAACATGTAAACCGCGTACCTTATCTGATCAAGATGGCTGGCGGACCACTTAATCCGCTGGATAACTGGATCGTATTGGTCAGCACTGGCGTGATCATCGGCGGGTTCATCTCCGGGCTCATCAACGGACGTGTTAAATTTGAGACCAATAAAGGTCCAAACATATCCAATCGCACACGCTGGATCATTGCTTTCGTTGGCGGCATTCTCTTCACTTACGGTGCCCGTCTCGCTCGTGGCTGCACATCCGGACAAGCTCTCTCTGGCGGCGCAACCCTTTCTGCTGGAAGCTGGGTGGTCATGTTTGCCATCTTTGGCGGTGCCTACGCACTAGCCTATCCCCTCCGTAAACTTTGGAATTAACAGGAGCTAAATCATGATTCCTTTTCCTCTCGCTCTTGAACCCACCTATGGCAAACTTATCGCCTATTTGGTTTTCTTACTAATTGGACTCGCCTTTGGCTATGTGCTTGAAAGCTCCGGCTTCAACAAGTCTACCTTGCTGGCAAAGCAGTTTTACTTCAAGGATTTGCGTGTTTTCAAAGTTTTTTTCACTGCCATCGTTGTTGCAATGCTCCTGATCTTTGGCGCATCCGCTATTGGCTTGCTTGATTACAATCTGATCTGGGTCAACCCGACCTATCTTTGGTCTGGTATTGTCGGCGGCTTAATTATGGGCGTTGGTTTTATCCTCGGTGGTTTCTGCCCGGGAACATCCCTTACAGCTCTGGCAACCCTTAAGATCGACGGTATTCTTTTCGTGCTGGGCGGCTTGGTCGGCGTCTTCATTTTCGGAGAGACCGAGCATAAGATCACCTACTTCTTCAATGGAAGCTACTTTGGGCGTCTAACACTTATGGATGTTTTCGATCTCCCCACTGGCGTGATCGTTATTCTTGTGACACTTATGGCGCTCTTCATGTTCTGGGGCGGCGAAAAACTTGAGAGAAGCATTGGCGGGAAAGCACCCAACAGCGAACCAAAAGGTCGCTACATCGGCGCGGTTGTTTTCGTTGTAGCAGCATCTGTGATCGCTTTCGTAGGACAGCCTACTGCCACAGATCGCTGGAATTTAATTGAACCTGTTAGGCAGCCCCAACTGGATGCCCGCGAATTCCAAATTCATCCTGCCGAACTACTACATAATTTCCACGAGCATAAACTCAATCTCGTCGTGCTGGATGTTCGTTCCGAAAGTGACTACAATATCTTCCATATTTATAACGCACAGAATATAACTATCGAACAGTTGCCTCCATTGATTAGCGAATTCCACCTTGAGCCTGCAAATACACTCTTTGTAGTTGTCAGTAATGATGAAACAGATGCCACCGAGGCGTGGAAATATCTCGTCGCAGAATCAGTGCCGAATGTCTACATCCTTGAAGGCGGCATCAATCTGTGGCTAGAAACTTTTTCAACTGAATATGAAGAAGGTTTCTGTGCTGGAGAAAAAGATTTTTTTGTAGACGAGGAGCTTCGGTTTGAGTTCACTGCTGCGCTCGGTGCATCTTGCCCAGCTGCATACCCAGAGCCGGAACATTTCGAGGATATTGAATACGCACCCAAGATTAAGATGGAACTAAAACGAGCCCCGTCTGGCGGTGGCTGCGGGTAAGATTTCCAGCTTACTCATCTAATAAGTATAAAAAGTGCCTTCTGATAATGCAGAAGGCACTTTTATTATTGAGTTTAATGAAAAACTGTATTTGAAGCTATTCCGAACCACTTTCGCTTTCCTTACTCTCGTCAGATTTCTTCCCTTTTGTCAAATGCATATGACTCGGACGTTCTCCTTCTGCAAAACCAGACAGCAAGAAAAGCGCATTGGTCACTGTTCCACCAGTATTACGCCAGCGATGACGCAAACGTGCCGAAAACATGAGGCTATCTCCCGGTTCTAGTAAGTAATATTTATCTTCGACCTGATATTCTAATTGCCCACGCAGACAAAAAACGAATTCATGACCGGTATGAACAATCGTATGCAAACCACTATTTGCACCACTCTCAAGCGTGAGAACAAATGGCTCAACATGGCCTACAAAATGCTCCCCACCTAAGCCTTCCCAGGTTCCACGCGGAAAAGGGACACGGGTCCGCTCATCAGATTTTAGAAAAACAACAGAATTTTTTTCGACCTCTTCGCCAAAGAATGTAGTAATTGGAAGCCCTAGCGCGTCAGCTAATTTATAGAGTGTGCTTACCGAAGGGGATGTTTTCCCACGCTCAATCATACTCAAGGCATTTGCTGAGAGACTGCTCTTACGGGCTAAACCACGAATAGAGATTTTTCTCTCTTCACGCAAAGCACGCAATCTTACGCCTACATTAACTGAAAGTGCATTTTTCTTGTATAAATCCATAATTTATTCCCTTTAAGAAGTACTTCTTATACTACCACAAGATAAGTTCGGTCGCAATTCACTTATTTGAAAAAACAATCAATTCTTGATAATAGCGAAGCAGCCAATTATGCTATAATAACAACATGACTGAGGAAAGAACAGAACCAACCCAAACCGAAGAAAAAGATGAGAAAAACTCCACATCGGAGCAACGTGGTGCCATCATTGGCGTAGTTATCTTTTTAGTTATTGTGATTGGTCTATTTGTATGGGGCATTATTGCCCTTTTTCAAGCAGAACCAACGCAAACAGCAAAGGTTCGCGATATATTTATCATCGTGATGGCTTTTGAGTCACTCCTAATTGGCGCAGCACTGATTATCTTGATCGTTCAAATTGCGAGTCTGATGAATTTGCTGCAAAACGAGATCAAACCGATCATGGACGCGACTAACGAAACTGTCCACACTTTGCGCGGTACGACTGCCTTTCTTAGCGAAAACATGATTGAACCAGTGGTCAAATTGAACGCAAACCTCGCTGGCTTGCAACGTGTTTTAGAATTACTTGGTATCAAACGAAAAATTAACTAAACACTTACTTTCAAAAAAGGAGAGAGTATTATGTCTGATCGTGACGAATTTGGAGCATTTTTAGTTGGGTTTATTGTCGGTGGTCTCACTGGTGCAGTTGCAGCGCTACTTTTCGCCCCGCAATCTGGTGAAGAGACCCGCACTCTGCTCAAAGAACGCGGCATTGAACTAAAAGACAAAGCTGCGCAAACTGCTGAAGAAGCTGTTGCCCGCGCAGAAGCTGCGGCTGCCGAAGCAAGAGCGCGCGCAGATGAATTGGCAAAAGAACTTAAGGATCGCGGTCAGGTCGTTGTTGAACGCGGCAAGGAAGTTGTAGAAACCACCAAAGTACGCAGCAAGGAAGTTGTAGAGACCGCAAAAGAACGTGGCAAAGGCGTTGTTGAAGCAGCAAAGAAACCCACCAAGAAGAAGAAAAAAACTTCCGGCGACGCAACAGCTTAGAACTTACCACTTAGAACACAAAGGGTTTGACTGAAAGGTCAAGCCCTTCTTTTTTGTTTTTTTACAGGATATCAAATGCTCAAAGATAAATTACGCGACCCAGTTTGTGGATTAACACATCTCGGCGCAGCTATTCTTGCCTTATTTGGCTTGATTGCGCTTATCATTCTTGCTTGGGGAGAGTCTGCCAAATTGACATCATTGATCGTCTATGGGATCAGTCTCATTCTCATGTTTGCTGCCAGTGCAACCTATCATATGACCATCTCTAGCCCCAAAGTAATCAGCATTCTTCGCAAAGTAGATCACTCTGCGATCTATCTTTTAATTGCAGGAACCTACACGCCTTTTTGCATTAATAACTTCAGCGGCTTCTGGAAATGGGGTTTATTAGCGATCATCTGGTCACTGGCTATCATTGGGGTCGGGATCAAAGTCTTCATCATTAATGCACCACGTTGGGTAAATGCGGGCGTCTATCTCATTATGGGCTGGCTGGTGATCTCTGCCATGCAAGAAATGCTCAACACACTCCCTGCTGTAGCGCTAACATGGCTAATCGTTGGTGGTGTCATCTACACATTCGGAGCGATTATCTACATCACCAAAAAACTAGATTTTGTACCTGGCGTTTTTGGCTTTCACGAAGTCTGGCATATTTTTGTCATCCTTGCTGCTACAGCACATTATATTTCCATCCTAAGCATCGTATAAAAAGTGCCCACTGCTGGATGAGGGGGGCATCCAACAGCAGGCACTTATATTCTGGCACAGAACTCGTTAATTTACAACTTAAAATCGAGAAATATACAAAAATCATACAGTTGGCAAAGAAAAACCAAAGGTAGTACCACGCCCTTTCCCCTCACTCTCCACCCAAATTGCGCCACCATGCGCTTCAACTAAATGCTTGGCAACCGTTAAGCCAATTCCGCTTCCGCCACCTTGCTGGCGCGAGCGAGATTTGTCGACACGATAAAAGCGCGTGAAAATATTCTCCAGATGCTCTGGCGGTATCCCCACACCTGTATCTTTCACAGAGAGATGCACAAATTCTCCATGCTCTTTTGCCGAAAGGATAACGCTGCCATCAGCAGAGGTATGGCGCAGGGCATTGCCAAGCAAATTCGTCAGGATTTGGATCACACGATCCTCATCGGCAAGCAGATGTGGAAGTTTGGCTGGCAAGTTCGGGATAAGGGCGACTCGTTTCGCGTCAAATTGGAGAGAGAAGCGTTTTATCATCGTATCCACTAAATTGGCTAGATCAACGGGACGCACTTGCATTGGGTAGGCTCCCGCCTCCACACGACTCAGCTCCTGAAGGTCATCCACTAACCTGCCCAAGCGACCTGCCTCCTGATGGATTTGCTGATAGGTTTCAGCCTCAGCCGGAAGAATGCCATCCATTAGCCCCTCCATCGAGCCTTTGATCGCGGTCAACGGGGTGCGTAATTCGTGCGAGACATCACCGATCAATTGACGGCGCATTATCTCAACTTCTTCCAGTTTTTCTGCCATCTGATTAAAACTACGCGCAAGTTGTCCCAATTCATCTGAACGTTCTTTATCAACACGCTCTTCATATTTTCCTTCAGCAATACGATGACTAGCATGCATCATTGCGCGGACGGGAGCAATAATGCCGCGACTAAAAAACCAGCTTGCGAGAAACCCCGCTGCAAGTGCAGCAATCCCCGAATAAACCAGCGCTTCATTAAAAGATGCTTTGAAATTCTCAAAAAGCTCTTTTCCATATCCGCTAGATTCCCCAAAGCGAGAGCCACTGCCTGATCCGGGACCGCTTCCGCTGGAGGTAGCATCAGAATGCTCAACATCCTGCTCTGATATGCCAAGATGGCGCTCGAAAGCAGTTGGCAATGCCAGCGTGGTCGCAAAGAAAAGAATACCTGCGCCGATCATGATCACCGCCAAATAGGACAGAAAAAGCTTGACCCCTAAATGACTACGCAGATATTTGATCACAATATTTCATCCTCGAAGCGATAGCCAATACCGCGCACTGTGACGATAAATCCACCTTCTCCAAGTTTTTGGCGAACATGACCAAGGTGCACATCGACAACGCGCATTTCCCCAAAATAGGATGCCCCCCAAACTTTTTCAAGGAGTTGTTCGCGAGTGAGTACGCGCCCACGATTTTCGGCAAGAGCTTTGAGAAGGTCGAACTCGATCGCGGTTAGATCAACGGGGGTATCGTCCACGCTAACAAGACGAGCAGCCACATTGATACGAATATGTTTGAAGGAGAGTATCTCGTCCGTCGAGGATGAAGTACTCTGCAAGCGACGCAAGGCTGATTTGATCCGCGCTACTAATTCGCGCGGGCTGAAGGGCTTGGTGACATAATCGTCGGCGCCGATGGTTAAGCCCACGACTCGGTCGGTTTCCTCTGTTTTCGCAGTAAGCAAGATGACGTACACGTCTGATTCGCGGCGCAGACGTGTGAGCACTTCGACGCCGTCCATACCGGGAAGCATGACGTCGAGGACGATCAAATCCGGTTTAAAGACACGGGCTGCCTTTAATGCAGCTAATCCGTCTTCAGCTGTATAGACTTCGTAACCCTCAGGTTTCAAATAGGCTGTGATCAGATTGAGAATACTGGGTTCATCATCGACTACCAGGATCTTGGCATTTGGCATAGAAAGCTCCATAAAGATTTTGTAATATTGTAGCGGATAAATTGTCGCAAAGGGATTCAAAAATGCAATGAAGAAATGATGAAGTTTCTGTAAAGAAGATTGGCATAAGGCGTGTATAATAAGCTTATGAATGAAGAAAATATTATCCGTCGCAAGATCAGCATTTTGATCGACGGCGACAATGCACAAGCCAGCCTGCTGCCGCAGATGCTGGTAGAGACCAGTAAGTACGGACAAGTGACCATACGACGTATCTACGGGGACTGGACAACGGCAAGCATGAATTCGTGGAAGAAAGTCTTAAATAACCACGCGGTGCAGCCTGTGCAGCAATTCCGTTATACCATTGGCAAAAACGCAACTGATAGCGCTATGATCATCGACGCAATGGATATCCTCCATTCGGGCGATGTAAATGGTTTTTGTCTGGTCTCCAGTGATAGTGATTACACTCGCCTGGCAACCCGTATCCGTGAAGCCGGAATTTTCGTGATGGGCATTGGAGAGAAGAAGACTCCGAAACCCTTCGTGAACGCCTGCGACATGTTCGTATACACCGAAAATCTGGCACCCAAAAAACCCAAACCCAACCGCTCACGCAAGACAACGACAACAACAAAACAGCCCGCCTCAGACCCCGAACCGATCCCGTTGCTTAAACAAGCCTTTGAGATCGCTGTCCGCGAGGATGGTTGGGCATCTATGGCAATGTTGGGGAATGCGCTCTATCAAATTGACCCCAGTTTTGATCCGCGAACCTATGGGCATGGTCAGCTTTCACGCCTGATCATGAAATACAAGAAATATTTTGAAACCCGCACGCAAGAAAGTAACGGGACGACGGTATTTCATGTAAAGCTAAAAGAATAGGAAGATAGAGAAATAATGAAAGAGATCGCCATGCGGCGATCTCTTTTTTGTTAATCTAATTGCTTTGCAATTTCATCTTTATACACATCCACAATTTTTTTAGCGATCTTTTCCCAATCATATTCTTTTGCATAAAGTGCCGCCTGCTTCCCCATCTTTTTGCGCAACTCATCGTCCCCTAATAACGCGCCGAGCTTCTCACTCAACACCTCAGGGCTGTCATAAGGCACATGGTAGCCCGTCTGACCATCCTTTACCAAATATGCCAAGCCACCTACCTGCGAGGCGATCACGGGCGTTCCGCACGCCATCGCCTCCAGTGCAACCATCCCAAAAGATTCGTAATGTGAAGGCATCAGCAAAACCTCTGCCGATGAATAATAATAAGGCAAGGTATCTTGTGCGCGCTTGCCCAAAAAGAGCGCCATTTGTCCCAAACAAAGCTCGTCACACATCTGCTGTAAACGCGTCATTTCCTCGGTCATCTCTTCGGGTGCAGCATCCGGCTCCCCGCCGATGATCGCTACATAAAACGGATTCTCAGCATCGTGCATTCCCAAAAGAGAAACGGCCTTCATTACGGTATCAATGCCCTTCAACGGTTCGATCCTCCCCACAAAAAGGGTTATACAATCATCCGGCGAAAGACCTAAATATGCGCGCGCTTCATCTTTTGGGATGGGATAAAAACGACTCGTATCCACCCCGGGCGGGATGACGACCATCTTGCCCGCATCAGCCTGATACAAAAATTGAAGTTGAGATTTCTCCGCAGGCGTGGCGACAATTAGCCGATCCGCTCGTGCGAGAACTTGCTTCTCACCATCGACACGATACTGCCCCTCACGCTCCTCGGCACTACGCGCGATCCGATTTTTCATTGCCCCCAAAGTGTGGAACATGTGCACGATCGGCACATCCCAGGCACCCTTCAACATCCCCGCCGCGATGCCCGACATCCAATAATGCGAATGGATCAGATCGTAATGAATATCTTTCTCTTCAGCAAAGCGCTGAATACCCGCTACAAAATCAGGAATATAGTCTACCAACTCCTGTTTGGGAAGCGGATTTTCCGGCCCCGCCGGGATGTGTACGACGCGGTTCCCAAATCCCAGATCGTGCAGCACGTGCGGGACATGTTCGTCCTGCGAGCGGGTGAAGACATCCACGTGAACACCCATCCGCCCCAATTGGAGCGTCAGATCTCGCACGTAGACATTCATCCCGCCGGTGTCTTTGCCGCCCAGTGTCGCCAAAGGGCAGGTATGATATGAAAGCATGGCTACTCGGAGCATTATTTTTCCCTGATTTTCTCAGAACTTATTTCTTGGCGCAACTTGCTTGGCAGTTAGAAGGGGTACTGGTATAATTTTCGCCGCTGTAAGAACGCCACCGTAGCTCAGCTGGTAGAGCAGACGCTTCGTAAGCGCCAGGTCATGGGTTCGAATCCCATCGGTGGCTCAGATAGTATAATCCAGAGAATCAAAAACGTCCCTCGTGAGGGACGTTTTTGATTGTAAATAAAACATCATTGTCATTGCGAGGCAGCTTTACCGCCAAAGCAATCCCCAAACCGAGAAAGGAGATTGCTTCGCTCTGCTCGCAATGACAAGATATGGGGCTACTCCACCGCCTCCCGCCCAGCCTGAAACGCCTTGCGGTTTAGCTCCACAAATTTCGGCGGGACACGAGCTTCGATCACTTTCAGCCAAGGTTCGGCATCCATTTCCAAAATCCTGGAGAGCGCGCCCAGCAAAACCACATTCGCGGCTTTGGCGTTGCCTAATTCTTCCGCAATAGCGACACCTTTCACCCAGTGGACATTCTCTGTCACGGGAGCAAAGGCAGCCTTGATCGCCTCATCACCGGGATATTTGCCCGTCCCCGAACTGACCGTGATTGGGACGATCTCATAGTCGTTAATGAGCACCATCGCACCCGGGCGGATCCCGCTTACAAAGCGGATCGCTTCCAGCTTCTCGAACGAGATCAAAATATCCGCTTCGCCATCGGGGATAACGGGCGAAAAGACCTGTTCCCCCCAACTGACATGCGAGATGACGCTCCCTCCACGCTGCGACATGCCATGTACTTCGGCTTTCTTCGCATCATAGCCCATGCTAATGCCTAATTCGGCTAAGACATTACTGGCAAGGATCGTCCCCTGCCCCCCGACACCCGTAAGTAGAATACGTGTTTTTTTCATATCAATTCTCTAGCCTGGCCAAAACCTGCTCGCGGAATAAAATTGCATCACGCGGACAAACTTGTGAGCAAATCTCACATCCCGTACACAGCAACGGATCGATCTCTGCCAGCGGGCGCTGGGTTTTCTCGTCCAGCTTCTCTGATTTGATGATCGCCGGGCAACCGATACGGAAACAAAGTGTACAACCGTTGCAATCTTCCTCGATCACATCTAACGCCAAATATTGCTTTCGCTCTTCAGGAAGCAAAGCACAAGCATGATCGGTGATCAACACGGCTGGTTCATCAATCTTTAGCCATTCCTTGAGCGTGCTCTCGATCGCATCCACGTCGTAGGCTTCAACACGCTTGACGGTCTTAATACCGATCGCACGCACCAGCGCTTCAATATCGACTTCATTCGCGGGCTTGCCCTGCAACGTCAAACCAGAGCCGGGGTTTTCCTGTTGTCCTGTCATGCTGGTAATACGGTTATCCATGATGATCGTAATTACGTTGCTGCCGTTATACGCCACATTCATCAAGGCTTGCACGCCCGTGTGGAAAAAGGTCGAATCTCCGATGACAGCAAAGTGACGTTCACTATCGCCAGCCATCACACCACCATGCGCCACGCCAGTGCTTGCGCCCATACAACCGCAAGTATCCATTGCGCTCAGGGGCGGCACAACGCCGAGGGTATAGCAGCCGATATCGCCATTAATTGGGCGTTTCAATTTATTCAGGATATAAAAAGTGCTGCGGTGTGGACATCCCGGACAAAGCACGGGAGGACGATTGGGCAGATTCTCCGTCAACATAACGGGAATCTCCACTCGCGCAGACGTAGCAAACTCCGCCTTGGGTTTGCTACCGATATTCTCGGGCAGCAAGCCAGCCCGAACGGCGTACGTCCGCACGACTTTTGGATCCAATTCCCCGATCATCGGGAAGATAGATTTGAAATGCGGATACTGCCCACGAGTCCAACCATCCGGTTTATATAAATCGACGCCCATCAACAAAACCTGTTCTTCGATAAAGGGATCGAGCTCTTCAAGCACGATCACTTTATCCATTTTTCCAGCAAAGTCACGGATCATATTTTGGGGCAGGGGATAAGAGATGCCGAGTTTGAGCACGCTGGCTTCGGGGAAGACTTCGCGAGCATATTGATAGGCAATGCCATTGGTGATAATGCCCAGCTCTGTGCTGCGCTGCTCAACAAAATTGAGCGCTGTTTCTTCAGCGAAAGCTGCCAGCTTTTCAAGCCGTTTCTCAACAACCGGATGCCGCCCGCGCGCATTGGCGGGAACCATGACATATTTAGCGTGATTGCGCGGATATTTCTTAGGGTCAGGAGCTTGATAGCGATCGGGGCTGGCAAGCAAGAGACTGCTGGTATGGCAAACGCGCGTGGTTGGGCGCAGCAATACAGGCGTGTCGAAAGTCTCGCTAATCTCAAATGCCGCGATCATCATATCCTTGGCTTCCTGGCTGTCAGCGGGATCAAGGCAGGGAATGCGCGCAAACTTGGCATAGTTGCGATTATCCTGCTCGTTTTGCGAGGAGTGCATAGAGGGGTCATCGGCAGAGATAATGACCAGGCCCGCTTCCATGCCCGTAAAAGCAGCGTAGAATAGCGAGTCGGCAGCCACGTTCACGCCAACGTGTTTCATCGTAGCAAGGGCACGTTTGCCCGCATATGCCGCGCCCACAGCCACATCCAACGCGACCTTTTCGTTCGGCGCCCATTCGGCGTATACATTCGGCATTTTGGCAAAAACTTCGAGAATTTCGGTACTCGGCGTGCCCGGATAACCAGACGCCACTTCCACACCCGCTTCCCAGGCGCCGCGCGCGAGGGCTTCGTTACCGGAAAGCAGTCGTTTTACAAGTTCTTCTGTCATTGAGGGGTTCTCCTATTTTACAGAGCTAGTCTGATTATAGAATGTTTTCCAAACACAAATGTCACGAATCGAGGGGATGTTTTTAATAACTCGTGTTACGCACTGCTTTAATTCCATCATAACGCCCCCCTGACCTGTCGGGCATCCCCCCATTTTGAAAAAACAAAATAGGGGGAGCCAGTAAAAATGCGTAAGATCAGTTAGGACTTACGCATTTTTAAGTCCTTGTCCCAATGCTCTGCGTTGGGACACTGTAGAAAGTAGCAACGCAGAGCATTGCTACTAGACAAAAAAGCATTTTGCGTAAGTCCTATCAGTTAATAAAAGAGACCGAGCGTTTTGAAAACGCTCGGTCTCTTTTAGAGCTAAAACTGAATATCTTTTATATTTAGTTGCAGTGATCTGCGTCCCTGCCATTCGTTCACTTCAAAGGTGTATAGCAAGTCTATTTTCGCAGGCAAGTCAGGTTTGAGATGACCCAGCCGAAAGGCGATGCCATCCAGCCTGGAATTCCCGTCCATGACAGTCAGTTTGAGATGAGACTGGTCTTTCCCAACTGTCCGCGACGAAGCCACGCGCAGGTTACGGGATACAAAAACCGGTTGCGGATTTCCATATCCGGTTGGTTCGAGATATTGCAGATGCTCAAACATTTCAAAGCTCAACGCATCGAGCGCAAGTTCCATATCTGCTACCAATACCCGACGCAAGTCTACACCCGCAAGTTCTTCCGCTGCGATCTCCTTTAGGCGTTTAAGCAACACCCCAACATTCTCGTTACGAACAGTAAATCCCGCCGCAGCGGCGTGACCGCCGTGCCGCACGAGCAAGTCTGCGCATTTATCAAGTGCTTCAGTAATGTGAAATTCTGCTATCGAGCGGCACGAGCAGACAGTCGTCTCTTCGTCTACATGCCCAACAACGGCAGGACGATAATACGTATCCATTAAACGGGAGGCTGCCAAACCCACCACACCAGGATTAAACTCAGGCGAAGCAGCAAAGAGCAAAAAGGCATCTTCATCGGTGGCGAGCGCAATCTTTTCCGCTTCTTTCTGCATTTCACGGGTGATATTTTGGCGTTCACGGTTTTGGATCTCAAGTTCTTGCGCCATGCCACCGGCTTTCATGAAATCGGTTTCCATAAGCAAGTCATACGCGGCAAGAGCTGAATCGAGACGCCCGGCTGCATTCAAGCGTGGACCCAAGCTAAAGCCAATATTCATGGCACTCACTTCCTGGATATTTACACTTGCCACTGCTGCGAGAGAAACCAATCCCTGACGCTGGGCGTTACGTATTACACGCAATCCCTTGCGAACAAGAGCATGATTCTCGCCTTCAAGAGGCGCAAGGTCAGCGACAGTGCCCAAGGCAACAAGGTCTAAAAGATGCTCAGAGGTCAATTCATTTGTTGATCTTTGCTCAAGGAGCGCTTGGGCGATCTTGTAGGCGATCCCTACTCCGGCAAGATATTTCTCGGGGTACGTATCCCCTTTTTGTTTGGGATTGATGATGGCAAGCGCAGGTGGCAGAATATCGCCCGGGTGGTGATGATCTGTAATAATGAGAGCAAGCCCAAGGTCACGCGCGTGCGCCACTTCGTCTACGGAGCGGATGCCGCAATCGACTGTGATGACCAGATTCACGCCTTCTTTGGAGAGCTGAGACAGCGCATCCATATTCAAGCCGTAACCCTCATCAAAACGATTAGGGATATAGGCCCCGACATTTGCGTTGAGGGCACGCAAAACCTGCACAAGCAAGGCTGTGGAGGTGACGCCGTCTACGTCATAGTCACCATAAATGATAATTTTTTCGTTTTCGTCGATCGCCTGCAAAATGCGCGGAATGGCAATATCCATGCCTTTTATTTCCCACGGAGACATGCTATGTGTGGGCGTTGCTTTCAAGAAGGCGCGCGCTTCGGTATCAGTAGCATAGCCACGATTGAAAAGAAGTTGGCGTAAAACGGGAGGGAATTTAAGAAGCGCCTGGTCAGCTTCGGGCGTAAGGGACGGTTGGATTTGCCAGCGAGTTTGCATAGTTTTTTTCAGTTAGGCTTCATGAGTTTTTAAATGATTACGAAAAGACTTTAACTAGGCATAAAAAAGCTCTCTCATTTTTGAAATAAGAGAGCTTAATAAGCATTCTTCGTTTTCTCTTCAGCAGGTTCGTCATCGAGAAAGCTTTTCAATTTTTGCATAAAGTTTTCTGGATCATCCAGCATAATGAAGTGCCCCGCTTCGTTAAAACGTTCGATCCGTGCAGCAGGGATGCCTTCGAGCATTGGCTGCCATTGCTGCGGGCTAACGATATTATCCAGATCGCCGAACATGCCCATCGACGGGATTTGGATGTCGGAAAGCATGGGGCTCAGGTCTGTTCGTCGGAGGGAAGCAATACTAAGCAAGAATGATTCGAGCGTTGTTTTTGTCAGGTCTCGATCCATCATTTGTGGAAAACGAGGGTCATGGCTAATAAAAGGCGAGGCAACACGCATTCCCAAGCGGAATGCCCACATCGCATTAAAGAGCAGAAAAGCAATGCCACGATTGCCAGCCAACTTCAGAGGCCAAGCCAATGATGAGCCGATAATCGGAGAACCGATCACAACAACTTTACTCACTCGCTCAGGATATTTAAGTGCCACCGAAAGGCTAACCGTGCCACCCATGCTATGCCCCACCAAAGGCGCTTCGGCGATACCCAAATGCTCCATAAATTGGTCTACCAAACTTACAAAATCATGAACTGCGTATGTCTCGCGCTTCTTTCCTGATTCGCCAAACCCCCAAAAATCCAATGCGTAGGTACGATAATAACGTCCTAAATATGCCATCGTTTCTTGCCATAGCCCCCAGGAACCCAGCCAGCCATGTAAAAGAATTACAGGACGACCGCGCCCATAAACTTCATAATGAACGATCCCTTGATCTGTTGTTATTGAAGACACGGCAAGCCTGTCAGGAAGGCTTAGCCTCCCGATTCCATTTCAGCCAAAATACTGTAGAGTAATTCCAGAAGAACTGATTTCACCGATTTTAGATCAGTGGCGACACAGGGCAATAATTTAACCTTGGGGTCTAAGCGAAGTGCGTTACGCATATCTTCAATTTCCCAGGCATCTTCCATATCTTGTTTGTTCGCTGCGACCACATAGGGTGTCGGCGCATAAGCGCGAAAAGTTTGTAAAATGCTGCGTGCTTCACGGAAGGTCTCGGGGCGCGCACTATCGATCATAACAATAAAACCCAGCATCCCTTCTGAAAGGATCTCCCACATAAAGTCGAAGCGCTTCTGGCCTGGCGTTCCGAAAAGGTAAAGCACAAGATCTTCATCTACCGTAATTCGCCCAAAGTCCATCGCGACCGTGGTAGCGTCCTTGATTTCCTTTTCGCCGGTTCCTGTGATCTTGCGTTCTGTAGCAACAACATCAATCTCACTCACAGAACCAATAAATTCTGTTTTACCAGAACTAAAGGGGCCTGTAACCACCATTTTGACCGTTTGCATAAGCACTACCTCTATGAAAAATAAAAAAACCTAAATACTACTAATACGGTTGATAAGACGATTGATCAAAGACTTCTGCTCTCCTGTGTCTTGCGTAGGGAACATATCTGGCGCCAACGCAGGTGCTGCGCCTTCAGGGCGTGTGATCTCGACCAAACCAGCCTGGATCAGGCCGTACACAATTCGACGAATTTCCATGTCGTCCATTTTGGTCGCCTTCGCGATCTGGCTGATCTTGTTCTTGGGAGTAATATATGAAACAACGCGCCACTCTTCAACACTCAAATTCACATTTTTTAAATCTGCGCCGGGGCGGTCTGTAAACTTCAGCGCCATCTCCAGGCTGGGAATCTCATCTTGCAATTGCTCCCACTCACGCAACTGGCGCGAGCCTTCAATGATCAGATTCTCCAGATCAAGGCGAACATTGATCTGATCTTCGGGAGGTAATTTATCATTCTCAAAACGGAAGAAACCTTCAACCCACGTGAAAAGCTGACGAATAACCCCCATAAAGTTTTTTTGTAAACTTTGTAAAATATCTTCTTGAGAAAGATATCCAGCATTGATCAATAATAACCCTAATTCTTTATCGTTCACATGCCCTGCGCGCTGCTGAATGGCACGATATTGGCTTACGTTCAGTAATTTCCCACTATGCAAAATAGTTGCTAAACCGCTATTTTCGCGCCCGATCATGGCATGGGCTAACTTCCCATCACGAAAAGCAACCTGGGCAGTTTCATTAGGACCTTCGATAACCAAAGTTCCGGTCTTACTTGCCAGGTTGATCAAATTAAGCAATTGCGTTACTGTGAAATCTCTAAGATTGCCATTTAGAGCCATAAAAATCCTTAGAAGAAGCCAGAAAAGAATAAAGAGGATTATACATCCTAGAAAAGGATGCGTCAAACCAACTCCCTTTCA
The DNA here is from genome assembly GCA_018648605.1 of Anaerolineae bacterium. Classification (GTDB taxonomy): domain Bacteria; phylum Chloroflexota; class Anaerolineae; order Anaerolineales; family Villigracilaceae; genus Desulfolinea. The sequence goes on along the minus strand of JABGQU010000016.1, from coordinate 3,628 downwards.
CTCTTGAAAGGTGGAGCATTAACGCTGAGCTTCAACGGATAGAAGGACGCGCTCGATCGCAGGGCCTAAACTTGCTACCGTTAAGCTAAAATCTACTTCCCCCGAAAGCGATTCCCATCTCCGCACACCCACAATAGCATCATCCACATCATAAGCAGTTGCGACCACCCAAATACGAGACGCCTCTCCCTCGATAAGCACCTCCCCGCTAATTTCGGCAGATTTCCCATCCCAGCTGACTTGCGCCAGCACACCTTGCAGCGAAACGGGTAAATAACGCGCCGCTTCATCTTCGATCTCAAAAGCGGTCAACAACTCGGCTTGGGGATGGCTCGTTGCAGGCACATTTTCAAAGTAGGTCAAGGCTGGCAACGCATCCCCGGCCGCAAGATGTTCTACTAATGTAAAAGCAACGTCTTTAGCAAGTAACTCGCCGCTGCCATCCACCAAACGAACTTCGACGGAGATATTCTCTACTGCCTTATTTTCATTATTTTTCACAAGCACAAAACACCACATACCGCCGCTGAGGGTGGCATAACAATTGGGCGGAGAAAGCTCAAGTGCAAGCGGCTCAATTGTGGGCAAAACGTCCGCTGCCTCCACCCCGCTTGGAATAACTAACGCCTGCCCGATCGACATTGCGTAAGGCGAAACATCGGGGTTGGCGTTGACCAAATTGCCCATATCGAGACCAAAATCGAGCGCAATGCTGCCCATCGTATCGCCCGATTTAACGGTATAGATCTGCGGCGTTGGAGTCGGCAATGGGGTTTGGGTCGGGATGGGGGTGGCGGGGAGCGGTGTTACGCTGGCGGTTGGCGTTTGATAGGGCTGCAATGAGCCAGCCAAAGTCGGCGCGCGAGGCGGTTCCACATCCGCTGTAGCACTGCAGGAAACGACTAAAGTTGTTACTACGAGGGCGATGATTAAAAGCAGTCTCCCCCTCCACAAAGAGATTGCTTCGCGAAAAAATGCTCGCAAATTCATGCTAATAACTGGTGAAGTGATCTTGCCATGTGACTTCGTCGGGTAGGCGCATATTTTTCGCCAAAAGTGGATGCTGTTTTTCGATCTCGGCGTACACTTCGCGGGCAACACGTCGGATGGAGAAATGCGCGTTTTTGGCAGCGCGTAATTGAACAAAGTGATAGGCTTCGCGCAGGTTAAAGGAAGCCAGCGCACGGCGATTAAACCCATTGGGGACGAGGTAAGCTGCCACGTGCGGATTGAAGGCAGCGAGTTTTTGATAGGTTTCGGCTGCTGCATCCATTGCCGCCACATACGCGGACTGGAAACCTGCTTCCGTTATCAGACTGGGGATGGCGTAACCGAGATTTACCGTTAAGGCTTGCGGCGTTTGGCTCATGATACGGTGACGCTTGAACTCGAAGTAGGCACCCTGATCCATAACCAGATCGAAGGTATAGCGGCTATATTCGAGTTCGCGCAAGGGGATATCGTGTTTATCGAGGCCGCCGAGCAGTTTTTCGGCGAGTTTTGCGCGCTCTGTTTGCGTGAGTTTTTGGATATGCGCAAGCGCATTCTCGTAAGGCATATCGCCAAAGCGATAGAGGGTTGCGGCGAGGATCTTATTTTCGGTGTTGGGGTCGAAGTCGATGAGAGATGTCAATTTTGTAGGGGCGCCTGGTTGGTCGCTCTTACCGGAAAAATCTTTCTCAGCCTGTTCGAGATATGGCACGGCATCGGCATATTTGACGAGAGTCGGAGTTTCGCCTTGTGCGACGGCTTTGACTCGCTCCCCGATTTGGCGGACTTCTTCAAGGGGGTGCGAGAGCATTTTACGAATGGCACTCTCGAGGACACGCGCATTTGCCGTCATCCCAACATTTGCGATGGAGGCAGCGGGGAGCAGAAAACGACAGGCATCGACATATTTTGAGCGGATGCGGCGATCCCAGAGGGCATCGGTTTCGTTTTCTCGCCGAGGGAATCTTTCCATAACGAGAGCACGTGTGGGCGCGAGCGAATCGGCATAGGTTTTGAAAAGCATCTTGACCGTGCGCTCAAATTCATCCCGCAGAGGATGTCCATCCAACTCGGGCGGAATGACGAAAGCATCCGCATCCCATTTTTGGTAGCGGGTTGATTTCTCAGTGTAGGATGCAAGGCGATTCGACTCGATGCACTCGATCGCCATGCGCGAGATATTTTCAATGGCAATATGCAAAACGGCGTGTTCAGCAACCGAGGCATGTCCATAGCCAACGACCCATTTTTCGTGAAACTCCGCGCTGGATTCGTCGTTGAGTTCGTCGGCAATCTCCTGAAAAGAGAGCGGCGAACGCGAGGTCTTGGCGAACGCGACCGCGATCACTTCGGGAGAGAATTTCTTTGGGGAGAGAAGGTATATTTTTCGTTCGGGCATAGAGTCATCCAATATCAGAAGGAAAAGCAGGGTCAATCCCTTTTGGGAGGAAAGATTGTAGTTTTTTCAAAGCTTGGAAGCCGCCAAAAATCCCCCAGAGCAAGAAGAGGTGGAAGCCAAAACCAAACCAATCTTGAAAGGCAAGGAGCAGGAAACCATCGAGGGTGTAGAAGACCATCCCTGTAATGAATGCCCAGCGGTGTCCTTTCGCTGCGAAATTTCCGAAGATAGCAAAAAGAGCCGATATACCAATGCTCAAGACAACACCAAAGGTGCGGATGATGGCATTATAGTCAGGAATGCCTTCGCCGATGCCCATGGAAATCGCATCCACAACCTGGGTGACGCCCAAGCCTACAACGAAGTTAACGCCGAGATCGAAGACTGCGCCCAGCGAGTTGATTACAGACAGGGCTGCGATCCAGTAGAAATTGCTGGCGCCATTTTTGACTTGTTTTTGCAGATTTGCGAGTGCCATGAGAGCATTCAGTTCTTGCGAGTTAGGGGGAGTTTCATTCATATTGGGGAAGTCCTTTTCGCTAAATTTAAGCCGCCTGTTTTACCAAGCGACTATAGACGAAAACGCTCTGTTCGTCAACAAGGTTTTTGGATATTGGTTATTTTCAGCTACTTTGCTTTTTCTAAGGTTTGTCCCATACCCCTTGTCACGAATACAAGGAGGTTTTATACTGGTCGAAAATTCTTGAAAAATCATATATATCAAGAAATGGGGGAAGCCCATGCACTTAAGAAAACTCCGCAAAGCTCTTCTTATTACCGTACTAATTTTCGCAGAAGTCATTGAGATTTTCAACTAAAGGAAATTGCTGTAAATTGTTTAGCAATGATCTTGGAGAATAATATAAATAATGAAGAAAAAATATACCTTAAACTACTTTCAGTATTTCTTTATACATTTTATTCCTGTTACTTTCGTTTTTTTATTGGGATCCATATATATAACTGCCTATTCAACACTTACAATAATCCAGTTTATCGTGCACAACAAAAAACCAGTGGACGATTTTCTGCTCTATCTCATAGCGCTTATACCATCGTGGAAAGCTGTATTCGATGGATGGAAAGAATTTCGTTTTCCTGTTATTTGGTTGTCAGAAACCGGAATTACCGCTTTAGCCATTGCCATAGTCCCCATAAAAGTACACATTCTTTGGGAGAATGTCTTAGAGAGTGTCTGAAAAGTCAAATTTTAGCTAAAGTTCTTATCATCAATCGGAT
>JABGQU010000015.1 GCA_018648605.1 Anaerolineae bacterium | reverse complement strand
TTCTCCTGTTTGCAAGATAGCTATTTTTACCTCAATTTAGATGCAATCGCCCTGCACGGGCGAACCCGTCCCGCCACGAATTTTGAGCGGTAAAGCGATAAAGCGAAAACGTCCATGTTCGATGAGTTTATATAGATTGATCATATTCTCGTAATGAGTGAATCCCAATTCGCCGCAGATATGGTGAACTTCTTTGTTGGAGACTTTGCGCACGCCGGGATTCATCGTCTCCACGCCAAAGGCGGCGATTTGGTGGTCGCCCAGCCAACGGGCGGCATCCGCATTGATACCGGGACCCTGCGCCCAGGCGTCCGTTCCGAAGGTGCGGCGGTAGTGGTCGGTGTAGATCAGAACAGTATCGCCTTTGTGGATTTCCAGCTTATCCTTATCCAATGCTTTTTGTAAATCTTCGATCTCAATCAATTCGCTTAAGCCTTTGTGAGAAAGGTCGAGACAAATCCCTTCTGTGTAGAACATGCTCAAGGGCATGGTGTCGATGGATTGTTCGCGGTATTGGGGCGCCATGTGGTTGAAGGCATCGACATGTGTGCCGGTATGTTCGCCAAGTTCAAGTTTGTTGACGGAGGGGGAGGGGTTGTCGCTATCTGTGATGCCTTCCCATTCTTCGTGCGAGATGTGCATCGTGATCTTTACTTCCGGCAGGCGCGAGAAGACGGGCATCCCGCTGTAGATTTCCTGGCTCAAATCGATAATTTCTGGCATGAGGGGTTCCTTTTGAAAGTTGCGACCGCCACGTCAGGCTAAAGCCTTCCTCGCGGAGACATTCTAAATTCTATTGACTGTGCTCGCTTAAAGCAAGAAACGACGTCCTCGCTGGCAGACGAGGAGGTCGCTTCCTGATGGACCTACAGGACTCGTTTTCCTACTTCAAATTTTTATCAAGAGAACAGAAACCCGCTCCCTTGTAAATCCCAATAAAATTAGGAGAAATCTTCATAGCGTACATTCACGATCCAGAAATATGAAAGAGACGTAAAAACCATTCTTTCAAAGCCTTCTTCCAATCCGACGTCTTATCGTCGGTTGCGGAGAAAGGTAGGGATATCGAGATCGTTCTCGCTATATTTCTTCGGTTGCGCTTTTTCCTGTGCTGGAGCACTGCGTTCTACAGGTGCACCAACGCTGACGCTTTCACGCGTCTCGTTCACAAAATGCGCCAAATCTTTTTTCTCTTCCACGCGTCGGGTAGGGCGCAGGATGCGGCGCGGTACGCCGCTGCGCTCAAAACCTGTTGCGATGACCGTGATGCGGATATCGTCGCCCATAGTTGGGTCAATAACTGCGCCGAAGATCATGTTCACGTCGGGGTGTGCTGTTTCACGGATAATGGCTGCTGCCTGATTGACCTCGAAGAGCGTCAATTCAGAGCCGCCAGTCACGTTGAATAGGACGCCGCGTGCGCCGTCGATGGTGATGTCCAATAATTGGCTGGTAATCGCCTGCTCGGCAGCTTTGCGGGCACGCTCGTCGCCTGAACCTGTTCCCACCGCCATAAGCGCGGCGCCACCCTCAGACATGATCGTCCGCACGTCCGCGAAATCTAGGTTGATGAGACCCGGAATGGTGATCAATTCCGAAATACCCTGAATACCCTGATGCAAAACCTCGTCCGCCATGCGGAAAGCATTTTGCAAGCTGGCACGTTTATCTGCAAGTTGCAGCAAACGATCATTGGGAATGGCGATCAATGTATCGGCATGTTCTTTCAATTTGCTGATACCTTCCTCAGCCGATTGCATACGGCGCGAACCTTCAAAGGTGAAAGGGCGGGTGACCACGCCAATGGTCAAAGCGCCGGATTCTTTGGCGATCTGCGCAATAGCGGGGGCTGCGCCAGTACCAGTGCCGCCGCCCATACCAGCGGTGATAAAGACCATATCGCTGCCTTTAAGCGCCGCATACAGGTCATCGGCTGATTCTTCAGCAGATTTGCGCCCGACCTCAGGGTCACCGCCTGCGCCAAGTCCACGCGTTAGCTTATCGCCAAGGCGTACACGGGTGGGGGCTTTCGAGAGCATTAGGGCTTGGGCATCGGTATTCACGGTGATAAATTCAACACCCTGAATGCCTTCAGCCATCATACGATCAACGGCATTTGAACCGCCGCCGCCAACGCCGATCACTTTGATCCGTGCGAAAGCTTCTGAATTTGTTGCTTTTTTCGAGTCCATCATTTTCTCCTTTTCTTACGGTCGTACTTTATCTGCCAGATAAATTACGTTTCTTTTCCCGCCCCCTCTAACTCCCCCTGTAAACAGGGGATGCTAAGTAGGGGCTTTGGGAAATTAAGGCAAAAGCCTTTTCAACCAATCTTTTGCGCCGTTCAGGTCGATCATTGGCTTTCCTTTTGAACGGCTTCTGCGACCTTGCCCTAAGGCAAGCTCGTTTTTTTGCATTTTCAACGCCCAACGCAGCAGACCTACGCTGGTCGAATATGCCGGTGAATAGAGTTGATCGGTCATCCCGATCAGGTCTTCGGGCTGCGCAATGCGGACAGGCATCCCCAGCACGTCGCTGGCGAGATCGCGGATGGCGGGCAATGCGCTTGAGCCGCCTGTGAGTACCATCCCTGCCGGAAGTAGCCCATCGTAGCCAGAGCGTTTGATCTCTTGTAGCGAGATCTCGAAGATCTCTTCCACCCGTGCTTCGATAATATGTGCCAATTCCTGGCGATTGATCTGGACGGCTTTATCTTCGCCGAAAGGACGTACTGCAAAATAATCTTCTGCGCCAACTTCGGCGCGGATGGCGTAGCCCTGTTGGAGCTTGATCTCTTCAGCTTGAGCGACAGGCAATCGTAAGCCATGCGCAATATCTGCGGTGACATGGTTACCGCCAACGGCCAAGACCATCGTATGCCAGACTTTGCCGTCCACATAGATCGCCATATCGGTTGTGCCGCCGCCAATATCGCAGACCACTGCGCCCATTTGGCGTTCGCTATCGGTGAGTACTACTTCTGCTGAAGCAAGCGGATTGAGTACAAATTGCTGTACTTCTACACCTGCTGCACCTACGCATTGACGTAGATTTTCAACTGTTGCCGTAGCAGCGGTGATGATATGCGTTTCCACTTCGAGACGGTAGCCGTGCATCCCGATGGGGGAGCGGACGCCATCTTGGCCATCAATGCTGTAGCCGCGCTGCACAACGTGGATCACTTCGCGGTTGTGGGGGATAGCCACTGCACGAGCAGAGTCGAGCGCGCGCGCCAGATCATATTCGTCCACAACTTCGCCGCTGATCGAGACCACGCCGCGGCTATTGATCGAAGAGACATGCGCACCAGCCATGCTGACCAGCGCAGAAGTGATCTCTAGCCCTGAACTTTGTTCAGCGCGTTCCACCGAGCGGACGATGGCCTGTGATGCCGCATCGAGATCAACGATCACGCCCTTACGGATGCCGCCAGAAGGCTCGATGCCCACGCCTAAAATACGCAGCGCGTTACCATCTTCCACGCGTCCAACCAGCGTGCAGATTTTTGTTGTGCCTACATCAATGCCAACGACGATCTCTTCCATCTTAATGCTCCGTCCTGTAATAGGGCGTGTGCGGATACTCGATATTTACCAAAACTGGTCGGATATTATTCTGTACAAACCAATTTGTCATGGTTTCATAAAGACGTAATTTTAACCCAAAATCCTCAGTGATATCACCCAATTGCACTGTCCAGCCACGTGGGTCTGTCCAGCCAAGAGCCGACTCGGGATCGTAAATGATCGGTGTACCTGCTGGCACAAAAGCGACCAGTGCGCGCAACGATGCGACTACGGCCGGGTCAATATAGGCAGGTGGCGCCAATTCGTTGCGGGTAGCTGCATCCATAACGGGAGCAGGTGGAGGTCCAAGTGCGCTGACGGTGATCAGTCCATCCACTTGCGCATTTGCGCGGAAGGCGATCCCTTCTGCATCGATCCAGGCCATGCCGCTATCCTGCTGCCAGATGAGCACCGGTACGCGCTCGCTGACGTATACGCTCACGATGTTGGGCAGGCCGACCGTTATCTCGACAGTTTTCAGGCTTGGATGGCTGAGCAATAAACGGCGCTCCAGCGTTTGCGGAACGAGAGAGAAGATCGGTGTGCCGCTCAGGTCGAGGGCGTTGCTGATCTCTTCGCTGGCGAGATATTGATTGCCGTTGATCTGCGGCGAGGTGACCATAAAGTAGGGTGCTGTCCACATGAGATAGAGTGCTACGCCGAGCAGGATCGTTAAAAATGCAGAGGCAGCGCGCCACTCGATACGGATGGCAGGCATGGAGATGGACCGCAACGCCTCGTTCGGTGGGTTGAGTGTGAGGGTTTCAGCGGCATAGATGCGCGTTTTTGGTTTGCGCTTTGCACCGCCGACGAAACTGGTTTTTTTCGAGGGGCGAAGCGGCTGCACGGGTTTTAAAACGGGCATTTCGCTGACCTTTTCTGCTCGTTCTGCAGCGCGTCGCTGGCGAACCAGTTCTGCTCGAGTGGGGTTTTGTTTTTCGCTCACGCGTTACTCCGAAATCGTCGTTCTGTGCGGTCACGGTCGGCTTTGCGCTCGAGCGCAAGCTCGATCAGGCGGTCGATAAGTTGTGGGTAGGGCAGACCGCTGGCATCCCAAAGTTTGGGGTACATGCTGATGGCCGTGAAGCCAGGAATGGTGTTGACTTCGTTTAGGTAAAATTTGCCATTGTCTTTGTCGAGCAAAAAGTCGACGCGCGCCATGCCGGCGCAGTCAATCGCTTTATAGGTTTGGATGGCGATCTCACACATGGTCTCAGCAGTTTCTGCGGGGATGGGTGCGGGGATCATCAACCCGGATGTGCCATCCACGTATTTTGATTCGTAAGAATAAAACTCACGGCTTGGTTCAACTTCGCCGGGGACAGAGGCTTGCGGGTGGTCATTACCCAAAACACTGATCTCGATCTCGCGGGCGTTGATGCCGCGCTCGATCAAGACTCGACGGTCGAATTGAGCAGCTTCCATAAGCCCTTCGCTCAGGCTGGATGGATTATCACATTTGCTTACGCCAACCGATGAACCCATATTGGCAGGTTTGACAAAAACAGGATAGCCAAGGCCTTCGATTTTTGAGATGACGGCACGTATATCATTTTCAATTTCTGAGCGCAATGCCATTACGGACTCTACAACGGGGATATTATTGGCGATCATCACATCTTTGAAGATGCCCTTATCCATACCTACAGCCGCGCCGGTCACGCCTGCGCCTACATAAGCCACGTCTGCCATTTCGAGCAGCCCTTGCATCGTGCCATCTTCGCTGTAAGTGCCGTGCATCACGGGGAAAACCACATCAAATTCGCTCAGTTTCAAACCTTCTTTGCTGTATATACCAGGCAAAGATGGGTCTCCGGGTAAGATCACAGGGATTAATTCGTCATTCGCTTTGCCAGAAAGGACTGCTAAAGCATTTTCACCGCTTACCCAAGCGCCATCATGCGTGATGCCGATTTGCACCACGTCATACTTTTCAGGGTCGAGTGCGCTCAAGACCGATTTCGCTGACATCAACGAAACCTCGTGCTCACCAGAGCGTCCACCGAAGATGATTGCAATTTTGAGTTTTTTATCCATGTTATTCACCAACAATTTCTATTTCTAGTTCTAAAGACACATCAAACTTTTCTTTTACCGTCTTTTGCGCCAACTCGATCAACGCTCTTACATCCGATGCTTTCGTTTCACCATGATTGACGAAAAAATTTGCGTGAACGGTACTGATCTCCACATTGCCGATCCTCGTGCCTTTTAACCCGGCTGCTTCTATCAACCGTCCGGCGTAATCGCCTTCAGGATTTTTGAACATCGAGCCCATACTTGCGCCAGGGGGCTGCGTATCTTTTCTCTTTTGGATGAAAGACCGCATCCGCTCCTGGATTTGGGCTTGCTCGCCCTTTTTCAACGCCATCTCTGCCGAAAGGATCGCGAATTTAACCGCATCCCTTTTCAATTTGCTGCTACGATAAGCGTACGCCAAATCCGAAACATCCCAGTATTCGCGCCCGGCTTCTGTTAGTAGCTCAACGTAGATTAAATTGCCTGCCATATCGCCATCGAAAGCACCCGCATTGCCATATACTGCGCCGCCCACCGTTCCGGGGACAGTCGCTGCCCACTCCAGCCCGGCCAAGCCACGCGTTGCGGCTTGATTGGCAAGTCTACTCATCATTACGCCCGATTCTGCGATCACAGAAGGGCTTTCGTTTTCGATAAAGCGAATTGCCTTGGCTTTGTTCAGCACGACCACGCCGCGAAAACCTTCATCACTGACGAGCAGATTTGAGCCGCCGCCAAGCAATAAATAAGAGGCGTCCATATCCCAAAGCTGAGAGACGATCTCTGCCAACTCATCAGCAGAATTAGCGATAACCAACGCATTCGCATCTCCACCGATCCGCGCAGAGGTATAGGCCGCCAGAGAAATATTCTCTTGCAACTTATCGCCAAAGGCGTCACGGAGGGTGGAAATGGATAGTGTTGTCATTGTTTCTCTACAGTTCCTGAGCGGAAGGCGACTGCTTTTTGAGCCTGTAGACGAAGGACGGTTCTTCTAGTACCGCTCTTCGTCTATGCCTTCGGCTCCGCTCAGAGACTAATATTTATTCCTTTACTTTTAGATGATCGATCAATCGCATAACCAAATCAGATCTTTGGAAGAGAATATTCGTGTGCGGGCTTAAAGGTTCTTTGCGGAAATCCTTCTTGCCAGGATCAGGCTCGGGGATGTCAAATAACGCCATTGTGAGAGGTGGCATTGCGATCACGTCACTATTGAACTTGCGAAATTCCTCTTTCTTTTTCATCTTCTCTTCCTTTCCTGATTTGCCAAAACGTTCAAGGCTTTCAATACGTCTTGATTGATTTCGTTTGCGTCGCCAGCCGAGAGAACGAGCAATATATCATTGGATTTAAGCTTACTAATCAAATAATGACTTGTTTCTTTTAGCCCAGCGATAAATTTTGCTGAGGGGTGTTGCATGGCTTCCACAACCAGCGCGGACGAAAAATCTTGTTCCGGCTCACGAGATTTGTAGACTTCGACCACAATGACTTGGTCAGCATCGCCAAAGGCTTGAGCGAACTCTTCGAAGAGAAGCTGCGTCCGCGAGTAGGTGTGGGGTTGCCAGACGACCCAAATCCGGGATTCGGGGTGTCGGGCGCGCGCGGCTGCCAAAGTCGCGCGGATCTCGGTGGGGTGGTGGGCGTAATCGTCATAGACCGAAATTCCGTTGATCTCGCCGAGCAACTCGAAGCGGCGTCCGGTTCCGGCGAAGCGTCCCAGTGCATCTGCTGCATCTTTGAGGGATAATCCCAAGTAGGCAATTACACTCATTACAGCTAGCGCATTTAAGACATTGTGCATCCCTGGAACCTGCAACGAGACCTTGGCCGACTGGAATTCAAAATCGAATCCGCCACGAGAATTTGATTGGGCATTGCTCTCCGAAAGACCGTATAGTATTGTTTTTACATTTGCATCTTTCACCAAATCCGCTGCTCCAGCGTCATCACCACAAGCGATGAGCACACCGTTTTCAGGGAGTAAGCTGACGAAATTGACAAAGGCTTCACGGAAGCTCTCGGCTGTCGGATAGATATCGGGGTGGTCGTGTTCAAGATTGGTGACGATACCGATGGTCGGTTTCAGGCCGAGGAACATGCGGTCGTACTCGTCCGCTTCGATAACAAAGGTTTCGCCCTTACCCGCGCGGGCATTCACGTTCATGCCATCAATGACACCGCCCACAATAAAGGAGGGATCTTCTCCAAGTTCTGTTAAAGTCCAGGCCATCATTGCAGTGGTAGATGTTTTTCCGTGCGTGCCAGCGATAGCGATGCCGATCTTGTCTTCCATCAAGCTACCGAGATAATCGGAACGTTTGTAGACGGGGATGCCTGCAGCTCGTGCTGCCACCACTTCGACATTGTGATCGGGAATGGCGGACGAGCGGACGACCAGGTCTGCGCCCGTTATCCGTTCAGCGGCATGCCCGATATATGCGGTGATACCAATTTCACGTAGATCATCGACAAAAGGCGAGTGCTCGCGGTCTGAACCCGTGACCGTTGTTCCGCTCTCCTGAAGGAGGCGGGCGATCGCGGAAAGTCCGCTGCCCCCGATGCCGATGAAGTGTACGTGTGTCATAGTTAGTTGATCGTCTCTTGGTTAGTTGAGTAGTTTAGATATAAACGACAATGATGAAAACAAAGGCAATGATGACTGCAAAATAGATGCCTGGCTCGCCAAGTGCGTAAGGCGGCATCCAGCTCATCATGCGCCCAATAGCTTCAGTAACCTCTGCTGTAGCGGGGTAGAAAACGCCAGGGAAAGGATAGTTGGCTTCATTCAGATATGCCCAAAGCGTGCCGATGACCAAATAGCCGTTAACCGCGCCCATTACCGCGCCAAAGAGTGCATCTTGTAGTTTTTCTTTGCGAGCTTTACCTGCCAGGCGTTCTACGCCAACTGTTTGGTATCCGAAATAAACTAAAGCGATCGTGATCCAAATGCGGATCCAGAAATAGGAGGTGTCGGTGCCGGGCAGGTTGATGATCATGGGTACGTATTTGCGAAGCAAATAATTTAACGCCAATGCTAAAATAACACTGAAGCTAACCAATAATTCTTTTGCCCAGCCACGCATAGCACCGATAACGGCAAATAAAATTACATACATCCAGAAAATATAAATTAAATTAACCATAATTCTTATCTCTTTCTGGCAATTGCCAGCAATTCCTGCGCAATATTTTCTGCGGCTTGTGGGCGGGATAAGGCTTTCATCGCGATGTGCATTTCATTCAGCTTTTGCGAGTTATCCAGTAAATCGCTTACGAGTGAGAGTAAATTTCCTTGTAAATCTTCATCTCGAATCATCCGTGCTGCGCCTTTGTCTTCCAAATATTCGGCGTTCACTTTTTGGTAGCGCCACGCATATGGATACGGGACGAGTAGCGCGGGCAGCCCAAAAAGTGGGAATTCACCGAGTGATGATGCGCCTGCGCGGGAGATGACCAGATCAGCAGATGCGAGGGCTGCGCCCATCTCTTCGTGGAGATAATCGAAAGCGCGATACCTTTCGGCTTGCTGCGGTGCAAGAGTATTCCGAGCATTTTGCACTGTCTCCCAATCCAATTTTCCACTGATGTGAACGACTTGCGTCTTCTCAAGCAGGGCGGGGAGATTGGCGATAAGCGCATTATTGATCGAGCGTGCGCCCTTACTGCCGCCAAAAACGAGTAAGACGGGTTCATCTGCATTCAAATCGAACTTTTTGCGAGCGGAGGCTTTTTCCCATTGCGTTAATTCGTTGCGCAGGGGGTAGCCTGTCGTCACGATCCGCTCTTTGCGGGAGAAGTAGGCCGAAGATGTCGGGGCGGTGACGGTGATCTTATCCGCGAACCAAGCCAATGCCTTGAGGGCGAGTCCGGGTTCGATATCTGGCACACAGAGCAAACTGGGGATGTTAATCCCTGCGATTGCCATCGGCACTGCTACATATCCGCCAGTGAAGAAGAGTACGTTGGGTTTGAACTCGCGCAAAATCTTGCGCGAGGCGAGTACGCCACGCATCAATTTGACGATGTTTTTTGGTAAGGTTCGCAAACCAACGCCATGTACACCGGCAGCGGGAATGGTGGCAAAGGGAATCCCTTGCCGTTCGACGAGTGCGGCTTCCATGCCGCCTTCGCCGCCAACCCAGAGGGTTTCGACGCTTTCGCGTGGTAATTTAGCGAGAACGGCGAGTGCGGGTGTAACCCCGCCGCCCGTTCCGCCTGCGCAAATCAGCAGTCGCACCGAAGGCTCTCCATTCATCTTCTGCTTGTGACTCTTCGCCACGTTGGCGAGAGACGTTGTAAATAATGCCCATGGCTGCCAGCGAGGTAACGAGGCTGGAGCCGCCCGCGCTGATAAAGGGCAGTGCGTTCCCTGCAACCGGTAAAAGCCCGACCATAACGGTCATATTGATGAGGGCTTCGATACCGATCCAAAAAGCGAGCCCAGTTGCCAGTAGTGTGCCGAGCATATCGGGCGCGCGGCGGGCAATGACGAGACTACGCCATATCAAGACTGCGTATAAGAGAATAAGAATACTTGCACCGAAAATACCGAATTCTTCTGCCACGACGGCGAAAATGCTGTCGGTGGGGGGGACGGGCAGCCCGGTGAGCTTGGTGAGACTTTTGCCAATGCCAAGACCTAAAAAGCCACCGTTCACAATGGCCTCGAGCGCACGGCGGACATGGTAAGAAGCATTCATCGGGTCTTTCAGACCAAGCCAATAAAACTCAACACGTTCCTGTCCCTTTTCGCTAAATTGGATCACGACCCAAGCGACGAGTGCAGCCAAGACCATCAGAATAATCAGTTGTTTCATATCTGCGCCAGCCAGAAAGAAAAGCGTCCCGCCGAGGATGAAAACGGTTGCGGTTGCGCTCAGGTCTGGCTGCAGGTAGATCAAGCCGCCGATCAACCCGAGGATGATCGCGAGCGGGATCAAGCCCAATTCGATATTATGCAACTGAGCACGTTTGGCGTAGAGCCAAACTGCCAGATAGATCACGGTGGTTAATTTTGCCAACTCAGAAGGCTGGATCGAGCCGTTATAGACGGTACGTACCGCGCCCAAGCGGAGTTCGCTAATGAGTAAAACACCAATAAGTGCTACAACTGTTCCCAGCATAGAAAGAACGGCTAAACGTCGCCAATAGTGATAGTCGAGATGTGAAAGAATAAATGCCGCAGCAATGCCCAAGAGCAACCAAAGCACTTGGCGTTTGAGCATATAGTTAGGACCTTCGCCCAAAATCTCTACCGAATAATCCACGCTCGCAGAATACAGCATTAATAAGCCAAACGCCAAAAGCGTAATGACGGTAATCAGCAGCGGCGCATCTCCGCTTTTAGCAGAGGGGCGCGTGCTGGCTTGGTAGCGTTTATTTACGAAAGCGCGTGTACCCATTTTCTAAAACTTTCTCCGCGTTCTGCGAAATCCTTGAATTCATCAAAACTTGTGCCACCCGGTGAGAGCAAGACCACATCGCCGGCTTCAGCAACTTTGGCTGCGGCAGTTACCGCATCTTCCAATCCAATGCAATGAGAAATCGTATACGGACGTTGTCCTTTTCGATTGCTGCCCAGTGCAACAGCTATTTTTTGCGCAGCTTCGCCAAAAAGCACCACATGATCCACACGTTGGCGGATCAACTCAGCCAGCGCATCCCAGGGGAGTTTTTTGTCGCGTCCGCCGAGCAGAAGTACGATAGGTTCATCAAAAGCGCGTACGGCTGCCATCGTTCGTTCGGGGGCGGTATCAATCGTGTTGTTATACCAAACTGCGCCATTGAATTCACGTACGCGCTCAAGGCGATGATCCACACCCTGAAAATCTTGCAAAGCCGCTTCCATCGCAGCAACGGGCAAGCCAGCCACAACGCTAATTGTGCAGGCTGCCAAAACATTGGCAAAATTATGTTCACCACGCAAACGATTTGATTCTTGCTTGATGAGCGGAAGTTCTGTGCGCCCATCACGGAAGTAGACATATTCTTCGAGCGGATATACGCCCGATTCGCCCTCGGCGAGGGGCTTGCTACCGAAAGTGAGCAGTTTGCCCGGCGAGAAGCTGCGCATCGCAAACGAGCCTTCATCATCTCTGCTGACGATAGCAATATCATCCGCTTTTTGGTTTTGGAGCAAACGTGCTTTCGCAGCGGCGTAAGCCTGCATCGTGCCATGACGGTCAAGATGATTAGGGGTCACGTTCAGCACAGCAGCGATATTTGTCGAGAGAGCCATCTGGTCAAGCTGGAAAGATGAAATCTCAAGAATGGCAAGATCATCTTCTTTCATCTCGTCGACATAATTGAGCAGGGGGTCGCCGATATTGCCACCGACCCAAACCTTATTCTCGCTGTCGCGGAAGGCTTCTTTCGCCATTCTTCCAACGAGAGTGGTCGTGGTGGTTTTGCCCGCCGAACCGGTAATGCCGATGGTGCGGCAAGGTGCGGCTTCAAGAAATACCTGCGTATCGTTCGAGAGATGAATGCCACGTTTTTGAGCTTCTCGTACCAGGGGCAGCGTTAACGGAATTCCGCCTGAAAGGCATACCAGATCTTTATCATTGAGCAAACTCGAAAAATGCGCGCCTAGCATCCATTCCACATCTATATCCTGAAGGGCAGCTTGCTCATCCTTTAGCTCATGCGGCATGCGAATATCATTCAAAGTCACTTTTGCACCGTGCTTTGTGAGATAGCGCGCCAGAGCCAAGCCCTGACGAGCTGCACCGAGAATGAGAATTTGCTTGCTGTTCCAGTTTGTCATCTTTATACCAATGCCAAGCCTATGCCGAACATAGCAGCTAAAAGGCTGATAAGCCAAAAACGCTGTACGACTTGCGTTTCGCTCCAGCCGAGTAATTCAAAATGGAGATGCATGGGTGCCATTTTGAAGAAACGTTTTCCTTCACCGGTAGTTCTGCGGGTTAATTTGAAGTAACCGATCTGGATGATGACGCTCAATGCCTCGCTGACGGGGATGATGGCGATCACGGGAAGAATTGCCCATTGGCCGGTCATCAATGCAACAACGGCGAGGGTTGCGCCAAGCGCAAGAGAGCCTGTATCACCCATGAAGAGCGAAGCCGGATGAACGTTGAACCATAAAAAGCCAAAAAGTGCGCCAACGAGCGTAAAGCAAAATCTTCCTACGAAAACCTGCCCTTGCAACATGGCGATTCCGCCGTAAGCGATGAAAGCAGTTGCTGCGATCAGCCCGGCCAGACCATCTAAACCGTCGGTGAAGTTGATCGCATTTGAGCCGCCAATAATGATAAATGCGGCAACAGGGACATACCAAAAGCCGAGGTCCAGCACAACTTGCACGCCCGGGATGATAAGTTCAGGAACATCGAGCATATATTTCAAAACCGCAGCAATGCTCAGCGCGAGAATGATCTGGAGGATAAGTTTTGTGCGTGCTTTCATCCCATCACCGCGACGTTTACCACGAACGCCTTCCCAATCATCTAGTGCGCCGATGGTCGCGTAGACGAACATGGTGATGAGCGGCATCAGGATCGAGCGCCCTGTGGGCTGCATCCCGATAATGGAAACGGCGTTGAGCATAATGGTGATCAGAGCAACCGGTAAAAGGAAGAGAACGCCACCCATGGTGGGCGTGCCCATTTTTACCTGATGGAAGCCGGGTTCTACAACGCGGATGATCTTCCCGATCTTGAAGTGACGCAGAACCCGGAGTAGAGGTGCGCCCCAGATCACAGTCATCATGAAGCTCAAGCCAGCGAGGCTAAGAGCAAGAGACATTTGCTCCATTATTTTGCCTCCAATGCTGTAACGATTTGATCCATATGTAAGCCGCGTGATCCTTTAAGTAGCAAGCTGTCTTTTTCTGTCAAATTCTTTTTCGACCATTCAATAATCGAGGCTGTGTCTTCAAACTCGAGAATTTTTTCTGTACTCATACCAGCCTGGCGTGCAGCGCGTGCAATTGTGTGGGCACGTTTGCCGAGGGTGAGTAAAATATCGGCAACTTCGGCGGCACGTAAGCCGACCATTTCGTGCCCTTGTGTTTCGTATTTGCCCAATTCGAGCATATCGCCGAGAACGGCGATTTTTCTGCCTTCGAGTTCATTAAGTAGGTTCAGCGCAGCCAGTGTGGATGCGGGTGAGGCATTATAGGTATCGTCTAAAATAAGCGCACCGCATTTGCTGCGTACTGCTACGAGACGAAGTTGTGCACGCCCTGCGCGGAGACCGTTGATGATCTCTTGCCAGGTTAAGCCTTCAACAAGGGCAATCGCGGTTGCGCGCAACGCAGTGTGGACGGAGTGACGTCCGATCAATGGCAAGTGCATATGCAAGGTTTCGTGTTTATAATGCAACCGGAAGCGGATACCATCTAAGCCGAGGCCTTCGATTTCATCTGCCCAAAGGTCAGAATCAGAGGTGAGACCATAAAAGAAGACCTGTGCGTCGGTCTTTTTCGCCATTTCACGTACCCAAAGGTCGTCGTAGTTCAGGATGGCGATACCTTCTGGAGCGGGGGGCAGGGCTTCTACCAATTCTGCTTTACCTTGCGCGATGGCTTCTTGTGATCCAGCCCGCTCGGCGTGGACGGTGCCAATATTGGTGATAACGCCAACTTGTGGTTTGGCGATCTCGCATAAAAAGTTGATCTCACCGGGGACGTAGAAGCCCATCTCAAGGATGGCACGTTCATGTTTTTCAGTTAGTCCGAGGATGGTGAGCGGCAGACCAATTTCGTTGTTCAGGTTGCCGAAGTTTTTCAAGGTACGGTAGCGGCTTGTCAGGGCTTGTGCGGCGAGTTCCTTTGTTGTCGACTTGCCAACACTTCCGGTAATGCCGATCACGCGCAAGTCGAGTTTGTTCCGCCAGAAACGGGCGATCTCTTGTAGCGCAACGATGGTATCGTCTACGAGCAGGCAAAGCGGGGCATCCAGCTCTTCATCTGAAATTTCAGTGCGTAGATTAAGAGTTTTGAAATCGCCATCAATTTCGTGTTGAATAAGGGCAAATGCAGCACCTTTTTCAAAGGCAGCACCAACGAAGTCATGCCCGTCTACATTCTCGCCGGGGATGGCAATGAAAAGCGAACCTGCCTGCACCTGGCGCGAATCAATCGCTGTATGCGGGATGGTTTGGGTCGCCTTTTCGGGGCGAGTGCCTTTCAGGGCTTCGAGGATGTCTGCGAGTGCTAACACGATTTTTCCTTAGATACTCCCTCTCCCAGTGGAGAAAGGGTTGACGTGATGATTATTGCCCTGCCGCGTATTGTAGGCGGATCAGATCGGGCGGGATATTTAGTATTTGCGTGGTTATCTCAGCAACGTCTGCGAAAACGGGGGCAGCTGTATAAGAAGCCCAAATAGATAAGGTTGGTTTTTCAAGCCAAACATAGATCATGAATTGCGGGTCGTCCACCGGACCCCAGCCAATGAAAGATGCATTGGTTTGTGCGTTTGAATAGCTCCCGTATTCTGTTGGGATTTCAGCAGTGCCTGTTTTGCCAACCAGACGATAATCAGGGAGTGTTGCCTGAGAACCTTCTACATTAAGAGAGTTAGCCAGCATTTCGTTCAGTACAATTGCCGTTTCACGCGAGATCGGGCGCCCAGCATCCTGGGGTGGGAAATTATATTGTTTATTATCGCGCACCATGCCGTAAAGCAGATGCGGTGTAACCATTGTGCCTTCGTTAGCAATAGAAGAAGCTGCCATCATTAATTGGATAGGGGTTGCCGTGACACCTTGCCCAAAAGAATTGGTCGCAAGATCGACGGAGTACCAATCCGAATCGCCCGGCACCCGGAGCCTGCCACCGGCTTCTCCACTTAAGTCAATCCCGGTCGGATGCCCGATCCCGAAACGATTCATATACCCATAAAAATCATCTGTGCCCATCTGAACAGCGATACGTGCCAGACAAACATTGAGTGAGTGACGCAAGCAGCCCGTCATATCTTGAAGGCCCCAGGCATTATTATCCCAGTTGCGGATTGTTGCGCCGCCAATTTCGTAGAAGCCAGTGTCGTTATATGTGGTATTTGGGGTAACGACGCCAAGATCAAGTGCCGCAGCCATAGTCAGGATTTTGAATACCGAGCCGGGTTCATAAGGCATATTCACGGCGCGGTTAAATTCACTGGCACTATCGAAAATCAAATTATAGTCAGAGAGGTCAGTTAGATTTAAGCGTGGGGTGGATGCCATTGCCAAAATTTCACCATTGCGCGGATTCATGATGACGATCGTGCCAGCTTCTGCACCGTAATCGTATAAAGATCGATCGAGGATATTTTCGGTTGCGGCTTGGAGCTCACGGTCGATGGTCAGAATTAGCGTTGTCCCATCGGGGACATGGGGGACTTCCTCAACACGATTGGGGTCTGCCGGGATCCAAACCTGGACGGGATTGCCAGCCAGGAGATCGTTATATTTTTCTTCGATCCCGAAAAAACCGCGTTCTGATTGATTAACAAAGCCGATGATATTTGAAGCGATGCTTTTTTCAGGATAGCTGCGGGCAAGATGTTCGCGGAAGTGCAGCCCGGCGAGGCTTCTTAGACCCTCTCCTGTTTTCTCAGCATTTTCTTCTTCAAGAGCGAGTTTGATGCGTTCTATCTCTTGCGCATCTTCAACTGAGACATAATCGACCAACATGACATAGATCTGCTCTTCAGTGACATTGTTGATTTTGTCGAGGATGTTAACGTAGTCCGCATCAAGAATGGTGGTGAGTGTTTCCGCGATGCTCTGTGGATTTTCCACTTGTTCCAACGTGACGCCAATTTCAAAGACAGTTTGGTTGCCTGCGATTAAATTTCCGTTGCGGTCATAAATTTCGCCACGCGCAGGGAAGACAGTTTCAACCCAGCCTTTATTACGTTGTACAAGGTCACGAAAATCGGCTGCTTCAGGGCTGATTTGGATACGCACCATCTGCACGATGATCGCAATTCCGATTAGCGCAAAGATACTTACGATAGTGGTCGAACGCCAAGCGTATTCTCTTCTCATCGTCGGGTACCTCCCTGCATCCGTTGACCAAACCAGTCGAAAAGGGATTGTGTATAAACTTCAGAAAGAATGTTGTTCTGTGAGTTTGTTGCGCTGTTATGGATAAGATTAACAGGTTCTTTGCTTTCATAACCAGGCACAACAAGATAATGAGTTTCTGCCGCTGTCGCTCGGTGAAAATGGAGCGCATTGCTGCGTTTGAAAAGCTCGTCGTAAGAAAGCAACTGTGCCAACTCAGTTTTCAGGTTGGCATTTTCTTCTTTGAGATTGCTTGTTTCCCATTCCAGGTTTTGGATTTCGCGCCCAACAAGGGTGGTACGCGCTGTGATGTTGAGATAAAGTGCAGCGATCATGCTAACGCCAACAATGGCAGCCAGAATAGTCCCCACCATCTGACGGCGGGTTCTCCAAGGGGCTTGCTGGATGTGTTGGTTGAAGTGTGTCATTTTTTAATTTAGAAGACCCTAAAGGTTTCTCAAATAATTGAATGATCGGCGTTATCTTGTAGAAAACAAACCTTAGGGTCTGTTTATTAGATCGGAAAAATTAAAGCTTTTCGGCAACTCTTAGGCGAGCACTGCGTGCTCGCGGGTTTTCTTGCATTTCCTCGTCGCCAGGGCGGATCGGTTTTCGGACGATCTCTTTGAGAGTGGCTTTATGTCCACAGGTGCAGATGGGCTGACGTGGTGGACAAAGACAATCTCGGCTTTCCTGACGAAAATATTGCTTTACGAGACGATCTTCCAACGAGTGGAAGGAGATGATCGCCAGCCTCCCGCCGGGGGCGAGGGTTCGTGCCGCTTGTGGAAGAACGCTTTCTATAGCGCCCATCTCGTCGTTAACGGCGATTCGTAAGGCTTGAAATGTGCGGGTTGCGGGGTGTACGCGCATCCCTTTTCGAGGAATTACTTTTTCTATAACGGAAGCAAGCTGAACTGTGGAACAGATCGGTCGCATCCTAATGATGGCTTTGGCTATTCGCCGAGAGGCACGTTCTTCACCATAGCGGAAGATTATTTCTGCCAGTTCTGCTTCGCTGTAGGTGTTGACGATGTCGGCTGCGCTTTCTGCCCGCGTGGGGTCGAAACGCATATCCAGGGGAGCGTCTTCCCGAAAGGAGAAACCGCGTTCTGCGGTGTCAAATTGCATCGAGGAGGCGCCCAGGTCAAGAACGATGCCGTTGACCAAAGCCCAATCAATTTCTTTGAGAGTTTCTTCAAGAGTGATGTAAGAGCGTTGCAGAAGGGTGCTGCGCTGCTCATGAGGAGCCAAGGTCTCACGAGCGAGCGCAAGCGCCTGTGGGTCTACATCTAGACCCAGCAGTTTTCCTTCTGGCGCGCAGGCGTTCAAAATGCCGAGGGCATGCCCGCCTGCGCCGAGAGTGCAATCGACGTAGCAGCCTTTGTCTTTCGGCTGTAAGGCTTGAAGAATCTCATGGTAAAGTACGGGTTGGTGCGCCGCCAAGACCATCTTAGTCTTTCGAGAGGTCGAGGGCGGTAAATCTTTGTACGTTGGCTTCAGCGTTTTCGAGAGTGGTCACTTGGTCTTCCCAAAGTGTAGGTGTCCAGATCTCAAAATATTCGCCTTGCCCGGCAATGGTGGTATCGTTATTGATCTGGGCAAATTGACGCAGGTCTGGTGGAAGATTAATGCGCCCAACTTTATCAGGAGTGATAGAATAGGCGTTAGCAAAGAAGAGACGGCGAAGTTCACGCGTGGCGGGATCAGCAAGGTTCATGGCGTTGATACGTTCATAGACAGCTTCAAAATAGTCTATTGTCATCACCATCAGACAACGATCAAACCCGCGCGTTACAAAGCCGCCTTCTGCGAGGTCATCGCGAAAGCGAGCCGGGACGATGAGGCGTCCTTTTGTATCGAGCGAGTGTTGATATTGTCCTAAGAACATTTGTGCTAATATCCTTTTAACAGGCAAACGCCGGAAAGTCCGGCGCTTCTGGTAGAAATAGAGTCCTCCACTTCGTACCACTTTCCTCCACATTCTACATGATTCGCACCCAAAAGGCAAGGATTACCTTTTGTTTTTGCAGATTCTTCCTTCTTTTTTGGCCCCATCTAAAGTACTATGCAGCCTCCCTCCACCCTCCAACAACTCTTTCAGCGCGAGTTTTCCACCTTTCCGACCTTCATTGTGCGTGCGCCCGGGCGGGTTAATTTGCTCGGCGAACATACTGATTACAACGATGGTTTCGTCTTACCGATGGCAATTGAGCATGCTGTTTGGATCGCTTTGCGCCCGCGTGAAGATCGTCAAGTTCATATTTACGCACAGAATTTCGACGAAAAGATCATTTTTTCGCTTGATAGTCTTGAAAAAAATGCCGGTTGGGGTGAATATCTCAAAGGGGTTGCTCACGCACTGCAAAAGGCTTCCTTCCTTTTAAAAGGATGGGATGGGGTCATGTTCGGCAATGTACCCGTTGGTGCAGGATTATCCTCCTCTGCCGCAGTAGAGATCGCCGCAACGCGCACCTTTGCACTTGCTTCCGATTATGAATGGAATGCCCGCCAAATGGCATTAATCGGCCAACGCGCAGAAGTGGATTGGGTGGGCGTTAACTCTGGCATTATGGACCAAATGGTCAGTGCAGCCGCACGAGCTGGTCATGCCCTTTTCCTTGATACACGCTCTCTAGAATATGAACATATCCCGCTGCCTAAAGAAGCTGCCATTATCGTTATGGATACATCAACTCGTCGCGGCTTGGTCGACTCAGCATATAATACCCGCCGCGCGGAATGTGAACAGGCCTCTAAAACGCTGGGTGTGGCAGCTTTGCGAGATGCAAATTTAACTGTGTTAAATGAAAGAAGGGGAGAACTAGAAGAGCAAGTCTTCCGCCGTGCACGCCATGTCATTAGCGAAAACCAGCGTGTATTGGATGCGATTAGCGCCTTGCGTGCAGGTGATTTGGCGTATTTTGGCAAGCTTTTCAATGCCAGCCACAATAGCTTGCGCGACGATTTTGAAGTCACCAACGATGCCCTGAATTGGATCGTGGGAATTGCCCAATCACAGCCAGGATGTTACGGAGCACGGATGACGGGCGCAGGTTTTGGCGGCGCGGCGGTGGCGTTAGTTAAACGGGAAGAACTTGAAGCATTCTCTCAAGCCGTGAAAAGCGAATACAAGTTGAAATCCGGGTTGGATGCGCAGTTGTATATCTGCGAGGCAAGTGCGGGGACAAGTATCGAAAAAAGCTAAAAAGCAAAAAGGCGGAACCAACGGGTTCTGCCCTTTTAATCAAACTTTGAACTAGTCTCAGCTTTTTTTCTTGGTAATCCAATTGCGCGCAGTACTCAAGATAACACTCGCAAGCACCGCCATCAACCCTGCAAGCGCATTAAAACCGACATCGCGAATATCGTAAATACGATTGGGTAACAGGAATTGAATCCCTTCGTCAAACCAGCCAATTAAGGCAGTGATGGCGATAGCAAGCAGTGCCGGGGATGGGATTCGGCGTCCATTACGCAGGCGCTCAAGCAGTGCCTGATGGACCAGGGTAGCGACGATCCCATACTCAAAAAGGTGGGTACGTTCTTCCGGGGAAAGAAAAAGCCTGACCGATACCATCCCATAGACAGCAACGACACCTAGTGCCACCCATATCTCCCTTTGTTTTAGGCGTAACTTTAAACCGCTTCCAATAATAGCGATCACAGCTAGAAAAAAGCCAAAGACGTAGATCGAATCCAACATATTACGATCACGGAGGAATTGAGCCAGTTTTCCCGCTAGCCCTAGTGTTACGTAGATTGCAGCAGTAAGAGCCAGTGCCCAGAGCCATAGATTTCGTTCGCGTTTGGATGTGATGAGAGGCATACGTCACCTGCAATATTTCTTCCTGATCTCATCCACATCCGGGATTTCTTGTGCGGCGTGTTCGAGTACTTTAAATGCTCGCTCTATGAGTGGAGACAGGCGCTCTGTATCCACTTCTTTTCCCGCTTCTATTTCAGCTACTACTTTGATGATATTCCCACGCGTCCCGCTGGCACGGCGTGCCCAGAGTGAATCGACGTTTAGACGTTCGAGGCGTCTTGCCAATAAGCGTAAGAGTTCGATATCCGTTTTCTTCATCTCAATCCCCGGCTATTTTTTCAGCGAAGAAACGACGTGGTTTTATTTTGCTCCAAACCATCTTCACCAATAATTCCGTCCGCCAGAAGGCGACGGCTGCCATCCCATGTGCGAGAACGGCAAAAAGGGGCGGTTTCTGGAATGTGTAATAGGTCCAGCATTCGCGGGTGGTTCCCCAGAGTTCGAGAAAATATCCCAACCCAGCTCCGGCAATGAAGGTCAGCAGAGCGAGGCGATAATCGGTGGGGGTGATGATAAGCAATGCAACAAGTAATATTGATAGTAGCGTATAGGATTTATCGAAGGTCGGCGCGACGAAGTAGAGCATGAGCGCGAAGAAACCAGTAAATAGTAGCCAGTATGCAGTTTTCAGTAAACCCCAGTTCCTGAACGGAGGCGATGCTGATGGTTGAGTAGGGCGAAGCCCGTATCGAAACCCAGGGTCGGTGTAGTCGAAGGACGAGGTACTGGGAGAAACCGCCCTTTGACTGCGCTCCCTGTCGGTCGCTCCGCTCAGGAACTGCGCATTTTTGTTTTTAAATAGCACATCCAAAACCAACACAATCCGATTAATGGTTAGGGTGGCGATGGGCCAGGCAGGAATGATCCAGAGCGGGGGGCGTTCAGCGGTGTAATAATGCCAAAGATTGGTCTGCGTTCCCCAGGATTCGATCACCAACCCCCCAAGGGCGGCAACCAGTATGGTAACGGAATCAAGCCGAAGGTCCGCGCGCGATACGATGGCGATGCTCATAAAGAGGAAGATGCCGAGGAGCAGCCAATCCATATAGAGCCACCAGCTTCCCGTCCAATCAATATAAGAAAGCAATTCTTCGGCAAGGGGCCACCAAACATAGATGATCAATCCGATGGTCAGGAAGAAGATGCTCAACAGGATTTTGCTATCGCGGTTCCATGCAAAAAGCGAGACGACCTGTCTCCAAAGAGACCGATCATCTCGCTTGCTATCTTGAGGTGGAGGGACGCTATTCGTTTGTTTCAAAATCTATAGTTACACTCATGCCCCAGCGCAAATTTGCTGGAGTTTCATTTAACTCGATCGTGGCAGTGTACAGCACATCGTTCGTGCTAGTATCTGCCAGCGTGGCAATCGCGGTTACTTTGCCCCCTACTTCAAGATCGAAGGCTTCGATATAGACGAGAGCGCGCTGTCCGATTTTCACATTGACCACATCTCGCTCGCTGAGATCGCTGGTTTCGATCTTGAGATTTTCAAGATCGGCGAGTAATATGACAACCTGTAAGGGATTCACGACCTCACCTGAAGCAAAGTAGGTGTTGATCACTGTGGCAGCATAGGGAGCCAGCAAGGTTTGCTGCGCTTGCATGGCACGCGCAGTTTCAACAGTCGCTTTTGCTGCTTCCACACGATCTTCTGCCAACCAGCGGCGCTCAGGTGGTTTATATTTGCGCGGCAGTAGCCAATATTGCAGATCTGCTACAGCGGCATCGAGACTTGATTCGGTCATCGAGACTACGCTATCCAATTCTGGTGTGGAGAGCGTGATGAGGGCATCGCCAGCTTGAACAAGATCGCCTTCAGCAATATTGAGCGCTGAAACGCTCCCGCCCACAAGAAAACTCAATGTGGATTGCTGTGCAGGAACGACCACACCTTCAATACTGCCGGTATCTGTGGGAGAACTTTCTGCTTGTACGGGCGCGGCTTCAGAGGCAGGTGCTGGCGTTGTGGCAGGTGTTCCGGTGCATCCGGTGCAACCAACGATCAGTAGGAGCAGGGGCAAAAGCCCCTGCCAACTTCGTTTCTTCATGGCAGCCTTACCCTTCCACGTTGATCTTAACTTCTGCGCTCATGCCCCAGCGTAACCCTGGCACTTCTTCATCCAGCGTGATCGTCACGGTATAAACTACATCCCCGCCCAGGCTCGAAGCCTGCGTGGCAATATAGCTTACCTTTCCGCTCATTTCTTGATCCAGCGCATCAAAATATGCGCTCACGGTTTGACCAACCTTCACTTGCGGAATATCCCGCTCGCTCAGATCTGAAGTGTCAAGCTGCATCACGCTCATATCGCCGATCACCACCACAATCAAACCCGGGGTGACTGTTTCTCCAAGTGAAATACTCACAGAAGCGACTGTCCCGCCGATGGGTGTAGTCAGCGTTGCCAGGTTTAAATTCTCAAGGGCGGCATCCAAAATCGCTTGTTGACGGGCGACCTCGGCTTCGGCTGCCTGAATATTTTCAGCGGATGTATTCGTGATCCTGCGCAAATAATTGACCTGCGTCTCAGCCGTCTTTATATTTGCTTCCGCTTCAGCAACTTTTGCCTGAAGAATAGTAGTATCCAGTTGAACAAGCACATCCCCCGCAGCTACCGTATCTCCATCAGCGACAGCAATATCAACAACGCTGCCCGTAAACGGGAAACTCAAACTGACAGAGTTGGCAGGCAAAGCTGCTGCCGATGCGCTCACGGTTGCGCCGCCAGCATTGGACGATGTATCTTCGCTATTTTGAATATCAGCCAACACAAGCGTAGGGATAGGCTCCGCCGAAGATGAACCACCTCCACAGGCAGTGAGCGTAAGCATGAATAATGCTGTAAGGAGCAGGAGCCAACGATTATATTTCATAAGATTATCCTATTTGGCTTCGTCCTTTATGATCTTGCCATCTTCGAGGGTAACAACACGTTTCGCATATTTGATCACGCGCGGATCGTGCGTCGCGAAGACAAAGGTGGTCCCGGTCTCTTGGTTGAGCTTCTTCATAATCTCCATGACTTGTTCGCCGTTTTCGGTGTCGAGATTGGCAGTCGGCTCATCGGCGAGAATCAGGAGAGGATCAGAAGCAAGTGCACGGGCGACAGCGACGCGCTGCTGTTGACCACCACTCATCTGGTCGGGGCGGTGTTCTGCACGGTCAGTGATGCCGACTGCATCCAGTAATTCCATTACGCGGGCTTTGTGATTATTCTTCTTGCCTATTAGCAACAAAGGTAGCTCTACGTTCTCGTAGGCGGTTAGCGTGGGGACGAGGGCATAGAATTGGAAGATGAATCCAATTGTGCCTTTGCGCAGGTCAGCGCGTTCGTTGCGATTCATACCAGTTGCATCTTGACCGTTTATTAAGACTTTGCCAGCAGTGGGCATATCAAGACAACCAAGTAATTGCAACAAGGTTGTTTTCCCTGAGCCAGAAGGACCGACCAATGTAGTAAATTCTTCTTTGCCAATGGTCAGGTCAACACCGCGCAAGGCATGGGTTTCCACTTCGCCGACGGTATAAACGCGAGTAACATCTGTGAGTTTTGCGATTTCCATGAGATTCTCCTTAATTATTGCTATGTAATGCGTCCACAGGTTCTAGTTTAGCTGCCTGCGAAGCGGGGTAATATCCAGAAAGAATGGTGATTAGCAGGGCAGCAATACTGACGCTGATTACGTCACCAAAGGTCGGGTAAGGGTAGATCGAATTTCCGATCATGAATGATGAACCTCCTGAAATGCCCATGTCACCGAAAAAGAAGCCCACCTGAGCATAATAGAGTACAAGCGGTACGCCAATGGCGAGGCCAACGAGAACACCGCCAATAGCAAGCAGGGTAGCTTCTGTGAGAAAGAGCGCTTTAACCTGCTTGGCTTTCATGCCGAGCGCACCCAAAATACCCATTTCGCGAGTACGTTCATAAACTGCCATCAAAAGTGTGTTCATGATGACGGTTGAGGTGACACCCAATACCATCAGGTTGAAGAAGAACATCATTGCATTTGATAACTTCTCAACAAGGATGATTAACTTATTCATTTCTTCCCAATCTTCGACAATGTATCCGGGTGCCTGAATAGCTTCCTTCACAGCAGCAGTATCATCCATTTCATGCAAAAGGATATAGATCATGCTAGCGTAATTTTCTGTTCGCGTGATCGTTTGGGCTTTCTCCAAGGGCATAAAAATGGTGGCTTTGTCGTAGCCCGGGGTATCTGTAGTGTAAATGCCGCGGACTGTGAAGCGCTGTTCATCTGTCTCGCCTTCGGAGGTGTTAATGATGAGGTCAATGGTATCGCCCGGCTTCATGTTTAGGCTCTCTGCCAAGGGTAAGCCGATCAGGACACCTTCACGATCATCAGCTCTCAGGTATTCACCTTCAACAAGACCTTCCTGATAGATGATGTTAGCAGCGGAGGATGGGTCAATGCCAATGATTTGGATGCCAATAGTTTCGTTTTTAAAGGCAATGATACCGCTAGCGTTCAAACGCGGGCTGGCAGCCTTGACTTGAGCGATGTCTTCGATTTGTTTTGATATATCGAGCGGTGCTTCGATCATATCCACACGCTTCAGACTCATATTTTCGTCTTTATAATCCTCGGTGTGAATCTGTAAATGACCCGTGCGCAAATTAATGGTGAGATCGAGCGAACCACGCATTTCGCCACGCATGGTTGCGGACATGAAGAGTAGCAGGGCTGTCCCGATAGCAACGGCGAGTGCGGAAAAGAAAGAACGTCGTTTATTGCGCGCCAAATTTCGGAAGGACATTTTTAGAATATAGTTCATATCAATTCTCCTAAGATTGCATCTGATTAGGTGCGACCTAAACGTGGTGCAAAGCGTCTGCAGGTTCGCGTCGCGATGCTTCAATGGCTGGGTATAGTGCTGCTAAAGCGGAGATCACGGCTAATAAGCCGGCACGTTGCAGAGTCAGGTTGAAGTCAAAGGCAGGGTAGATGATCGAGCCCATCAGCGCCATATAGTCGACCATATCGACGGCAAAGCCATAGTCGATCCCATAAATGCCCAGAACAAAGGTAATCGTGTAGCCCATAATGATGCCAACTACAGCACCAATAAGGCCGATGATTATCCCTTCGTAGAGGAAGAGCAGTGAAATTTGTCGAGGCTTAAGCCCAATGGCACCGAGCAAACCGATCTCCTGGGTGCGTTCGTAGATCGCCATCAGCAGGATGTTGAAAAGACCGATCGAAGCGATGCCCAAAATGATGACGCTGAAACCGGTCATCACAGCATTTTTCATCTCAACTGTTGAGCTTAATTCCGGGATGGCTGTTTTCCAGGTGCTGATTTCGTAACCGGTTAATGAAGTACTCAGTGTTTCTACAAGCGTCTCTTCTTTACCCGTGACTTCGGTGTAGATAATCACTTCTGTGACATTATCTCCCAAGTCATAGAGATGTTGGGCTTCGCTAAGGGAGATATAAAGCCCCTGACGTTCGAGCGATGCTAGGTTGATATCGTAGATACCGATAATCGTCATTGTACGTTGGCGCATTTCTTCATGAGATGATTTTCCGCTCATGCTAATGCGGTCACCTACGCCAACGTCCATGGCATCAGCAAGGCCTTTTCCGATGAAAACCACATCTTCATCGTCCGACTGGAGAAGACGGCCGTCAAGAAGGAATTCTTCCTGAAAAATGGGATTTACGGGCGCTTCTATCTCTGGCTCAATACCATAAATGCTGACGGGGAAAACGCCTTCACGGTTAGAGACCAAGCCACCCGTGTTGGCATGGCGTAAAACAGCTTCGATGGGCAAACCATCTGCTGCTGCGACAGCATCCAAGCCATCGCCCATGGGAAGCATGGGGTTAGGGCTGTAAGAATCTTCATAACCGTTGGCACGGATCTGAATATTGCCGCCACTTAGCTTAATGGCATTCCCATAAACGGCAGATTCGAAACCAAATATCATACTGTCGTACATGACCAGAAACGACATCATCATTCCCATTGCCAAGACGACGAGCAGCGTTCTACGGCGATTTCGCCATACATTTCGCCAGGCTAACTTTAGTAATAGCATAGATTTCTCCTTTGTATAGGCGAGCGTTTCGAATGTTGATTCTGTTTTTCGCAAGCCATATTTCATTACGTATCTTTACTTTTCAATAAACTTTTCTGTGAATTCCCATAATCGCTGTTGAGTTTCCCGATTATAGGCATTCTTATTGGCTTTTACGGGAACATCCGGTGCATCCCAATATTTACCAGTGACGTCGTTGAGCGTTGGGTCGGCTACAAGCCAGACATAAGTTTCTGCCATTTTTTCAGGCGTAAGCGCAAATTTACGCTTCATTGCATAAATCTTCAGCAGGAATTTTGGCAAATGATCAAGTCGCGAATCAGGGATGGCAACATTCCCAACCCGGACACAATTCACTGTTACGCCAGTTCCTTTCAAGCGTTCAGCAAGGTAAAAAGTAAACATCACCTGTGCTTGCTTCGAGTGATAATATGCGTGATTGATACTAAATTTCTTCTCGCCTTGCATATTGTCGAATTCAATATCCAGAAACGGGTAGGTCATCAATCCTTTGCTTGCCACAGTGATAATGCGACTTGGGGCACTCTGCTTGAGTGTATCCAACAAGAGCTTCGTCATCAAAGAGATATTTACATGATTCGTGGCAAAGATACTTTCAATACCATCTGATGTCATTATCGGTTTCTTCTGGGCAAGATCGAAATTGGCGGCATTATGAATCAGAGCATCCAATTGAGAATGTCCGCTCAAGAATTCAGTTATCGCCTTACGTACTGAGGTCTGTGAAGACATATCCACAAGAATCAGCTCGACACTTCCTGTAGTAGCAACTGCGCGAACGTCCTGTAATGCCTGCTCGCCGCGTTCCTTATTGCGGCACATCATCACAACGTTCGCTCCTAGTTGAGCTAATTGCATTGATGCTGCTTTACCAATACCGGAGTTTGCACCAGTAATAACAACTGTTTTATTTCCGAGATCATACTTCATCGTATTGCTTCCTTAAGGATTTGTCACAAATTCTGACTCAGTTTTTCGTAAGCCATATTCCATTATGTATAAAAGTTTGTCGATCTTTTCTTGTGTTTCAGGTAAACGCACCCATGCCATAGTATCGTCCTGTTTCAGGCCCTCTTTCAAGAAGTAGGTACTGATAGCATTATTCCAGGTTTCCATCACCATAACAGCGAGTTCCACATCCACACTCGGATCAACTTCACCACGTTTGATAGCTTCTTCGATCATCGCCTGCAAAACCTGGGTGCTCTGTTCACGATACTTTTCAAATTTTTTGCCGTAATATAGCCCTTCACCAACCAATACACGGCTAACGGCTTGCACCAAATGAGGATTGGTGGAGTTGAACTCCATCCCTGTCTTGATCATCCAGCGGTAGTAGTCGAAGGTATCCAAGTTATTATCAGGCGGGCGTTTATCAGCAAAAAAAGCAAGTTTCTCTTCGTTAAGTAAGGTGATGATATAGTCAAAAACATCCTGCTTGTCTTCGAAGTACTGATAAAAACTGCCTTTTGAGATGCCGCTATTTGCCACAATGCGGTTTGTAGATGCATTTTCCAGACCAAATTCAGCAAATTCGTTGATAGCTGCATCCATGATCTGCGCACGTTTTTCTGTGGGTATATTGAAAAAAGTTTGTTTAGGCATAAGCATTTCACGTATATGACTAGGTGGTCATGTGACCAGAAGGTCATATTATATGTGTAACTTCCTCGTTGTCAAGGGATAAAGCTAATATTGCTTTCACGACAACCATTCTTCGCTTGCTTTCTCAAGACAGGTTTGCTGAGGGTTTAAAAAAAGACCACCACAAAAATGTGATGGTCTCGCCAATCGCTTTTCTAAGAGCGCACGAATCACCGAGAGCGTCTGAGATCATCTCAGCATTGCTCTGTCCTGACGACAATTCGACCTGCGGGGGGGCAGGAGGCTACTCCCCAGTACTCTTGAAATATACATCCAAAAAATCGGGATGTCAAGAAGAATCGGGGCGAGTACGTTCACAGAAGACTTAAAAATTACAAAGCTTAGGGTAGGAAAATTTGCTAAAAAAATATCAGAATGCCAAGCCCGTTTATGGTATAATCTCGCCGCTGTAAACAGCAAAACGGAGAGGTCGCGTAGTCTGGCTTAGCGCGCACGCTTGGAAAGCGTGTAACCTGCAAGGGTTCGCGGGTTCGAATCCCGCCCTCTCCGCCAGAAAAACAAGGACACGAAATTTCGTGTCCTTGTAATTTAACAACATATTGCCATGTTATACTTTGGGCGATTTTCCATGAAAAAAATAACTTCTCTTCCCCGTACTATTTTGCTCCTCATCATAGGTGTTGGCGTGGCTTTGATGAGTGCAGCGGTTAAAACCGTTGTGACTATTGCGCAATCTTCAGTACCTACGCCCACCCCAAGCGCGGTAGCAACAGTGGTTGACTCGCTTGAAGTTGGATCCACAGATGGGATCTTAGTACTCGCCTTCATTATCTCATTAGTGATCATTTTACCCATCTCAATAAGTTGGCGAGTATGGGCAAAGAAAACTACAGAAAAATAAAAGAAGCTCTCATCTCGAGAGCTTCTCTTCTTTTAAGACAGCCAATATTTTTTCATGCAAAATTGGTTGGGCGGCGATCACCGAAGGGGTAGAAGTGAGATAATCGGGTTTTCCATCAATATCAGTCACCTTTGCGCCAGCTTCTTCGGCGATGAGCGCACCGGCAGCCAAATCCCATGGTTGGAGAGAGCGTTCCCAGTAGCCATCAAAGCGACCTGCACCAATATAGCATAAATCTAATGCAGCGGAGCCAAGCCGACGGACGCCCTGCGTGAGTTTTGCAAAGCGACCATAGGATGTAAGGTTATCGTCGGGCGTAGTCCTTATGTCGTAAGGAAACCCCGTGACAAGAAGACTTTTTTCGAGTTCGCTTGTGCCCGAAGCTTGCAACCGTTCCCCGTTCAGATATGCGCCCCGTCCACGTTCGGCGCTAAACACCTCCCCACGCATCGGATCGTAAACGGTAGCAAGTTCCATCGTTCCCGCGCGAGCGTAGCCGATCGACACCGAGAAGATGGGGATACGGTGCGCGTAATTAACCGTTCCGTCCAATGGATCGATATACCAACTGTGTTCGTGGTCTCCATCCACACCGCCACTTTCTTCAGCAAGAATATGGTGGCCGGGAAATTTTTGAAGAATAGAGTGAATGAGAAATTCTTCAGATTGCCCATCGATCTCTGTGACGAGATCAATGATGCCCTTATATTGGATGTCGTGTTTTTTGTTATACCCTGCACGCAAAATTTCGCCAGCCTGACAAGCTAGCGTCTCAAGGTCTTGAATTGTAGGTTCGATCATGTATTGGCGCTTTTGGAGAATTTGTCGATGAATGCCTGCGTTTGCTCTAGCTCGGCTCGAATTTCGTTGCGATCACGATTGGCTTGTGTGAGCAGTTCCTGAAAGGCGGGGATTTGTTCCTGGGGGAGTGTTTTTAGTAGCCGCTCAATGCGTGTGATTTGAATATTCTTGTGGCGCAGTTTGGTTTCAAGGCGATCATGGTATCCAAGATAGAATTTTTTCTCTTCGAGTGGTTGCGGCACAGTAGCGGGTCCATCGGCTAATAGTTCGGCTACTGTGAGCAGAAAATCTTCTGTGTCAATCGGTTTTTCGATGAAGCGAGCTGCACCGAGACTCAGACCGAAAATTTTGTCTTCAGGGGTTGTATAGGTTGCTGAAAGAAAGATGATCGGGATATCGTGAGTATTAGGGTCGGTGCGCAGGTTTTGCACAAAAGCATAGCCGTCCATTTTTGGCATCAGGATATCGGTGATGATTAATGCCGGGCGATTTTCTCCAATGATCGTGAGCGCTTCTTCTCCGTTTTCTGCCGTGATGACAGGATAGCCTTTAAAGCGTAGGGTAACGCTGAGAAGCTCGCGAATATTGGGAATATCTTCCACAACGAGGATGGGACCATAGGGAATATTCATGAGAATATTGTACCTGAACTAAAGCCCCCCAGATGTGAATTCTCCTTACAGTTTTGTGGGGAAGGAGGATATATTTGGGAAATTGAGCGGGCCATATTTTCCTTGACATCTTTCAAGCGGATGGTAAAATCATCGGGCTTTATCGATGGGCCTGTAGCGCAGTTGGGAGCGCGCGTCAATCGCACTGACGAGGTCGCGGGTTCGAATCCCGCCAGGTCCACTCATCAGGTTGACGAGATTACCCTTTGTGGTAAAATCTCATCCACGATGGAAATCGGGGGCCTATGGCGCAGCTGGGAGCGCGTCTCAATGGCATTGAGAAGGTCGTGGGTTCGAGCCCCACTAGGTCCACTGAAGAGTCAGCCAATGTGCTGGCTCTTTTAGAATAATCAAAAATCAGAACGGGAGTAGTAGGTCATCCTGCCAGAAAGATGGGTGCAAGGTGTAAGCTCATCAAGGTGTTTGCAGGAACGCCAAGCGAGACTGAACTCGCCCGTTACCCTGAGTGAGTATATAGGGAGATTGTGCTGGTGAACGCCACAAGTTTGTGGGAAGTAATCAGCATCGGGTAAGCCCGTTATAGCGAACTGAGATGCGGTTGAACCTTGAAGGTTTAAAGAAATCTTTAACCATGAAAGATGGCACTTTCAACCGAATCGGGGTGGTACCGCGGAGTATACCTTCGTCCCTGAGTGGATGAAGGTGTTTTTAATTAAACAAGGAGGCAGCAAATGAATAGAGTGATCACTTCTTATAAATACTCGGGACTTTCTTTATCCCTTCGCGCGCTCCTCCTTAGCCTCGTGCAGAAATCCTGGAAAAAATAACTCAAACTCTATGAAAAAGAGAGGCTACACATGATAGAAAATTACAACCACGGTGAAATTGAAAAGAAATGGCAAAATAAATGGGATGCCGATGAACTGTACCGCTCAGTAATTGACGGAAGTAAAGAAAAACATTACGCACTAACCATGCTGCCTTACCCCTCTGGTGACCTGCATATTGGTCATTGGTATGCGATGACCCCATCTGACGCGCGTGCTCGCTATAAGCGCATGAAGGGATTTAACGTCCTCTTCCCGATCGGTTTCGACTCCTTTGGTCTCCCGGCAGAAGGCGCAGCGATCAAGAATAATATCCACCCTAAAACATGGACCTATGCCAATATTGCACGGATGCGCGGTCAATTGCGCAGTATGGGCGCGATGTTCGATTGGAAACGCGAAGCCATCTCCAGCGATGAATCTTATTATAAATGGACAGAATGGTTCTTCATTCAACTCTATAAAAAAGGTTTGGCTTACCGCAAAATGTCGCCTGTGGATTGGTGCCCAAGCTGCAATACGACTCTGGCACGTGAACAGGTTTGGGGTGATGACCGCCATTGCGAACGTTGTGATACGCCTGTTATCAAGAAAGAATTGGATCAGTGGTTTTTCCGTACAACAAATTATGCTGATGAACTGTTGAACTTTGATGGCATTGATTGGCCTCAGCATGTTCAGACTTTGCAAACAAATTGGGTCGGACGCAGCGAAGGCGCATCGGTCGTTTTCAAGACTGAAATCGGCGACCATGATATGGAAGTCTTTACGACTAGACCCGACACCCTCTGGGGCGCAACCTTCATGGTGCTCTCGCCAGAGCATCCGTTGGTAGATGAGATTTCTACCGAAGATAAAAAAGAAGAAATCGAAGCTTACAAAGACGAGGCTGCGCGCCAATCGGATATTGAACGGGAATCAACCACCAAAGAAAAAACAGGCGTTTTCACAGGTGGATACGCCATTAACCCCGTCAATGATGAACGCATCCCGATCTGGATCGCGGATTATGTACTCATGTCCTACGGCACGGGCGCGATTATGGCTGTCCCCGCCCACGACCAACGTGACTTCGAATTTGCCCGAAAATTTGACCTGGAAGTCCGCGTCGTTGTGCAACCGGATGACATGGAAACCCTCGACGGCGCAACGATGGAAGAATCTGTTCCTGCCAAAGGGGCGTTGGTTAACTCCGGCCCACTGACGGGCACACCCGGCGACCAGTCCGTTTCGGCGGCTACCAAGTTTATTGCAGAAAAAGGTACGGGCAAAAAAGCGATCAACTACAAACTGCGTGACTGGCTGATTTCCCGTCAACGCTATTGGGGTTCGCCCATCCCGATGATCAATTGCGAAAAATGCGGTTGGAACCCAGTGCCTGAAGATCAACTACCGGTCACCCTGCCCGAAGATGTCGAGTGGAAACCCACAGGCGAATCTCCACTGAAACTGCATCCAACCTGGAAGCACGTTGAATGTCCAGCATGTGGCGGCGAAGCCATCCGAGAAACTGACACGATGGATACCTTCATGTGCTCCTCCTGGTATCACCTGCGCTATCTTTCTCCCGATTTTCACGATGCGCCTTTTGATCCGAAAGAATACGATTATTGGATGCCCGTAGATACCTACACCGGCGGCATCGAGCACGCCACCATGCACCTGATGTATACGCGATTTTTCCATAAAGCCTTGCGTGATATGGGCGTGACCGAAGGGCATGAGCCGATGACGCAATTGCGAAATCAGGGCATGGTTTTGGGCGAAGACCACGATAAAATGTCAAAGTCTAAGGGTAATGTAATTGCGCCCGATGCGCTTGTTGATAAATATGGTGCAGATGTAGTGCGCGCCTATTTGATGTTTTTCTCCCGTTGGGATATGGGCGGACCCTGGAACTCGCAAGGCATCGAGGGGACTGTGCGTTGGATGCGCCGAGTCTGGACGATATTTAACGAAACAGTGGGAACGAACGTGACCCCAACTTGCTCGGCAGAAACGAAAAAAAGTCTGCGCCGCAAACTGCACGAGACCTTGAAATCGATCACCTACGATTTTGAGAACGTGGGTTTCAATACCATCATCTCCTCGCTAATGGAATTGATGAACGAAATGTACAAAGCCCGTAAAGAAGGTGCGGTGGGAACTCCTGAATGGGATGAAACTACCGACATCTATCTGCGGATGCTGGCTCCTGTTGCCCCGCATATTGCCGAGGAACTCTGGGAACGAATGGGCAAGGAATATTCCATTCATACCCAAGAATGGCCCCAATTGGACGAATCTGCCATTGTTGTGGATGAAGTTTCTATCGGCATACAGGTCAACGGCAAAGTCCGCGACCGTATCACTGTTCCGGCTGACGCAGATGAAGATACCGTCAAAGCCGCTGCGCTGGCGAGCGAGAATGTGCAGAAGTTCCTTGAAGGGAAAGAGCCGAGGAAGGTGATCGTGATAAAGGGGCGGCTGGTTAATATTGTTAAATAAAAAGCAGAGGCACGGTTACCGCGCCCCTGTAAAATTCCCAACTATTATAAAGCCTGTCAAAACTGTAATTGACAGGCTTTTTTTGTTCTGTACGATAAGAGCATCAACTATACTTGTTTTATAAGGAGCTAATATGGGACTTCAAGAAAGCCCTTCTTTTGACGATCTTGGAAAGATGGAGCCGGAGAAGAAAAGAATATCCTCGCGTGGATTACGGCGAGGATTGATTCTTGCAATTGCTCTGTTGGGAGCCGCATTACTCTTCTTTGGCGGAACCAGGTTGGGGTCAGGAGCGGATACGCAATACGGCGGTTTGGACGGATGTTTGGTTAGCTCGGCAGGCGATCCCATTATTGCAGAAGTTCTTTATGCTGATCAATCTAGAGAGACTTATGAAGATGGTTGTTTCTTCTTCCCGTATTTACCTTCAGGAAAAGGAGAGTTGACTGTTCGTCGAGGTACTGAAGACCTGATTTATCCTGTAAAGATTATTGCGAAGCAGGCGGTCATGCTAGGTGAAGTGGTTATTGATTGAGGAGAGATAATGAAAAAAGCACAGGGTTTGGTCGAATATGCGCTTATTTTAGCATTGGTAGTTTTTGTTGTGATCGCTGCGCTTCGTCTAACAGGCACGCGTATTTCAGATGTTTTTTTGCAAACGGCAAACTCTTTGGGTAGCAAGGAAGAAGCGCCTATAGAAGCAATGATAGGCGATTTTCTGGATCGTATTCAAAAATTCTACGATGAGAATGGACGTTATCCGCGTAGTTGGGGGGATTATCGCTTCACGGATATTGGGCTTGATCCCGCTGATTGGGCAGATTCTGTAG
>JABGQU010000171.1 GCA_018648605.1 Anaerolineae bacterium | reverse complement strand
A
Source organism: Anaerolineae bacterium (assembly GCA_018648605.1). Classification (GTDB taxonomy): domain Bacteria; phylum Chloroflexota; class Anaerolineae; order Anaerolineales; family Villigracilaceae; genus Desulfolinea. Next base: position 5,083 of record JABGQU010000171.1, on the reverse strand, counting down.
GAGATTACCCTCTTCAACCTTGGTTTCAAAACGATCAAGTGCATGCGGCGGAGGCCCCGCGTTTACTTCCCCCTCTGATCCAAATTGTGCATCGTGGCAGGGACAAACATACTCTTCTCGTCCTTCATCCCAATTTACGCTGCAACTCAGATGTGTACAACGATTGGATAAAGCCAAAATATCACTATCTGATTTCTTTAGAATAAAACCACCATAGCTGTTGACTGTCTTTTCCCAACCATTGATATTAGAGCGGGTAAAAGAAAATGCTTTTGGCGTACCGATGGGATAACTTTCTAGCGGGCCAAGCGGGATCCATGCCTCGCTAGATTGGACCTTGAGTGCAGGATCGATCAGGTAACCGATGACCGGGATGCCCATTGCAGCGCCCATGATGGTGCTGAGAGCAACTGTCGTAACCTTAACAAAATCTCGCCGGCTTATTCGATGAGAACTTGCCATGCGTACCTCCTTTGGGCTTTCTTTAGAATCTATAAAGACTTGGATAAAGAATGACCCCAACAAGAACTAATATCGATGAGATCAAAAACTTATTTGGGAGTGTCAAATTTTTTCGCTAAAAAGATTAGTTTTTGACTACAGGATTATAAAGGTCTATTTAATCTTTATTAGAGGAAGTCTGAAACTAAATATCTATGTACATTGTCACTTTCTGTCGCTAGGTCTGAATGGGATAATGAATGCGTTCCCATCATGATACAACTGGACAACTAGATACTTTGTTTTTATAGTGTCTCTAGTATGGTGTCAGGAGCAATCAGAACGGTATCCCAATACAGGAGGCGCAAATGGCTCTTAATCGGAAAGTTGGTTTCTTTAAGGGACTGAAGTATAAAGGGGGCGGACCAATGTGGGCGTGGATCCTGCACCGCCTTAGCGGCTTGGCGATGGTATTCTTCGTCGGCTCGCATATTATTGCCGGGTTTCTCACGCAGCAATTTGGCAGCGATGTAGGCATTGCGATCAACATCGTTTACGAAAATTGGATTTTCCAATTGGTACTTTTTTTTCTGGTTATCTTTCATGCCGTCAATGGGCTTCGGGTTACGCTCCTCGACCTTTGGCCCGCTCTGTTGGAATATCAGCGAGAATCAATTTGGTTGGAGTGGCTCGTTATCATCCCGCTCTACGTGCTTATTCTCTTTACTGTGCTAAAGAGCGCACTCGGTCTTTAGGAGGAGATGCAAATGAGTTCACGAACTGTAGCAAAACGTGGTTTCAATCTCGATTATATGATGTGGCTTTTCATGCGCCTTTCTGCGCTTGCCCTTTATACCATCGGGCTAACTGGCTTGATCGCCGCTTTCGTTATGAGCGCGCGTACCCAAACGGATATTAGCACGCTCATCCGCTGGACATTTTTCCCCAACCCCAGCCATATCATTAGCAGCGACATTATCAATCTCGACTCCTGGATCAATTCCTTCTGGCAAGTCATGCAGATGCTGGCTGTTTTCTTTGGCGTAACGCACGGTATCAATGGACTGCGCATCGTTGTTGAAGATTTTATTGGCAGCAACTGGTGGCGACCGATCTGGCGCGGCTTTATCTTTATCCTCTGGCTTTTCATTTTACTTGTAGCCGTCTATGTCGTCTTGGCTTCATAAAGGAGTGGCTTCATGAAAAAACATCAATTTGAAGTCGTCGTTGTTGGTGCAGGTGGCGCAGGCTTAATGGCAGGCTTGTATGCATCACAATCCGCATCGACGGCTGTAATCTCAAAACTTTATCCCGCACGTTCGCATACCGGCGCAGCTCAAGGCGGTATCGGCGCTGCGCTTGGAAATCTCGAAGAAGATCACCCTGCATGGCATACTTACGACACCGTCAAGGGGAGCGACTATCTTGGCGACCAGGATGCGATCGAGTTCATGTGTGAAGAAGCACCCAGCATTGTTTACGAATTGGAACATATGGGGCTCCCTTTTAATCGCACCAAAGAAGGCAAGATCGCGCAACGTCCATTTGGTGGACATACCAATAATGAAACAGGCAAGCCCGTTATGCGTGCCTGCTACGCTGCTGACCGCACCGGTCATATGATCCTGCAAACGCTTTACCAGCAGAGCATCAAAAATAACGTTACCTTTTACGACGAATTCCAGGTCATGGATTTGATCATGACCGAAGAAGGCGTTGCAGGCGTCGTTGCTCTTGAAATCGCAACTGGCGAATTACATGTCTTCCATGCTAAATCGGTCATCTTTGCCACCGGTGGTTGGGGACGTGTTTGGGAGATCACTTCCAACGCTTTTGCCTATACCGGCGATGGAGTTGCCATCACCCTACGACGCGGCATCCCCGCGCAGGATATGGAGTTCTTCCAGTTCCACCCAACCGGCATCTACAAGATGGGCATTCTCATCACCGAAGGTGTGCGCGGCGAAGGCGGCATCCTGCTGAATGGCAAAGGTGAACGCTTCATGGAAAAAGAAGGCAACGCCCCCAGCGTGAAGGAATTAGCGTCCCGCGATGTTGTCAGTCGTGCCATGTATCTTGAACTGAAAGAAGGCAACGGCGTCAACGGCGAAAACTACCTCTACCTGGATGTGACACCTGAAACCGTTAACAAGTACGCAGCTCTCGATGGACGCACGAACCCGGACGGAAGCCCCTTCTCTGTCACAGGTGAAGAGATCCTCGGAAAACTCCCCGACATCATTGACTTCTGCGAAACCTATCTTGGGGTCAATCCCGTTACCCAGCCGATGCCCGTTCAACCAACCGCGCATTATGCTATGGGCGGCATCCCGACCGATAAATTTGGTCAGGTGATTGTAGACAAAAAACGAAAACCACTGCCCGGGCTCTTCGCCGTAGGTGAAAACGCGTGTGTCTCCGTGCATGGCGCTAATCGTCTCGGAACCAACTCCCTCCTCGATCTGGTCGTCTTCGGTAAACATTCCGGCATGAAAGCTGCTGAATATGCCAAAGAAGCCGACTACATCCCGCTGCCAGACAATCCAACTGAATTTGTTGAGCAGCAACTCGAAACCTTGCGCAATGCTGAAGGCGAGGAACGCATCTCGGATATTGGCACCGAAATGAAGGAAGTCATGTTCGAGCATGTTGGCGTTTTCCGAGTCGAGGATGGCATGGCCCAAGCTGTTGAAAAGATCCGCGAATTGAAAGCCCGTTTCAAAAATATCAAGCTCGATGATCAGGGCAAAAAATTCAACATGGATCTGCTCAACGCCTGGGAATTGAGCAACCTGCTCGATATCGCCGAAGTGACCGCCGTCTCTGCCCTCAAACGCAAAGAGAGTCGTGGCGCGCACGCTCGCGATGATTATCAAGAGCGTAACGACAAAAAATGGATGAAACATACCTTGGCTTGGCTCGAAGATGGTGAAGTGAAACTGGATTACAAAGATGTGATCTTCACCAAATTTGAACCAAAGAAACGGGTCTATTAGGAGGATATGATGCAGAAAATTACTCTAAAACTCTTCCGCTACAACCCGGAAACAGATACGAAACCGCACTACGACACCTTCGAGTTGGAAGCAGAACCCACCGATCGCGTTCTTGATCTGATGGAAAAAGTAAAAGGCTATCACGATGGCTCGCTCTCCTTCCGCCGCTCCTGCGCGCACGGGGTTTGTGGCTCCTGCGCCATGCGCATCAACGGTCAGAATATGCTTGCCTGCAAAACCCTTGTTCAAGATTTAAAGACGAGCAGGATCACCGTCGAGCCGATCCTGGGTCTCTCCGTTCTTAAAGATATGATCGTAGATATGGATCCCTTCTTCGATAGCTACAAAAAAGTCATGCCCTTCTTTGTTAACGACGAGCCTAAGCCTGCGCAAGAACGCCACCAAAGCATTGAAGATCGCGAACGCTTTGACGACACCACCAAGTGTATTCTTTGTGGCGCATGTACTACATCTTGCCCATCCTTCTGGTCAAACGACGAATATATCGGACCCGCCGCCATCGTCAACGCACATCGCTTTATTTTCGATAGCCGCGACAAAGGTGCAGCGGAACGCCTTCAGATTCTCAATGACCAATTTGGAGTCTATCGCTGCCGCACCATCTTCAACTGCACCGTTGCCTGCCCGCGTGAAATTCAAATCACACAAGCCATCGGTGAAGTCAAGAAAGCCATCGCAACAGGCAGTCTTGACTAAAAGATTTCAAATGAATAGCAAAAGGAGCGAGAGCAAAACTCTCGCTCCTTTTTTGTTAAAGAGCGAGGAAACCTTAATACTTTCGTAATATCCCACTGCTATAATGAAATCAATAATCTTCAGCTTTAGAGTAGATTCGTCCAACCCTCTTGATTAGCTGACCTACACAGAAAAACTGATGACTACAAATTCTTATATTCTCGTTGTTGATGACGAAGAAACCATCCGCGAAGTTGTGCGCCGATATCTGGAACGTGAAAGCTATCTTGTAAAAGAGGCCGCCGATGGATACGAAGCACTGCGCATCATCCAGAATGATCCCCCTGCTCTTATCGTTCTGGATCTGATGTTGCCCGGCATAGATGGCCTCTCTCTCACTCAACGCTTGCGCCAAGATCGCCAAATTCCCATCATCATGTTAACCGCCAAAAGCGAAGACAGCGACCGCATTCGTGGCTTGGATATAGGGGCAGATGATTACATAACAAAACCTTTCAACCCCCAAGAAGTTGTTTCGCGCGTCCGGGCCGTACTTCGCCGCTCGGATGGTACGCCAGCATCTATTACCCAGAAAGCTATCCAGACCGGTATCTTAAATATTGATCCAGTGGCACGTAATGTAGAAGTCAAATCTCAAAGCGTTAGTTTAACGGCAAAAGAGTTTGATCTTTTGTGGCATTTTGCTCTACAGCCTGAGCAAGTTTTTACTCGTGCACAATTGCTAGCCCAAGTTTGGGGAGATGAGCTTTATACCGACCCATCCACGGTCACGGTGCATATTCGGCGATTGCGCGAAAAAATCGAAATTGACCCGAGCCAACCTCAGCAGATTCTCACCGTATGGGGCATTGGATACAAATTCGTGGGAGGGAAATGATGTCAACTACAAAACCTCGCTTCATTAGCTACTTGCTCGGCATATTAACCGC
>JABGQU010000014.1 GCA_018648605.1 Anaerolineae bacterium | reverse complement strand
GAACTCAATTTGGGTTGGTCTTTTTCATCTACCCCAAATTATTGAGATGATACCAAAAAAGGTAGATATTGACGTGATAGCGCCGAAAAAGCTGCGTGAGCATCTTAAAGGATTTTTATAAAGAAATAAAAAAAAATCAAAACTTTTCTGATAATCTGCCTAATACCATGTAAAATATCCCCATGCCTCTTTTGCGAGCCTACCTTTTTGAAACCCTGCGCCTGAATAATGGGGAAGATACTGCGCTGGAACTTGGCTCGCCCCTAACTCGTTCGCTTTTAGCCTATTTGCTTTTGCATCGTGACCAACCCAGCGACCGCCGTCGTTTGGCGTTTATGTTCTGGTCGCGCGGCACAGAGTCGGCTGCACGGCGTAATTTGCGTCAGTACTTGCATCGTATGCGCCAGACTCTCGAGGGCGTTGATTTCGATGGCGACTTGATCCTGACTACGGGTACGACCGTTCAGATCAACCCTGCTGCTGATATTTGGCTGGACGTGGATGCTTTTCGCACGTTGACGCACCCCGAAGCCAGCCTGGATGAATTATCAGAAGGTATCGCACTTTATCGTGGTGACCTGCTCGATGATCTCTACGAAGATTGGTGTGCCGACGAGCGCCAGGAACTGCGGCAGCGTTTTTTGCGCAGTCTCGACCGTCTGAGCGAAAAGCTGCAAGAAGAATATCGTCCCGATGATGCGCTCGAAGTGACCTGCAAATGGACGGCTGCTGAACCTTTTGATGAAGCCGCGCATCAGCGCTTGATGTCTCTTTATGTTGAGCTGGGAAAACGCAATCAGGCCTTGCAACATTATCAGCAACTCAAAGAGCAACTTAAAAATGAGCTGGGCACAGAGCCGCTGCCCGAAACCCAAGCCTTTATTGAAATGATCCAATCGGGGGCGGTGCGGCGGGCAGAGCCTGCTGTCGCATTATTGCCGAAAGAAGAAGCCACGCTCATACCGCCGCAATTACCGTTGGTGGGACGCCAATCGGAATTAAGCAAAATTCATGCTGCGTGGGAGCAAGCCAAGGTCGGGCGCGGCCGCTTTATCCTGCTCACAGGTGATTCAGGTATTGGTAAAACTCGCCTGCTGCACGAATATCTGCTGTCGGCAGATTCCCAATTCACATTACAAAGCCTTTGCCACGAAGTCGAATCCATGGTGGCCTACGCGCCCTTGCGCAGTATTTTGCATAGCCTTCTCGCGCGCCTGCCCGAAGATGAACTTCTGGATTTGCAGCCCTGGCTTGCTGCGCTGACTCCCGTTTTACCAGATTTACGGCGTCAATTTGCGAGCTTGCCTCTTTGGCAGCCCGATCGCCGTGAGAAAGTTCAAACTCCGGAAGCGATCACCCAGCTTTTGCTTCATCTGACCAAGGGCGACGGGACGAACGCGACCCCGATCTTGCTGATGCTGGACGATCTGCACTGGGCCGATAGTTTGACGTGGGAACTGCTCGATGCGCTTACGCATCGTTTGGCAGACCTGCCGCTCGTGTTGGTTGGCTCCTGTCGCCTGGAAGATTTGCCCCCAGAACAAGAACGCTTATTGCGTGCCCTCAAGCGCAAAGATTCCTTTATGCAATTACCGCTCGAGCGCCTGACGCCCGACGAAAGCCTAACGCTCGCCAAATATCTGCTCGATGATGCTTCCCACGATGCCTACTTTTTCCAGCGGCTTTATCAAGAGACCGAAGGCAACCCCTTCTTTATTATTGAAGGCATTCGCTCGTTGCGCGAGAGCGCACATCCTGCGCGTTTGCCTTTTGGCGGGGGGCAGGAGCGCGGGGCAGCGAATTTGCCGCCGCCTATTCAAAGCCTGATCGAAGCGCGGCTTGATCGCCTCGATGCACAAAGTCAGGAATTGCTGGCTATTGCGGCAGCGATTGGGCGTGCTTTCACCTTTTCGTTATTGCAGGAAGTGAGCGAAGCCCCCGCAAAGGAAGTTATCGCTACGATTGAAGAGTGGCAGCAAAAAGGTTTGGTTGTCGAAAGCAGCGAAGGCTACGATTTCAGCCACGATAAAATTCGTCAGGTGGCCTATGCAGGCTTGAGCCGCGCACGTCGACAATATGTGCATCGCTGTATTGCCGAGATTTTCGAGAACGCCGTCATCCCCGTGGATGCGGCAACTCTTGCGCATCATTATTCGCGCAGCGATCAGGCCATTAAAGCGCTGCCTTATCTAACAGAAGCGGGCGAACAGGCTTTGCGCATCCACTCCTATCAGGAGGCACGTCAGTTTGGCTCGCAGGCGGTTAGTATGTTAGGCCGGCAAACGGGACCGAAGCAGCATCAGGAACGCATTGATCTGAACCTGCAACTCGCCCAAGCCTATGCTTTTAGCGGTGATCTTGTGCGGGCGCAGGAGATGATCGAGCAAGCCGAGCATTTGGCAACGCAGCTTAATGATGAAGAACGGGTGGGGAAAATATTTCGACGCGCGGCACAGATCTTTTGGCTGCGTGGCAATCCCAAAGCCGCGGGCGATTACGCGCATCGCACACTGCGCGTTGCTGAAGAACAGCAAGATATTTCCCTTTTGCGGGCCGCCTTGCGGATGCTCGGTCGCAGCAGCATTGCGTTAGCAGCCTTCGACGATGCGATTGCCTATTTGCTACGTTACGTCAATCTTGAAGATGCGCCAGAGAGTCATTATCATCCCAATTTACTGGTCGTTTATGGATATTTGGGCGTTGCCTATGCGCGCGTTGGCTCCTGGGAGCGCGCCCGCGATGCCGCCGAGCATGGTGTTGCCCTCGCAAAAGAACAGGGCGCAGCCTCGACGATAGCCTTTGCGATGGCTCCACTGGCCTATGTTCTCGCCGCGCGTCATCGTTGGGAAGCTTGCGCCAAAACCATCGAAGCTTTGCCAGAGATGCAAGCTGGCACGAGTGAATTTACGCCGCTGCGTTTCATCTTGACAGGTCTGCGTGGATTGGTGCGCGCTCATTTGGGCGAGCCAGCCGAAGGCGTTGTCGTTATCCGCGAAGCCTTGCAATGGGTTGAAGAAAACGATTATCGCGTTTTTCACTATTTGCCGCGCATCTTTTTGGCAGAAAGCCTTTCTCTGGCAGATGAATTAACGGATGCCAAAAACGAAGCAGAAGATGCACTCATTGCTGCGCGCGTCGAAGGAAATCGCTGGGCAGAGGGCGTCACGCTGCGTTTATTGGCAGAGATACTAAGCCGAACGACAAAACCGGATTGGCTCAAAGTGGAGGAATATCTGATCGAGTCGATGCGCATTCTGCGCCGGATCCGCGCGCGCCCTGATCTTGCTCGCACCTACCTGGCATTAAGGCGTCTTTATGATCGTGCCGGGCAAACCGCCTGGGCAGTGGATTGCCACTTCCGCGCCACCTCCATTTTCGACGAATTAGGCATGGCAGAAGAACTGCGCTTGGCACAAGGGCAGGCTGCCGGCGAAAGAAAAGGCGCGGTCGTCATTCTTGATATGGATTTGCGCGGCCCCAATTTGGAAGAATAAATTTCCGGTAGTGCGTCAACCTAAATGACGTCATTACGCTGAAGGGTACTCGTGCGAACGAAGCATGGCAGAGTGTTCCCGCAGGGGGGCATTTTGGCAATCTCCCTCATTTATAGGGAGACTGCTTCGCAAGAACTGCTCGCAGAGACAAATCAGGGGAGGGTATCACTTATTGATTGGTGTTACGCAGAAGATGCCTTTGGCAGACTTTGGGGCTGCCCTCACCACTCCGCCCTCTCCCAAAGGGAGAGGGGACTTAATCCCTTCTCCCTTTGGGAGAAGGTTAGGATGAGGGGAAAAGACAGTCAATGCTTCATCACTGCGTAACATGAGTTATTGATTAAGCATTACCCAATTTTCAATTCACATAAGTAATCACTTAAAGTGACAAAGGTGCAGATTTTGTCACTTTTTCGTTTCTTTAGCGAAAAAACGCCCAAAAACTCAATTTTTATTAACGCCTGCGTTAACGCTTTGATAGCGCGCCTTGAATAAGATAGTGTCATTACTCTTGTACAAGGAGTCTCTATGCAGCGTGATTTTCGTCATACTCTAAATAGTAGCCATCTAAAACCCGGTGACCTGCAACTTAAAGCAGATCATGTCAAGCTAGGGTTTGGAGGCGTTACCGCTTTATACGATGTCAGTTTATCCATCCGTCAAAGCGAGATTTTTGCCATTATCGGACCCAACGGTGCAGGGAAGACATCTTTACTGAACTGCATCAGTGGGCTATATCATCCGCAACAGGGGAGCATCACCTATTACACAGGCAAAGCGGAACATGAGATCACTCGTTTAAAACCCTATCAGATCGCTTCGTTGGGCATCGCCCGTTCTTTCCAGAATATCGAGTTATTCCGTCACATGACCGTGCTGGAAAATTTGATGGCAGGTGCGCATGTCCATATGAAGACGAGCTTGCTTTCGAGCATGATCTACTGGGGTAAAGCCCAACGTGAACAGATCGCCTTCCGTCGTTTTGTAGAAGACATCATTGATTTGCTCGAAATTCAAGCCATTCGTGATCAGCCGGTTGGCTCGTTGGCGTATGGATTGCAGAAACGTGTTGAGTTGGGACGCGCGCTGGCGATGAAGCCTGCTATCTTATTGCTCGACGAGCCGATGGCGGGCATGAATGCTGAAGAAAAAGAAGATATGGCGCGCTTTGTCCTGGATGTGAACGAAGAGCACGGCGTCACCATTGTTTTGATCGAACATGATATGGGCGTCATCATGGACATCAGTGATCGTATTGCCGTTTTGAACTTCGGTCAAAAGATCGGTGATGGCACGCCTGATGAAGTTCGCCAGAATGAAGCCGTCATTAAAGCTTATCTTGGCGAAGATCAAAGTACCGCCCCGATGAAGATGATAGAACTCTAAAGAATTCTTGGAGAAATCCATGCCCGAAACCTTACCGCAATACCTCCTTCAACATGCTCAGACAACGCCAGAAGCGACAGCGCTCCGCGAGCGCAATTATGGCATTTGGCAGGCGTTGACCTGGCGTGAATACCTCGACCACGTTAAGTTTTTTTCACTTGGTTTGCATAGCCTGGGTTTAGTCCCCGAAGAGACGATTGCCATCATTGGTGATAATCGCCCTGAGTGGGTCATCTCGGAGTTGGCAGCGCAGGCTGTTGGTGCGAAAAGCATCGGCATCTATCAGGATGCAGTCGTCAAAGAGATGGTTTATATCTTTAATCACGCCGATGTTTCCTTCGTAGTCGTCGAAGATCAGGAGCAAGTTGATAAATTGCTCGAAATGTGGGATGACCTGAAAGGCATCCGCAAGGTGATCTATTACGATCCCAAGGGGTTGCGTAATTACACTGAAGACTATCTGCTCTACTTCCCCGATGTGGAAGAAATGGGGCGCAAATTTGACGAAGAGAATCCCGGCTGGTGGGAAGCACGCGTTGCCTTGGGGAAAGAAAGCGACCTTGCCATTCTCTCGACCACATCCGGTACGACCGGGAATCCGAAACTTGCCATGCTGACCCATAAGAATCTGCTGAGCATGGGAGATAATCTCATGAGCATCGATCCCATTGCGCCGGGTGATGAATTTGTCTCCTTCCTGCCTTTGGCATGGATCGGTGAACAGATGATGTCCTTGGGCTGCGGGTTGCAGATCGGTTTCACGATCAATTTCCCTGAAGAGCCAGAGACTGTCCAGCACGATATCCGTGAGATCGGACCGCAGGCAATGTTCAGCCCGCCGCGTATTTGGGAGAATCTCATCTCGCAGGTGCAGGTCAAGATCGAAGACAGTACCAAGCTCAAACAGTCGATGTATCAGCGGGCACTTAAAATTGGCTACGAGATGGCTGATATCCGCTTCCGTAAAGAAACTCCTACCTTTGTGCAGAAACTCAAATATTTCTGGGCAGACTGGGCAGTTTTTCAGGAGATCAAAGATCAACTTGGCTTGCGTCATCTTGATCGGGCGTATACAGGCGGTGCCGCTTTGGGACCGGATGTTTTTCGTTTCTTCCATGCGCTAGGTGTCAACCTTAAGCAGATTTACGGGTCAACGGAAACAAGTGGAATATCGGTAGTGCATCGTGATGGGGATGTCAAATTCCAAACTGTCGGGACACCCATCCCGGAAACAGAGATTAAAATTGATGAGAGTGGCGAAATCCTGGTTTCATCTCCGGCTGTAATGATCGGCTACTATAAAAACGAAGAAGCCACCAAAGAGACGCTGGTAGATGGGTGGTTGCAAACGGGCGATGCCGGCTATTTCGATGATGACGGACATTTGATCGTTATTGATCGCGCAAAAGATGTGATGACGCTTCACGACGGCACCAAATTTAGCCCGCAATTCATTGAAAACAAACTCAAGTTCAGCCCCTATGTAAAAGAAGCCGTGGTTTTTGGTGGCGATTGGCCCTTTGTGACCGCTATGCTAAATATTGATTTTGCAAATGTAGGTAAGTGGGCAGAAAATAATCATTTGACATATACGACCTATACCGATCTGGCGCAAAAGTCAGAAGTGTATGAGTTGGTGCGCGTTCGTGTGGAAGAAGCCAATGTAGACCTGCCGCCGGCTGCGCGTATCCGTCGTTTTGTTTTGCTCCATAAAGAGTTGGATGCGGACGACGCCGAATTGACCCGCACGCGCAAGGTGCGCCGCAATGTGGTTGCACAACGCTACGATGATATCGTTTCGGCGCTCTACAGCCAAAGTCCCCATTTAGATGTAGAGACGGTTATCACCTATCAGGACGGACGCACAGCAACCTTGCAAACCCGCTTGCGGATCGAAGATATGGGCATTAAAGAGTAGATAGATGGAATTAGGCGCGTCGCACCAGAATTTGGGCTTGCTTCCCTTATATCAGCCATTTTCTGAACGACAAACCAATTCCGCTAACGTTGGCACGTGGCAGATCTCGGAATACTTTTAGGAAAACGGAACTCTCATGGAACTTTTTATTCAGTTGACACTCACCGGTTTGACCAATGGCGCAATATTGGCATTGGCTGCGCTTGGCTTTGTGCTGATCTATAAAGCCAGCGACGTCATCAACTTTGCACAAGGCGAATTTCTGTTGATCGGCGGCTACGTTGTTTATGGGATGGTCGCTCAATTTGGCTTGGCGTGGCCTCTCGGCATGCTCATCACGATCGCTATTGCGATTGGGCTTGGTGCCGTTGTAGAACGCTTGGTGCTACGCCCACTGATCGGTGAGCCGATCATCTCCGTTATTATGGTCACCATTGGTCTCAGCAGTCTGCTAAAAGCGATTGTTAGCACGATCTGGGGCAACCAGCCGAAAGCTTTTCCGCCTTTCATCCCTAGTACGCCTGTCAATATTATGGGCGCAACCATCGGCGCAGACCGCCTGTGGGCGATAGTGATCGCGATTGTCATGCTGGGATTATTCACCTTCTTCTTCCGTCGCTCGAAGGAAGGCATCGCCATGCGCGCCGTCGCAGACGATCAACAGGCTGCCCTGAGTATGGGGATCAGCGTCAAGAAGATCTTTGCCTGGGCGTGGTCTATCGCAGCGATCAGTGCTTCCATTGGTGGGGCATTGGTAGCGAATATCGTTGGTGTCAGCCAGGAATTGAGTCATTTCGGTTTGCGCGTTTTCCCTGTGGTCATCTTGGGCGGCTTAGACTCGATCCCGGGCGCGATCGTTGGCGGGATCATCATTGGCTTGTTAGAAACCTATACCGGTGGTTATGTAGGGCACGGACTTAATCAGGTTGCTCCTTTTGCCATTCTTATCCTGATCCTGATGGTGCGTCCATACGGTCTCTTCGGTCAGGAAATTATCGAGCGCGTTTAAGTTTTGCCCTTACCCTAGCTCTCTTCTATACAGGAAGAGAGAATGTAACAAAGAAGCAGGTAAAAAAACCTATGAATTCTGGCATTTTTCACTCAACTTACAAAGCGGATATGGGGTTGCGTCACACCTTTCATGAAAAGTTGCGCTGGGTGATCTTCGGCATCTTGATGCTTGTATTTCCCTTTTTCGCTGACCGCTACTATTTGACCCTTGCCAACCAGATCGGCATTGCGACAATTGGTGCTATCGGGCTGAATATCCTTGTCGGCTATACAGGGCAGATCAGCTTGGGGCAGGGTGGTTTTATGGCGGTTGGTGCATATGCAGCCGCAATCCTTACCATTAACATGGGCATGCCTTGGTGGGCGTCCACGATCATTGCCTGTTTGGTAACAGCAATTGTGGGTGCGTTATTCGGTATCCCATCTCTGCGTTTGAAAGGACTTTATCTGGCCATTGCGACTCTGGCTTCACAAGAGATTATCCTGTGGGTCGTCACTCACTGGGATGCGGTCACTGGTGGCGTGGATGCGTTGGTCGTTCCTGCTCCGATGCTTTTCGGCATCAATATGAGTACTGATTTCAATTTTTACTGGCTGGTTTGGGCATTGGCCGGCGTGACGGCTTTGCTAACGGCGAATCTCTTCCGCACGCATTTTGGGCGTGCTTTTATCGCCATTCGCGATCAGGATATTGCCGCAGAAGTGATGGGTATCAATCTCTTCAAATATAAGTTGCTTTCTTTCGCAACATCCTCCTTCTTTGTTGGGATGGCAGGTGCGCTGACAGCACATTATCGTAGTATTGTCACTTGGGAACGTTTCACCATTGATGTTTCGGTGCTTTATTTGGCGATGATCATCATCGGTGGTTTGGGGTCTGTGCGTGGCTCTTTCTACGGGGCAGCCTTTATGACCTTGCTCCCCGCTATTTTGTCAAATGTTGGACGTGCATTAAAGTCATCGCTTCCAATAGTTGATTCTATATTGCCTTTTATTCAGCAAGCTGCTTTTGGTTTGGTAATTATCTTATTCCTTGTCTTTGAACCCGAAGGCTTAAATAAGATGTGGAAAAATATTAAAGATTATTTCCGTCTGTGGCCCTTTAGTTACTAAGAGGTAAAAAACATGTTTGTTCGTGATTTTATGACAGCTGATCCACTCAGCATTAACCCAAAAACAACCTATCCTGAAGCCATTGGCTTAATGCGTGAGAAGAATATTCGGCGCTTGCCTGTGGTGAATAAAGGCAAATTGGTTGGTATTGTTGTTGAAAAAGACTTGCTTTCGAGCCAACCTTCACCAGCAACGACATTAAGCATCCACGAAATGTATGGCTTGCTTGAGAAACTTAAAGTGGAGCAATTTATGACCAGCCCTGTTGTGACGGCTACGCCTAATTGCCCAATGGAAGCTGCTGCTGGCATCATGATCGATAGAAAAATTGGTTCTCTGCCCGTGATGGAAGATGATAAGTTAGTTGGAATCATCACCGAGACCGACATCTTCAAAGCCTTTGTGAGTGTGCTCGGCGGCTTTGTGGAAGGTGTGCGCCTGACCATTGAATTACCAGATCGCCCTGGTCAATTGGCAAAGATTGCTGAAGATATCGCCGCTGCAAATGGAAATATCCTTGCCGTAACGACGACCAATATCAATGAAGATGCGACCAGCGAAGTGACGATCAAAGAAACCGGGGCAGATGTGGAAGCCCTGAAAAAACGTTTGGCAGAGAGAGAAATCTCTATTGTGGATTTACGTTCTCATATCAATTATTCACCAAGTGAGTATGGCAAATAGTTGATATAGTTCGATCTTTTTATTCATCTCAACCAAAGGAGAAAAGAGAATGTCCCGTAAAACAATGTATGCTTTATTTGCAGCCTTAGTTGTGGCAGCCATGGTCCTCACAGCCTGTGGCGGTGGCGGTGGAGATGCCGACACATCGATTAAAGTTGGTGCTATCCACGATCTGACCGGACCAACATCCGATGTTGGTACGCCCTATGCTGAAGGCATTAAGGGCTATGTTGCGTGGCGTAATGCCAATGGCGGTATTGAAGGTCGCCAGGTGGAATTGATCTCGGCAGACTATGCCTATAAAGTAGATCAAGCTGAACTGCTTTATACACAATATGTGCAGGAAGGCGTTGTCGTATTCCAAGGCTGGGGTACCGGTGACACCGAAGCATTGCGTGGAAAGATCGCCGCAGATAAGATCCCCTTCATGTCTGCATCCTACTCTGCCGGTCTTCTAGATATGGAAGCTGCCCCCTATAACTTCCTCGTTGGCACTTCTTACTCTGACCAAGCGATCATTGCGATCCGTTGGGCAATGGACGATTGGGCAGCGGCAGGTAACGAGGGCATGCCCTCGGTCGTCTTGACCCACCACGACAGCCCCTTTGGGCAGTCCCCCGTTGAAGATGCCGCAGCATTTGCTGAAGCAAACGGCGTTGCATTCATCAGTCTCCCCATGCCTGGCGGTGTGACAGATTATGTTGCTGAGTTGGCGCAAATGCAGCAATTTGGCGCAAATTATGTCATCGTCCACACCGTTTCCAGCCCCGCTGCTGTGATGGTCAAGGATGCTGCCAGCCAGGGTATGACGGACTCCGTGGCATTCGTCTGCATGAACTGGTGCGCAGACGAAGGCTTTATCGAATTAGCTGGCGATGCTGCTGAAGGCGTTATTGGAACGATCCCCTTCGCCCCTCCAAGCGTTCCTGTTGACGGGCACGCAGATGCAGATGCCTGGCTGAAAGAACAAGGTTCGAGCCTTAGCGAAGCTAGCCTGCACTATACGCAAGGTTGGTGGACAATGGCTCTGATGGCAGAAGGTATTGAAATCGTCTTGAAAAACGGCGATGAACTGACTGGCGAAAACATCAAAGCCGCGCTTGAAACGGTACAGAATTTTGATACCGGCGGCGTAACTTCCCCGCTTTCCTTCTCAGCAACCAGCCATCGTGGCAATACCTCCTTGCGTCTTTACGAAGTGCAAGGTGGATCATGGGCTGCGATTAGCGACTACATCTCTGCTGAATAAGATATTAGATAAATAGGTGATTGGGGATTTCGCTTCGGCCGATCCCCAATCACCACATTTTCATACGCTAAGAAATAACGACCATCCTGTCCTTCAAACTGATACTGAAAACTGGTTACTCCTATGCTCTCATTAAATAATATCGAAGTCATTTATAACGATGTCATTCTGGTACTCAAAGGCATGTCTATGGAAGTGCCCGAGGGTAAAATCGTTGGTCTGCTCGGCTCAAACGGTGCCGGAAAATCAACAACCCTAAAAGCGATCTCTGGTTTGCTCAAACCGGAAGATGGCGAAGTAACCGATGGTGGAATTGTCTTCAAGGGTGAAAAAATCCACCATATGGATGCTTCTGATATTGTTCGTAAAGGGATTTTTCAGGTCATGGAAGGACGGCGTGTTTTTGAACATTTGACCACCGAAGAGAATCTCATCGCCGGTGGGTATACTCGCTCAGATGGCGCACAAGCGCGCGCCGATATAGAGATGGTCTACGAATATTTTCCACGTCTCAAAGATCGCCGCCATCAAACCGCTGGCTATCTTTCTGGTGGCGAACAGCAAATGCTTGCCATCGGGCGCGCCCTCATGGCAAAACCCCAATTGATGATGCTCGATGAGCCTTCGTTGGGGCTTGCACCGCTTTTGGTGCAGGAAATTTTTGAAATTATCAAACGCATTAATCAGGAACAAGGCACAACTATTCTGCTCGTGGAGCAAAATGCCAACCTGACCCTCGGTGTTGCTGATTATGCCTACATTATGGAAAGCGGACGCATCGTTCTGGATGGCTATCCCGACGATCTGCGTGCCAATGCAGACGTGCGTGAGTTTTACCTCGGCCTCACCGAAGTTGGTAGCCGTAAATCCTACCGAGAAGTAAAACATTACAAACGCCGCAAACGCTGGCTTTCGTAATTCTTGAAGAGCTAATTCAAATGGCGCGAGTGGCCGAATCATGCGAATCAAAATTCGCGCAATTCGTTTATTCGCGCCATTTATGTTAAAGATAAATTGGACGGAGACTTGACCTATGGACATTGCTAAACTGATCACACATCTTGCAGAAAACGCCCCGGGATTTGCCGAACGCCTACGTGAGGCTGGGCTTGCTCCCGCGCAATTAACATCTGCCTCGTCCCTCAACAAATTGCCCGTTATCCGCAAGGACGATCTGGCAGATATCCAGGCAGCCTCGCCGCCCTTTGGCGGTTTTCTGGCTTGTGAACCCGGCTCGCTCAAACGCATCTACCAGTCCCCGGGGCCGATCTACGAACCCGAACCACGTGGGGACGATTACTGGCGCTGGGAATCAGCCATGCACGCCACTGGCTTTAGTGTAGGCGATGTAGTTCTAAACGCTTTTGGTTACCATCTTACTCCGGCGGGCGCGATGTTCGAAGAAGGCCTCTTGGCGGCGGGATGTGCCGTCATCCCGGGGGGGATCGGTAATCAGGAACAACAAGTTCAGGCAATGCACACCCTTGGCGTAACGGGATATGTTGGCTTGCCATCCTACCTTAAAGCCTTGCTAGATAAAGCCGACGAGATGGGCGTGACTTTAAATGTGAGCAAAGCTTTCGTGACCGCTGAGTATTTGCCGCCCTCCCTGCGAGAAGAACTTGTCTCGCGCGGTGTGAAAACAGTTCGGCAGGGATACGGCACAGCCGAATGCGGTAATCTTGGCTATGAATGTGATGCTGAAGATGGCTGGCATTTGCCCGACGATGCGATCATTCAGGTTTGTGATATTAACTCGGGACAGCCGATGCCCCCTGGCGAGAATGGGGAGGTGGTTGTCACACTCTATAACGATGATTATGCCCTCATCCGTTTTGGGACGGGGGATCTCTCGGCTGTGCACCCCGAAGCCTGCTCTTGCGGGCTGGATTCGCCACGTTTGATGGGTTGGCTGGGACGTGTCGGTGACGCGGTTAAAGTACGCGGTATGTTTTTGCACCCACGTCAGTTAAACGGGTTGATGTCTAGGTTTGCGGAAGCGGTACGCTGGCAGGCACGAGTCACACGTTTGGAGCATCGAGACCAACTCTCCCTGAGAGTGGTTCCGTCGCCTTCATCCGATGTAGAAACTTTGCCAGAGCGGCTATCTGCTGAGGCACGTGAGCGCATCAAATTCCGCGTGGATGTGGAAATTGTAGGCATGGAGGATATCGCTGAAGATGCAGCGCCAATCGAAGATTTACGTAACTGGGATTAGTTTGTGTCATCTATCGCGGTTTTAAGCGTAATATTGCAGGTGTTTTATATTCGCTATGTGCTAATATTTATGATTAATAGTACTTACCCAAAAAATGTCGGAGTAATTTAATTCGCGAAAGGATATGTTCATGTGGTCTTACCAAATTTCAGATGCTGATAAAGCAAAGCTCGAGGCTTTAGATAACTCAAAGGTATTGCAAATAATTAGCGATGCGGCTGCGTTGATGAAACCTGCCAGTGTGGTTGTTTTTGACGATTCTCCTGGAGATATTGCCAAAGTACGCCAAATGGCTCTTGATAATAACGAAGAAAAAGCTCTTGCAATGGAAGGGCATACCATTCATTATGATGGCTATTTTGACCAAGGTCGTGATAAAGCCAATACAGCCACCTTGCTCCCCGCCGGGCAAACACTAAGCCGTGGCTTGAATGTGAAAGAGCGCGAATCTGCTCTCGAAGAGATCATGGGGCTTATGGATGGCGTGATGGAAGGCAAAGAGATGGTCGTGCGTTTCTTCTGCCTGGGACCGACAAACTCCCGCTTCTCTATTAGTTCTTTACAGATCACCGATTCTTATTATGTTGGGCATAGCGAAGATATTCTCTACCGCCCTGGCTACGAAGAATTTAAACGCTTGAAAGACAAAAGTGAATTCTTCTATTTCTGGCATAGCGCTGGCGAGCTTGGCGAAGATAATACAACCGTCAATATTGATAAACGTCGCATTTATATTGATCCCCAAGAGAACCGTGTTTTGTCTGTGAATAATCAATATGCAGGTAACTCATTGGCTTGCAAGAAGCTCTCCCTGCGTTTAGCGATCAACAAAGCCAATCAAGAAGATTGGCTGACCGAGCACATGTTCATCTCTGCATTCTATCCGCTGGATGAACGTCGTAAGACCTATTTTATGGGTGCGTATCCCAGCGGATGTGGAAAGACTTCCACTGCGATGATCGAAGGCTCCACCATTGTTGGCGATGATATTGCTTATATCCGTGAAGGTGCAGAAGGCGAAATGCGCGCTGTGAATATTGAGCGCGGTATTTTCGGCATTATCGGGGATGTGAATGCCAAAGACGATCCCTTGATCTTCAAAGCGATCACCGAGCCAAAAGAATTGATCTTTAGCAATATTTTGACCACAGCAGATGGCAAAGCTTATTGGTCTGGCATGGGCAAAGATATTGAAGTTCCGACTGAAGGTTTTAATCACTCCGGTGCATGGAAAAAAGGCGACGTGGATGCCGCTGGCAAAGAAATTCCCATGTCTCATCCCAACTCCCGTTTTACAACAAGCATTAGTGAATTGGACAATGCGGATGAAAACTACGATAACCCCGATGGCGTTGCCGTTGACGGCATTTTCTACGGTGGGCGTGATTCAGACACAAATGTCCCGATTTCTGAAAGCCTGAGCTGGGAACATGGCGTCTTCGTCGGCGCGACGATTGAATCCGAGACGACTGCAACCATTCTTGGTGCCGTTGGTCAACGTAAGTCCAGCCCGATGGCAAATATGGATTTCGTGATCGTGCCCCTGTCACTTTATCTGACCAACCATCTCAAATTCGGCGCTAAACTCAAACGTTGCCCGAAAGTTTTCTCGACCAACTACTTCCTGAAGAATGCAGATGGTCAGTATATGAACGAAAAAACCGACAAACGCGTTTGGGCATTGTGGGCAGAAGGTCGTGTACATGGTGACTACGAAGCTATTGCTACCCCTATCGGTCTCCTTCCCAGATATGAAGACTTAAAACCCCTCTTCGACGAAGCCTTCGATGACCGCGATTACACCCTTGAAGAATATAATGAGCAATTCAGCATCCGCACCGATAAATATCTCGCGAAACTGGATCGCATGGAGGAACTCTACAGCACCGAAGAGAATATGCCCGAAGCGTTCTCGGCAGTGCTCAAATCGCAGCGTGCAGCACTTGAAGCACTCGCAGAAAAAGCCGGTAAAGCAGTGATCACACCGGCTGAACTAGCATAAATTGACCTTTAGATAGAAAGGGAAAACTCCGAGATGAAAGTCTCGGAGTTTTTTTTGACTCACGGTTTGCGTTACTTGCTGGTGGGCGGGTGTGGACTATGTTCATTATATGGTAACTGCCAAAGCCAGAACCAGCCTCATTTATCGGTATGAATCCCACCAGTCAGGTGCACGCTTTGTTACTAGAATGTAACGAGTGGGGCGTGGGGGTGGTATCCTGAAAGGCAGGAAGACTTCTCGCCGGGGATGCCACCTGGGGCAGGAGCATCTGGGCAGACCGACGCCGCCTATGGGAGAGAAGGTCAGTTCTTCTCCACCCGTGTTGTTACTTGGTCGCCCGGTGAATTTTTGTCTGGGACACAGATCCCGAATCGGTGTGTATCACTCCAGCCCAAAAATCCACGCCCCATCGTTTCTTATAAGGAGAGTGTAGCATGAAGGAAGACCTGTATGCAAGACTTTCGCGCCGTTATTTGGCTCTGGACATCCACAAACATTACAGCATCGTAGCCGGGGTAGATTTTGATGGGGATGTAGTTCTTGAGCCAAGGCGGATCGAGCATGGAGATTTGGAAGCGTGGGCGCTTAAGCACATAGAACCAAGCGACTATGTGGTGATTGAATCCACGACGAATGCCTGGCATATTTACGATCTGCTTGAACCATTGGCGGAGAAAGTTCTGGTAGCGAACCCGATCAAGGTGAAGCAAATCGCCCAGGCACGCGTGAAGACGGATATTCGCGACACGCTGATCCTGGCACGTTTGCTAGCAGCGAATTTAATTCCCTCGATCTGGGTTCCCCCGGCGCATGTGCGAGAGCTTCGTTATCTCTTATCCCAGCGCCGTCACCTGATCGGGATGCACACGGCGACTGTGAACCGGATGCACAGTGTGGCACATCGGCACCATCTGAGCCATCCCCGGGGGAAACGCTTCAAAGAAAAGAATATTGGCTGGCAGCAATCGGAAGAACTCTCAGGTTCAGAGCAATTTCAACTAGAGCTTGATATGAATACCAAGCAGCACCTCCATGCCCAAACTGAATTGATTACAGAGAAGTTGAGAGTTATGAGCCACGAAGCACCTTGGTCTAAGGATATGATGTACTTGATGCAGTTACCGGGCTTTGGGATTATTACCGGGATGACTGTTCTTGCAGCGATCGGAGATATTTCTCGTTTTCCTAGCTTCAAGAAACTCTCGGGCTACTCAGGCTTGGTACCCGGCGTAGAGCAGAGTGGCACCAAAAAACGTGGCAAGCGGATTACAAAGGAAGGACGTCGCGACCTTCGTTGGGCAATGGTCGAAGTCGCACAACGAGCCGTGAAATCGGACCCGTTATGGGAGCGACGTTTTCAGGAATTAAGCCACCGTATGCACCGTAATCAGGCGATAGTCGCCATTGCCCGCCGGATGTTGGAGTTGGTCTGGATCGTGCTGACCCGTAAGGAATCTTATCGACATTTCAGCGATGAGCGGATTGCCTACAAATACCTGACTTGGTCGTGGCAACTGGATGAAATTGCGCGTGGCGGTTTGACGAGGCAGCAATTTGCGCGCTACTACCTGATGCGTCTGGGTATCGGGCATGACTTGGAAAAGATCATGCTCAACCCGAAATACCCACGCCGATTGGCGAGCGAAGCGGATGTGCTGGCGTTGAGACCGGAACTTAGTCAGATCGAGTAATCGTTCTAATGTTTCCCAGTGTTGACCTTCGAACCCGGGCATGCAAAAGGTGCGCGGGGTGTGGGTGTTTTTCTACAGACTGAAAAATCGCAAAAATAATCGCCCTAAAAAGCTTCCTTAAAAGAGAAAAGCCAGCTTCGTCAAAAACGCTGGCTCTTTTTTATTTATTTTCATCTTCAGGACTTGACACTGCTATTAATCGGTAGGCGCTTTTATTCCACTTACCGATGCCAATTTGATGCTCAACAAATTCAAATCCTGCCGCCTGATATAGTCTTTCTGCAATGGAGCCTGTATCGGCTACGATTACTAGATTTTCTAACTCAAAGTGTTTGAGTGCGTAGACACCCGATTCAAATACTAATTGGCGCGCAATTCCTTTCCGTCGGTATTTGGGGTGAGTTTGCACAGATTGATATCTGCCCAGTTGAGTAGTGTAAAAAATTCCCAAGTCGGCTACTAATTGGCTTCCGATAAATGCCCCAAACCAAGCACCCAGCCCCGCTCGTGCCATAGCACGATATCGATTCATCTGCCGTTGTCTGAACAGACGGTAGCTGGTTTCTTCAAACTCAGGCTCTCTACACTCGACTTGATTTTCAATGCTTTGTGTCCAATCATATTCAAGCTCGAGTGGACGAACTGTTACTCCTTGTATGGAATTCGATGGGGGAATAGGCTGTTGGGTCGTCAATACAACCGACTGCTCTATATGATAACCATTTTCGAGAAAAGGTTCAATTACACCCTTCTCGCTGTCAGTTGTATCCCAACCGAATGTTTGATGGGTTACTAGAGAGGGAGTACCAATTTCCTTTGCGAACAATTCTTGCCACCTTTGATAATCACCTTCCATTGGTGGATGCTCAAAGAGTAAAAAATTTCCCCAATAAAAAGACGGGTTCGTGGGAGTTCTAATGACTAGATAATTGCCACGATTGATGATTTCACCATCGTAAGAAGCGAATATCAAATCTGTATGATAGCCAAGCGATCTTACTTGCATCAATGTGCCTTCTTTTTGCATTGTTGGATTGAGACAATTATCATCAGCGCCTAACAAGGTGATAGGCGAAAAAAGCTTCCGCCTAATACTGCACTTTGAACATTATACAGCGAAAAACGAATCGAAAGATATTATATTTATGATTAGATAGCACAAAACGCTGCAAAGTGTTTAAATCTTATAAGACTTACGCAAAATACCTTCTTTCTAGAAGCAATGCTCAGTTTCCCAACGCGGAGCATTGGGAAAAGGACTGTGAAAATGCGTAAGTCTATCTTCGTATTATGCAGCGTAAACAACTTATATCTAGCAAAACACCCATTACGATTGTCTTGCTATTAAACCTTGACTTCTATTTCTTCCCATGATAAAGTATGGCGCATTGATTGCCATATCGCAATCTGAATGCCATATTATTATGAATACAGACCGTCGCATACGCAGAACACAAAAATTACTGGGCGAGGCATTGATCGCTCTTGTGCTGGAGAAGGGATATAAACATATCACCATCCAGGATGTGACGGAACGCGCCGATATTGGTTACCGCACCTTTTTTCGGCATTACAACGGGCTGGATGAGTTGTTCATCGAAATAGCGCAGGCGAGGGTAGATGAACTTTATGGAATTCTCGATCTTCCCCAAGCCTATGAAGCAGTTACAGACCACGTAAGGATCTTTCGAGAAAGCGGAGCAACACTTTTCAGGCATATTCAAGAAAGCCCTAAAATCTTTCGCGTTCTTCTGCTGGATAATAACCTGAGCTTTATTCTTGAGCCTGTCATGAAAATGGCGCGTAAAAAAAACGAAGCTCTCTTGAGCGGGCTGCCTAATTCAAATATTGCCATCCCGATCGCAGCAAATCATATTATTGCTGCAACTTTCGCACTAATGCGCTGGTGGCTGGAGAACGACATGCCCCATCCGCCCGAAAAAATGGGCGAAATTTTCACCGATCTAATTGTTCAGCCAACCTGGTTGGCTATGACGAGAGAATAAAAAAATAAGAGAAGTTCTCCCCCCGTTTACGCGGGGAGTTAGATGGGGGGGGAGCAGAAAAGCCCCCTCCTCTAACTCCCCGCGAGCGGGGGAGGGACTGCTTGCAAAAAAAAATGAGTGATCTAAAACCAAAAAATGACACAAACCCAACTCAACCCCCTAATCGAACTTCGTGATGTAGTCAAAAACTACAAAAGCGAAGCAGGCGTTTTCCCCGCGCTGAAAACGATCAATCTAAGTATTGAGCGCGGCGAATTTCTCGGCATTATCGGAAAATCTGGCGCAGGAAAATCAACCCTGCTAAATATGTTCACCGGTGTCGATGAGCTTACTTCAGGTGAGGTCATCGTCCATACAAATGGAGAGAGCATCTCCTTGCACACCCTCAGTGAAAATGATCTCGCCCTTTGGCGCGGTCGCACAATGGGTGTTATTTATCAATCTTTCCAACTTTTGCCTATGCTGACCCTCGTCCAGAATGTGATGATGCCCATGGATATGAGCGGGCTATATCATCCGCGCAAAAGCCGTGAGCGTGCCATCGAATTGCTCGATATGGTCGAGTTAAGCGAACACGCGCATAAGTTACCGGCATATATTTCGGGGGGGCAGCAGCAACGGGTAGCGATAGCACGTGCACTGGCGAACGATCCGCCTGTGATCGTTGCGGATGAACCAACCGGCAGCCTCGATTCACTTACTGCGGATCACATCTTCCAGCTCTTCGAGCGGCTCGTCCAATCCGGTCGTACTATTGTGATGGTTACCCATGATAAGGGATTGATGCCGAGATTCTCGCGCCATGTAGAAATTGCAGATGGCGAACTGTTTCATAATGATTCCTTCTCCCCTCGGGGGAAGGCTAGGATGGGGGAGGGACAATAAGATGGCACGCACGCAACCCAAACTTGCTTCCGTTGATGGAAGTAATCTAATAGAAATAGAGCAAGTCGTTAAAACCTTCTCGAACGCTGCCGGTGAATTTACCGCTTTGCGTGGTATCGACCTGAGCTTTGAAGAAGGTGAATTTGTTGCTGTCATCGGTAAATCGGGCAGCGGAAAATCGACTTTGCTAAATATGTTTACCGGTATCGACCATCCCACATCTGGAAAAGTGCTTGTCGGTGGTGTCGATATTTATGCGATGAGCGAAAGTAAACGCTCACTCTGGCGAGGGCGGAATTTGGGGATAGTTTTTCAGTTTTTTCAACTTTTGCCCATGCTCAACCTACTTGAAAACGTGATGCTCCCGATGGATTATGTGGGCATGTACGAGGTTAATGAACGCCCGAAACGAGCCATGGAATTGCTGCATATGGTTGGGCTGGAAGAACAAGCCCAAAAATTGCCGCGCGCCGTCTCAACAGGGCAACAACAGAGTGCAGCAATTGCACGCGCCCTCTCTACCGATGCCCCGATAATCGTTGCCGACGAACCAACAGGAAATCTTGATTCGCGTTCTGCCAGTCATATTATTGATCTCTTCGCTGAACTTTCTTCACGCGGGAAGACGATCGTGATGGTTACGCATGATCCCTCGATGACAAAACGTACCTCGCGCACCGTTGTTATTTCGGATGGGGTCATCGTCAACGAAACCATTGCTCAAGCTTTGCCTTTGCTTTCACAGTCTTTAATGAAGGAACTGAGCAATAAAGTAGAGAAGATCGGTTTTCAGCCTGGCGAAACGATTATCCGCAGCAAGGAATCAATACCAAAATTCTTTATGATCGTTAGTGGTGCAGTAGATATTATTTTGCAGGGGCGCGGCAAGGATAATTTGATCATTTCACAGCTTGGAATGAATGACTTTTTTGGTGAAATAGAATTGATGCGTGGTGGAAAATCTATAGCCAGCGTGCGTGCGGCAGCAGATACCCCTGTTGAGGTTCTTGCACTTTCTCGCGAGGATTTTAGCTGGCTGATGGAAGCATCTCCACTAACGGAGAAATCAATAGGCAATATCGTTCAGAAGAGACTTGAAGAGAAGAAGCAAGCCGATAGAAGAAAAAGAAAAGGCTTGTTCGGTAGGAAGGCAAAGACAGAGTAAAGAGCCTTTCTCACTCTCTTCCCCCATCCTACCCTTTTGAAAGGGAGGGAGAAGGGGCCAATATTAATTATTTGCACAAAGTTCTACATTTATAAAAAAACGGAGTAACACATGCGCCCTCGATGGCGAAAAGTATTTTCAGACCTAATAGATAATAAAGCCCGCACAACGTTGGTGGTTCTTTCGATTGCGGTGGGTGTATTTGCAATTGGCGTGATAGCCGGCGCGTACAGGATCATTTCCGATGATATGAGCGTTAGTTACGCAGCGAATAATCCTTCAAATATAGAATTACGGATGGATGATTTTGACGAGGATTTCCTCAATACCATTCGTAATTTTGATGGCATCAAAGAAGCTGAGGCACGCCGCGTCTTTAATATCCGCATTCGCCCCTTGGGAGAGACCCAATGGGATTCAGTAGACATTATCACTTTGCAGGATTTTGAAGCAAATGAAGTGAATTTGCTTGTTCCCGTTAGCGGGGCGACGATTCCGCAAAAGAATGAAATTCTCCTGGAGCGCGATGTCCTTGAAAAAATGGATATTGCCCCTGGCGACACCCTTGAGGTACAACTGCGCGATAATAGCATCAAGACCATCTATGTTGCTGGCGTCGTGCAGGATTCTTCTACAGGGGCTGTGGATTTTCTTGCCCCGCCACTTGCCTATATTTCAACTGATACGCTCAAGCTTTTTGACCAACCGGAGCTTTATAACCGTGTTTTTGCAACCGTTGAAACAGGGCAGGATGATGATAATCACATCAATATTGTTTTGTCGGCTCTGAAAGACAAGATCGAGAAAAATGGTTATGGCATTGGACGCACTTTTCGCTCGCTAACACACCAGCATCCGCTCGAATCTACGATCAATGCCGTCTTGGGGATTTTGATGGTATTGGGTGTCTTGATCGTTTTTCTCTCCAGTTCTTTGATCGCAAATACACTTAGTGCATTGCTTACCCAACACCTTCGTCATATTGGTGTGATGAAATTGATCGGCGGGCGGGATAAAATTATTTTCAGGATGTATCTTGTTCTGCTCGTGTCTTTTGGCGTTCTCTCACTATTAATTGCGGTTCCCTTGGGCGGGCAGGGTGCTTATGCTTTAGCACAGTTCATCGCAAATAAAATGGGGTTTTTGTTGCTCGGCTATCGAATTGTGCCGCTCTCTTTCTTTATTCAGATCGCGGTAGGGCTGCTTGTACCTCTTATAGCTGGCTTTGTACCGGTAGTTAACGGCTCACGGGTGACGGTGCAAAAAGCCATTAGTGGTGACACTGCTGATGAATCCGGCGAGCAAGACGAAGGGGGAGCGAAGCGCGAATCTCGCATGGAGAAGTTCCAACTCACAGCTACACGTATCCTGGCAGATCGAGGTATCCGTATCCAGCGTCCTTTACTTGTTTCTCTACGAAATACATTTAGACGGCGCGGACGTTTGATGCTAACACTTTTCACGCTCACAATGGGCGGCGCAACTTTTATCTCGGTATTTAACGTGCGCGTGACCCTGCATGAATATGTAAAAGATATCGGAAATTATTTCCTTGCAGATGTAACCCTTGATTTTGATACCCCTTATCGTCTCAGTGAAATTGAACAATTTGCGCGCCAAGACCCGCGTGTTACGCACGTGGAGGGTTGGGCTTTTTCTGGCGCCGATATTTTGTACCCGGATGGTTCAACAGCGGATAACGTGAGCATTTTGGCACCTCCCGCCGCAAGTGACTTGGTCAACCCCCTAATGGTGACCGGGCGTTGGATCCAGGAGGGTGACGAAAAGAAATTGACTATTAGTGAGGGGATTTATGACCTATACCCTGATCTTGAAGTTGGAGATTATCTCCCGCTGAAAGTATATGGAAAAGAGGAAAGTTGGGAAGTTGTCGGGATTTTCAAATTTATCGGGATGGAAGGTATTCTAGGCTACGCACCTTATGAATATATTTCTCGCGATCAAAACTTGGCGAACCGTTCTTTCTCTTACAGAATTGTCACCGAGCAGCATGATCGAGCCTATCAGGAGATGATGGCAGAAGATATGGACGCGTATTTCCGTGATAACGGTTTTCACGTTCAAGAGGCAACCCCAGGGCTTTCTACGTTGGATAGCGCTTCTGAAAGCCTTGATATTTTAATTAGCTTCTTACTTATTATGGCATTGCTAACGGCAGTTGTTGGCTCGATGGGTTTGGCTGGCACGATGAGTATGAACGTACTTGAGCGAACGCGCGAAATCGGTATTATGCGCGCCATTGGTGCAACTGATACCAGGATTATCACGATGGTACTGGTTGAAGGGTTGCTGATCGGCATCATATCCTTTGTTTTAGGGCTTTTTCTCGCCATCCCCTTCACTTATGGTTTATCGTGGATTGTGAGCACCGCAATTTTTGAAACCCCGATTGCGGTCATTTTTACCCCCATGGGGTATGGAATTTGGGCTGGTCTGGTTATTCTTTTATCTACGTTGGCAAGTGTTTTGCCTGCTCGCAGTGCAGCACGCCTTACTATTCGTGAAGTCTTGGCATATGAATAAAATAAGTTAGAAAGTTGAAGTATTTGAATGCTAGAAAGTTAGACATTGAAGAAATTTGAAAATTGATATCTAAAAAAGGAAAAGAAAATGAAAAAAAAAACCATATTGTTTTTACTGAGCATAGCTCTAGTTCTAACTCTAACTCTTAGTGCCTGCGGCACGGAAGAAGCTCCTGCGGTCGAGTCGATTGTGCCCTTAAGTCTGGATTACGTCGTTGCCGAAGGGCATATTCTCCCCGCGCAAGATGTACGGCTCAATTTTTCGGCGCGTGGCAAGGTTGAAGAAATTCTTGTCGGAGAAGGTGAAGTGGTGTCCAAAGATCAGGTCATCATCCGGCTTGCCGATCAAGAACAGGCAGAGGCTTCTCTCCGCGCGACTGAGCTTGAACTGACCAGCGCGCAACAAGCTTATGATGATTTTGTTCGTACAGGTGGGCTGGCAACAGCCAACGCTTGGCAGGCTTATATGAATGCCCAAATCGCCCGTGCCGAAGCTGAGCGCGAATGGGAAAAGCTGAATACCGACAATCTCGAAGATGATGTTGAAGATGCCCAAGCTGATCTCAGTGATTTTGAAGAAAATCTCCAGGATGCGCAAGATGAATTCGACAAATATGCCGATCTGGACAAAGATAATAGCAAAAGAAAAAATGCCGAAGATGATCTGGAAGAGGCGCAGGAAGATGTTAATGAAGCCATGCGCGATCTTGAAGAGGCGATTCGTGATTTGGATGCCATCCGCGCCGATCTGGATGCAGCTCTCGCAGCAGAATCCGAAGCCAAACGTGACTACGAATCACGCGCGGACGATGGGCTTGATCCCGATGAAAAAACATTACTCGAAGCCCGATTAGTGAACGCCAAAGCGCAAGTGGACGCAGCGCAGAGCGCCCTCGACAGCTACGATCTAAAAGCGCCCTTCGACGGGACGATCACTGATATCAATGTAGAAGTTGGTCAATTAGTCGGGGCAGAGTTATGGGCTGCGCAAATGGCCGATTTTACAGAGTTCTACGTAGAGACGAGCGATCTGACCGAATTGGAAGTGGTCAAAGTATTTGAGGGGCAGGCAGTAGAAGTAGTCCCCGACGCGTTACCGGATGTAGTGCTGAACGGCACTGTCGAGCGGATTGGGCAATCCTTCAAGACGCAGGCAGGTGATATTGTTTATCAGGTCAATATCCGCTTGGATGCAAGTGACCCTGCTTTGCGCTGGGGGATGACGGTGGAAGTGACCTTTTTAGCGGAATAGGTTGAGTTTCAGAATTTGATGGAACTCCCTCTTTTTTGAGGGAGTTCTTTTTTAACGAGAACAAGTTTCTCTTGGGGGCGAGGCGATTCTTTCATCCTGCAAATATAGTTGCATGTGCCTTTTAAGTATGCTACACTACAAAAAGATTCCCTTTTTTGCGAGGAAAAATGAGTTCATTTATTAGCGTTCTTAAACAAAGTGATATTTTTTATCAATTTACGCCCACGCAGTTGGAATTAGTGGCAAATTTGTGCCGTGATGTTGTTTTTGCGAAGGGCGAGACAGTTTTTGAAGAAAATAGTGGTAGCAAAGAATTGTATGTGATCGCGAATGGCGATGTGCAAATTCTCATCAATTCTTCGACTGGCAAAAAAGGAACGGTTGTTGCTATTTTACAGCGCGGCCAATCTTTTGGGGAGGTGGCCTTGGTAGATGAGGGATTACGTTCTGCTTCAGCACGCGCGGGGGAAAAAGATACTCGTTTGGTGGTAATTCCGCGTGATCGTTTGTTGATGTTGTGCGAGACTTATCCGCAGTTGGGGTATCGTTTGATGTATAACCTGTCTGCGGATTTGGCGATGAAGATACGCAATACTGATTTGCGTATTCGAGATCAGGTTTTATACTCACCCCCCAAGAAATAAAAATTACGTAAAAACTTTTTGATGCCCTTGACCCTCGACTTATAACCTTGTACGATTGCATACTAGATTATCTTTTTCATTCGTGTCTTTAGAACTTTGATAGTGTTATCACCCTTAGGATTGAATTATAAATTTAAGTGAAATTTACCTGAAATGGAGGTGATGGCGACACAGATCCTGGCGTTGTCTGCCAACTAGACTAATCCCGGACTCGGGAATTTATATTACCCCCCTTAAGAGGAGAAGAACTATGTCTAAACGTTTGTTTGTTGTATTTTCTGTGCTGATGGTTGTCGGCATGCTTTTGACCGCTTGCGGTCCGAAAGCTGCTGCTTTCGAGTGCACCGACGCTGTCGGTTGTCTTGATCTCGCTCCCGACGAGCCTGTACACTTGGCTTATATGTTGACTATCTCTGGCGCAACTGCCTTCCTTGGTGAAGACTCCAAAGGCGCTATTGAAATCGCGATGGATGATCGTGGTGGTCAAATTCTTGG
The DNA here is from genome assembly GCA_018648605.1 of Anaerolineae bacterium. GTDB lineage: Bacteria > Chloroflexota > Anaerolineae > Anaerolineales > Villigracilaceae > Desulfolinea. The sequence goes on along the minus strand of JABGQU010000014.1, from coordinate 9,781 downwards.
TCACGACATTGTCTTGACCGGCGAAGACTCTGGCTGTAATGCCGAAGGTGGACAGACCGCTGCTACGAAAGTTGCTTCTGATCCGACCATCGTTGGTGTTATTGGTACCAACTGCTCCAGCGCTGCGACCGCAGCTATTGACACCATCAGCGATGCTGGCTTGGTGATGATTTCTTCCTCCAACACGGCTCCTGCTCTGACCATTGAAGGTGAGACCTGGAAACCTGGTTACTACCGCGTTTGCCACACTGACCTTTTCCAAGGTGCAGTTGCTGCTGAATTTGCCTACAATGAATTGGGTGCTCGTACTACAGCCACCATCCATGATGGCAGCCCTTATGCTGATCAGCTTCAGGCTGTATATGCAAAACGCTTTGTTGAATTGGGCGGCGAAGTTACCTTCGCTGGCGCGATCAATGTTGGCGATACCGATATGCGCACAGTTTTGACCACCGTTGCGGCTGATGGCCCCGACGTACTTTACTTCCCGATCTTCGAGCCAGAAGGCGATTTCATTGTTGCTCAGTCTTCTGAAATTGCTGGTTTGGAAAACACCACCCTTATGGGTGCTGATGGTCTCTTGGCTGACTCCTTCCCCGAGAATGCTGGTCCTAACTCTGTTGGTATGTACCTCTCCGGCCCGTACGTCGTTGGCGATGCTTATGAAGCTTTCCTTGCAAAATGGGATGCTAAATTCGGTGGCGTTCCCCCCAGTGGATTCCATGCTTTCGCTTATGATGGCACCAACATTATCCTTGATGCCGTTGAGGCAGTTGCTGTTGTCGATGAAGACGGCACACTCCACATTGGTCGCCAGGCAATGCGTGATTACATGAGTAATCTCTCTGGTTACACCGGTTTGACAGGTGCTTTGGACTGCACCGACAAAGACTTTGGCGAAATCGGCACCAGCCATGGTGACTGCGCCACTGGTGGTGCTTTGGGTATCTTCGAACTTGGTCAAGCTGAATTAGACGGCAATTGGCCCCCACCCGCAGTTTACACTCCTGGTCAGTAGTTTTTGATCTAACATGAAATTGATAGTGGGCCAGGGGAAGTTTTCCTCTGGCTCACTATTCTTGTCTTTATTCACAGTTCATTCTGAACTCATTTCTGGGAGTTCTATATGCTAAAACAATATTTTGACCGTTTCTCTTGGGTCGATTTTTTTCTGAGAGTTTTTCAATTGGCTGCTGTTGTTGTCATTATCGTCGGTATTTTTAACTCTATCGGCGCTGCCAAGTATACTAGTGGGCAATGGGTTACTCTTGTCTTTGCAGGCTTGGCACAAGGTAGTATTTACGCACTAATTGCACTGGGTTATACATTGGTCTATGGCATTTTGCTGATGATCAACTTTGCTCACGGCGATGTTTATATGGCAGGCGCATTTACGGCTGTTTTTCTGGCAAACAGTATGGCAGCATCGGGTTTTCTTGCTACACACCCTGTTTGGGCAGTATTATTGCTTATTCTTCTTGCGGCATCTGTCTCAATGGTCTTAAATGTGGTTGTTGAACGTGTTGCTTATCGCCCTTTGCGTGGTGCGCCTCGACTGGTTCCCCTGATTACAGCCATTGGCGCCTCCTTTACTATTGAATACACATTCCGTGGTTTGTATGGCGCTGAATTTCAATCTTATCCCATCATCCCTGCATTAGATGGGCAATATTGGAATGTAGCGGGCTTTGCAATCCCTTATACACAGATCGTTGTTCTGGTTGCCGCCATTCTTTTGATGGCTGCACTTTTCTTTTTTATTGAACGAACAAAAATTGGAAAAGCAATGCGCGCTGTCTCTGAGGACAAAGAAGTTGCCCGCTTGATGGGGATCGATGTTGACAAGACCATTATGATCACCTTTGCTATTGGCGGTGCGTTAGCTGGTGCGGCAGGTGTCTTCAACGGGATATTCCGTCCGCAAGGCGTCTTTTTCTTCATGGGCTTTATCCCTGGTATTAAAGCCTTTACCGCTGCTGTTCTTGGCGGCATTGGAAATATACCTGGTGCTATGGTCGGTGGACTCTTCCTCGGTGTTTTCGAAGCAATTGGTCCAAACTTAATTCTTGAAGGTCTAGGAATCCCCGCAGTGAATCAACTACGTGATGCTTTTGCCTTCACGATCCTTGTTCTTATTCTGATCTTCCGCCCGCAAGGTATTTTTGGCGAACGGTTGTCAGAGACGAAAGCCTGAGTGAGGTATCAATATGTTTAATACACTTCAGGAAAAATTCCCTCTTATTCAGAAATTTGCCCTCCTCGGTGGTATTGTAGCCATTTATCTTACCGCTGTTGGTGTTGTCATAACCTTCTCTCTGCGTAATCTGATTGGCACCTTTGTTTCTTTAGGGCACGTTTTCCTCGTGCTTGGAGCTGTTGGTGCAGGTGTTCTTATCGCGCAGCAGTTCAAGGATGAAGACGATGCTTCCACCTATGTAGCCGGTTTTCTTACGGGTGCGATGTCCAGTGTATCCTTAATCCTTTTCAACATTGTTGTCCAACTATTTGTGGTTCAGGCTAGTGAAGAAGGCGTTTTTCATTTGCGAGAAATGTTTGTAAACTTCTCGCCAGATTCGCTTGCGTTCCTTACCTTTGGACAAGGATTTCTTTTTGGCAATGTTTTACTCTTCTTTCTCTTCGGTTTGATGGGCTTGCTCGGCGTTTCCTTTATTCGTCTGCCTGAAAAAATTCGACGTGGCTGGATTAATGGTTTGATCTGGGTCTTTAGCGTTGGTTTATTCTCTGAGAATGTTTCCCAGGTTATCCGTGAGCTCTTTAAGTATTCAGGAACAAGCTTTAATAAAATTCTCTTTACACAAAAAGCTCTCAACCCTGTAGCAGCGATCGTGCTTTTTGCGCTCACTTTTGCTTTTGGGTATATGGGTATCAAAACCGCAACGAGTCAAAAATGGGCTGCTATGCCTGTAGAGAAACAGAAAACCGGGCGTATCGTCATTACAGTAATGGCAGTTATTTTTGTTGCGGCCCTTCCATGGCTGGTGGGTCTCTTCCTGAGCCAGGCACTTTTCATCATCGGTATGTATGTCATGATGGGTCTGGGCTTGAATATCGTTGTTGGTTACGCTGGTTTGCTTGATCTCGGTTATGTTGCGTTTTTCGCTTTTGGCGCTTACACGATGGGTATCCTAACAACCACTGGCGTACTTGGACGTAGCGACTTGAATTTCTGGACAGCACTCCCCTTTGCCATGCTTGTTGGTGTTCTTTGGGGCGTGCTCTTAGGTTTCCCCGTTCTCCGTATGCGCGGCGACTATCTTGCGATTGTTACACTTGGTTTTGGCGAGATCATTCGAATTCTGGCACTCTCCAATTGGCTTGCCCCTCTTGGCGGTGGTGCTCAAGGTGTTCTCCACATCCCTCAACCTGAATTCTTTGGCTTATCCATGAATAGCCCACAAGCGATGTATTATCTCGTTGTCTTGGGTGCGGTTCTTGCGGCATTTGTAACCATCCGCTTGCGGGATTCGCGTCTTGGTCGTCAGTGGATGGCAATGCGTGAAGATGAAGATGTTGCTGAAGCGATGGGCATTAATCTGGTGCAGACCAAATTGCTGGCATTCTCTATCGGTGCGGCATTCTCCGCTCTTGCGGGATCGATCTTTGCGGCTCGTTTGGGAAATATTTTTCCACATAGTTTCAACATCCTTATCTCCATCAATGCGCTGGCACTTATCATTGTCGGTGGGTTGGGAAGTATCCCCGGTGTTGTCGTTGGCGCGATTATCCTGATCGGATTGCCTGAAATGTTGCGTGAGTTTGCGGAATATCGTTTGCTCATGTACGGTATCCTGCTTATTATTATGATGATCGTAAAGCCTGACGGTTTTATGCCCGAAGCAAGGCGGAGGCAAGAAATAAAAGATGAAAAAGATTTTCTTACCGAACAAGCTGCTAAGTCGGAAGGCTAGGAGATTATTATGGGAGTAATTCTACAAACTCGAAATGTAACCAAACGCTTTGGTGGTTTGGTCGCTGTCAATCAATTTGAAATTGATGTTCAAGAACATTCCATCTCCAGCGTTATTGGACCGAACGGCGCAGGTAAAACAACCTTCTTTAACTGCATTACCGGTTTCTATAAACCAACCGAAGGCGAGATTATCTTCGATGGGCGTTATATTCAGGGTCTGGGTACCGATCGTATTACCCAACATGGGATTTCGCGGACCTATCAAAATATCCGTCTCTTTTCAAAAATGACGGCAATTGAAAATATTCTGGTTGGTCAGCATCCTCATCTGAAAACCTTCTGGTTTGAAGCCCTATACAAAAGCAAACGCTTCCTCAAGGAAGAAGAAGAAGCGCTTGCAGAAGCCATCCGCTTGTTGAACTTTGTTGGTTTGGAAGGCTTGGGCGATCAGGTAGCGCATAACTTGCCTTACGGCGCGCAGCGTCGTCTTGAAATTGCCCGTGCGCTTGCTAGCAAGCCAAAATTGCTCTTGCTTGACGAACCGACTGCGGGCATGAACCCGAACGAATCTATTGATCTGATGCACTTCATCCGTCGCTTGCGTGATGAGTTGGAGATTACCATCCTGCTGATCGAACATGATATGAAAGTGGTCATGGGCATCAGTGAAGAGATTTGGGTAATGGACTTCGGGACAAAGATCGCCGAAGGTACACCGCTTGATATTCAACGTAACCCCAGGGTGATCGAAGCCTATTTGGGGCGCGGCGCAGCTTCCGGCTTGAATCTTGAAGCCGAGAAAGCTTAGAACAGGGAGTAGACCAAATGGCAATGCTAGAAATTAATGACATCCATACCTACTATGGCAATATCCATGCCCTAAAAGGCATCTCCCTGACCGTTGAAGAGGGTGAAATCGTCACCCTGATCGGCGCCAACGGAGCTGGGAAAACCACTACCCTTCGTACAATTAGTGGCTTATTAACTCCGCGTGAGGGATCAATTTCTTATCTCGGTAATGATATTACCGGTGTCCCCGCGCATGATCTTGTTTACCAGAGAATGGCAATGGTTCCCGAAGGACGCGGTGTTTTCGCAAAACTTACCGTGCAAGAAAATCTTGAAATGGGCGCCTATAGCCGTAACGACAAAGAAGGCATCGCGCGCGATTTTGAAAGAGTATTTGAGCTTTTTCCGCGTCTCAAAGAGCGCCGTAAGCAAGTTGCTGGTACGCTCTCTGGTGGTGAACAGCAAATGCTTGCTACCGGACGCGCCATGATGACAAGTCCGCGCCTGCTCATGCTCGATGAACCCTCTATGGGGCTCGCTCCTGTGCTCGTAGATGCAGTCTTCGATGCTATCGTAGAGATCAACAAAGAAGGCACCACGATTCTTCTTGTTGAGCAAAATGCGCTCATGGCGCTCTCTATTGCTAATCGTGGCTATGTTTTACAAACCGGACAGATCGTCTTGCATGACGACGCTGCCGCACTCAAACAAAATGAGATGGTCCAGAAAGCCTACCTCGGCATGGACTGATCTCTTACAATAACAAGTTCCCAGAAACTTGTTCAGGATCAAAGGCTGCTCGCTCCGCGAGCAGCCTTTTTTTCTTAATCTTACCTCGGCGGGATATTTGTCCGAAAGTGAGAAAGGGTTATCAGGTAAAATAAACCTCATGAAAATTCTTAATGCCAAAGAAACCCGTCAGGCATTGCCCATGCGCGCTGCCATTGAAGCCATGAAAAAAGCCTACGCAGCCCTCAGTGGTGGACATGCCGAAATCCCTTTACGCACCGCGCTGCCAATTGCTCCTGAAGAAGCCACGAGCCTCTTTATGCCCGCTTATGTCCACGATCCAGAAGGGAACGACGCGCTCACGATCAAGATCGTTTCCCTCTTTCCGAAGAACCCATCGCGCGGACTGAGTTTTATTCAAGCCGCTGTGCTCGTTTTAGATGCCCAAAGCGGCAAGACTCTTGCCTTGCTTGAAGGCAGTACCCTTACCGCCATTCGCACAGGCGCGGCATCTGGCGCAGCTACCGACCTGCTAGCACGCCCCGATAGCCATACTGTCACCATCTTTGGCGCGGGCGCACAGGGGCGCACTCAGCTTGAAGCGGTTTCTAATGTTCGAGAGATTAAAACAGTTTGGATTGTGGATACAGATGAAAAAAGTGCACAGAAATTTGTAGATGAGATGAGTGGACTTACACCGATCCCTGCCGATATTCGCATCGCCCGTGACGCAAAAGAGGCGCTTTCCAGCACAGACATTATCTGCACTGCAACAACATCCACTTCACCCGTTTATCAGGTAGCGGATGTGCGCCCGGGCACGCACATCAATGGGATTGGTTCCTATACGCTCGAGATGATCGAAAATCCGCCAGAGCTGCTGGTTAGCGCATCGGTTTTTATTGACGAAAAAAATGCCATTTTAGCGGAAGCAGGCGAAATCGGGGCAGCGATTCGGGAGAAGTATCTCGACCCTAATGCCATGACCGAACTCGGCGATTTGATTCTCGGTAAAGCACGCGCGCGTCAATCCGCTGAAGAAATCACTTTCTTTAAATCGGTGGGCGTTGCCGTGCAGGATGCGTTGGCCGCCCAGCTTGCGCTTCAAAATGCCGAGAAGTTCAATCTTGGGCAGAATGTGGAGTTTTGATATGACTTTGAAAAATAAATCTGAAATTGTAAAAGATTGGTTGCCACGTTACACAGGGACTGCCCTCGATGATTTTGCCGAGCATATCTTGCTGACAAACTTTGAGCATTATTTGCACCTTTTTGCTGAATGGTACGACGCGCCGATCAAGGGACACGAAAAGCCAATGCCCAACGTGACCGCGAACGGCATCACTCTGATCAATTTTGGGATCGGCAGCCCCAACGCCGCCTTAATTATGGATTTGCTCAGCGCAGTTTCGCCGAAAGCGGCGCTTTTTTTGGGCAAATGTGGCGGTTTAAAAAGAAAAACGGCGATCGGTGATTTGGTTCTACCGATAGCCGCTATTCGTGGTGAGGGAACATCGACAGATTATTACCCGCCTGAAGTGCCAGCTTTGCCCGCCTTTAATTTGCAGAAGGCAGTTTCGACGACCATCCGCAACCATGAGCGTGACTATTGGACGGGGACGGTCTATTCGACGAACCGCCGTGTGTGGGAGCATGACGAGGATTTCAAGAATTATCTTGAGCGCGTGCGTGCCATGGCAATTGATATGGAGACCGCCACGCTCTTTATCACCGGTTTTGCCAACGAGATCCCGACCGGGGCTTTATTGCTTGTTTCTGATCGCCCGATGCTCGCAACTGGAGTCAAAACTGCGGAAAGCGACCAAAAAGTGACCGAAGAATATGTTGAAGAACATTTGCGGTTGGGGATCGACTCGTTGAATGAGTTGATCAATCATGGTTTGACGGTTAAGCATTTAAGATTTTAGTGCTTCTCCCCCTGTTTATGGGGGGAGTTAGAGGGGGGATACTCGCCCTACCTAGCCTCCCCTGCAAGCGGGGGATCAATATGAAATAAAGGTTCTCTTATGCCAAGAGCAGAAATTATCACTATCGGCACTGAAATTCTTCTCGGTGAAATTGTAGATACGAACACCCGCTATATCGCGCGCAATTTGCGCGACCTTGGCGTGGATTTATACCGCACGATCACCATCGGTGATAATGTTGAACGTATTGCGGAAACCATCCGTGAGTCGCTGCACCGATCTGAGATCGTCATCACCACTGGCGGGCTGGGACCCACAGTAGATGACCCCACACGCGATGCGGTAGCACTCGCAACAGGTCTCCAAAGCGAGTTTCGAGAAGAGCTTTGGGAGCAGATTTCAAAACGCGTTTCGCTATATGGCCGCACACCCAGCGAAAACCAAAAACGGCAAGCCTATGTGCCGCAAGGCTCAATCGCGCTGGAAAATCCGGTTGGTACTGCGCCCTGTTTTATTGTAGAAACTGAACGTAGCGCTGTCATTTCTCTGCCGGGTGTGCCGCGCGAGATGGAAACCATCCTGCACGATTCTGTCATCCCCTATCTTCAAAAACGCTACGGTTTTGATGAGATCATCAAGGTGCGTTTGCTGCATACCTCCGGTATTGGCGAAGGTGATCTGGATGAAAAGATCGGCGACCTTGAGCTTTTGAGAAACCCCACCGTTGGCTTGGCAGCGCATACGGGCGTGGTGGATATCCGCCTGGCTGCTAAGGCAAAGACAGAAGCTGAAGCTAACGCGATGCTCGCCGAAGTGGAAAACGAGATCCGCCAAAGACTGGGGAAAATTATCTTTGGCACAGACCAAGATACATTGGCGGGCGCTATGCTCGCTGCGCTGGAAAAACGCGGCTGGAAGCTTGTCACGCTCGAATCCGGTTTGGATGGGCGGCTCTCCCGTCAGCTTAAAAAAGAAGCGCATCCCAATTTGTTGATCGCAGAAGACCGCCTGTTTGCCCCCAAAGAGTTGCTCCCTGCGTTGCAAAAACTCAAAAGTGAGCAGGGCGCAGATGCTGCCTTGGGCGTTGCCTTTTTCCCAAGCGACGAAACCCAAACTGCCGAGCTGGTTTTGCTTACCCCCGAAACCGAAAAGGCGCGCACGCTGCGTTATGGTGGGCATCCGAAAAATGCGCTGCGTTGGGCGCCAAATATCGCCATCAATATCTTGCGGCGGGCGGTGATCTAGTGACACGAAAGAAAAAGCGCGCACCATTTTTCTTGATCGGGGTCTGGTCGTTGAATATATTGGGTGGACTGGGATTAGCAGCCTTCCTTTATTTGGGAGGAGAAGACAGTGCGCCTCGTACGCGCCCTGTGCTTGCTCCCGTTAATCAAAATAGTGACTTGTCCCCAACAGCTACCGTTCTTCCTGCAGCCACACAGATTCTACCGCCTACTTCTTATCTGCTCCCAAGCGTGACGCCGAACCCGCGCGGTACGCAGATCGTTGGGAAAACGCCGACTGCGCCCAGCATTACGATCGAAGCGACAACAGGGCGTGCGCAAGTGATCGGTTATTCAGTTGTAGGGCGCCCTTTGGAAGTTTTTCGCTTTGGGAACGGCGCGCGCGAACGCCTGATCGTGGCGGGCATTCATGGTGGCTACGAGTGGAATACGATCGCCCTCGCGGATGAATTGATCGCCCATCTCGGTGAGCACCCAGAATTGATCCCCAGCGATATGACGCTCTATATCTTACGCAGTCTCAACCCCGATGGGGATGAACGCGCGCATGATTATGAAGGGCGTGTCAATGAAAGAGGCGTTGATCTGAACCATAACTTCCCCTATCACTGGAAAAAAGAATGGGATCGTGACGGCTGCTGGAATTACCTCCCAACGACGGGCGGCACGCACGCTGGCTCTGAGCCGGAGACAATTGCCTTGATGAACTTCATCAACCTGCATGATTTTGAAGCACTTATTAGTTATCATAGCGCGGCGTTGGGTATTTTTGCAGGCGGTGTACCGCCCTATGCCCCCTCTGAACGTTTGGCGAAAGCGCTCCATCGTGTTAGCCCTTATTTATATCCCCCCTACGCTACGGGCTGTGATTATAGTGGCAATCTGACAGATTGGGCTTCATCAGTGAAGCATATCCCGGCTGTGGATATTGAGTTAAGAAATCATCTTGATACGGATTTTGAGATTAACTTGCACATTTTGGATGCGTTTTTGAGTTGGGAACAGTAAGCTGATGTATTGCAATGCCTGCCGGTAATCATCCTTATGATACCCAAAGGTTTTTTGGCTCTTGGCAAGACCATATTTCGCTTGGAGTATCTACAAGCCAGGGCGATTGCATCTAAATTGAGGTAAAAATAGCTATCTTGCAAACAGGAGAA
>JABGQU010000013.1 GCA_018648605.1 Anaerolineae bacterium | reverse complement strand
TTTCTCCCGTTCAAGATCGTGCTTCCCATAATTATCAAGAAGAGCAAGATCGCGATTGCGTTTAGCATACTCCCCCACAAGCGGACTTGGTGGAGTAATGCCAAATCACCTGTAATGCGCAGGATGAGGGAGATGTGCAGCAAAACAAGGGGATAGTAGAATTTCGGGCTATATTTCACAGGCAACATCAAAATAGAGGGAAAGATAATTGCCGCATGACCAAAGATCATCGAGAAGGTGAAGCCAACAAAGACTGTATGCAGAAATGCATCGTAGATAGGGCCCGCATAACTGTACCCTGCATATAAACCAATTATTCCACCAACACCCAGCCAGACATAGCCACTCAATAAACAAATTGCAACAAAGCGTACCAATGCCGTCTTACGGATGGTAATCCGCGCAATATCAAAACGCAGAAGCCATAATGCCATGAGCAGCATTCCTGCAGAAGCGATTCGCGTGCCTGTGTCAGAAGAGAAAAAAGTCAGCATTAAACCAAGTAAATAGACCACCACCGTTATTTGCCCTAGAGTTCTTCTTGTTTTAGAAGGACGCATAAGACGACTCAGTTCTAAACGCTCACCGACAATCGTCAGTACCAGAAATGCGCTCCACCACAAAACGATTCTGGCAATGGAGTGCCCTGAAATCCAGAGCAACATACCAACAAATAAAGCAACTGACCCTAATGCCATCACTATTGTATAGTCTTCTCGGTGCTGTTTCAGGATAAGCGCAAAGATGACAACAAGCCCGAAGCTCCCGGCAAGCATTAGCAATGCGCCAATAATATCGTCACCACCTGCGACATAATAAATCCCACCTGCCGCGCTTAGTACGGGACCAAGATAAAGCCAGGATTCATTCAGAGCAACTGCACGCTCAATACTAATTAATGTTCCGAGAAAACCGGCAATCATTAGCGGACCATGTGCCATGCGCCAAGGAGCTAGCGCAGGAAAAAGCCATCCGACGCGCAAAAGTCCGCTCCACATAGCAACGAGGAGAGCAATAACAGACAAGAGGAGTAAAGGAAAACGATGGGATGGTTTTGTGAACATTTATGCCTTTACAAAATGATTATTTTCTTTTTCGTCCCCTACTGTCGTCATATCGCCATGCCCTGAGAAGACCTGTGTCTTGCCAGGTAAGGTGTAGACCTGCTCACGAATGCTTTTCTCAAGCGTTGCCCAGTCACCGCCGGGGAGATCGGTACGCCCAACACTACGATAAAAGATCAGATCGCCACTGAACATGATATTTGCTTCGGCGCAGTAGAAAACACTATGTCCCGGGCGATGACCGGGGGTATGCCGTGCTTCAAAGGCGAATTTACCAACATGCAATATTTGCCCGTGCGCGAGGGAGGTCGGTTCAGGACCAGGGTCGATTTGGATGCCAAAACGCGCGCCACCACCGCCCGATTTCCATAGGTCATAATCATCGGGGTGGAGGTAGATGGGCGGAGTTTCGGGGAGAGCTTTAACAAGGTCAGCGATCCCGCCGATATGGTCAAAGTGGGCGTGGGTCAGCCAAATTTCTTTAATCGTTAACCCGGCTTCGAGGGCAACTTTGGCGATTTCTGCGCCATCCCAGGAGGGATCAATGACAACGGCTTCGCTGGTTTCAGAATCGGCAACAATAAAGGAATTGGTTTGGACAGGTCCGAGGGTGAGGGTAATTAGTTTCATAATATTTAGTTAGTGGTTTTGAGAATATCGTAGGGGCGACCCGTATTGGCAAAAAAAGCAAGTTTTGAATAAATGCAATTTTATTGTGCAATAACTTTTTCAGTGCAACACAAAGGGTCGCCCTTACTCATTGGCGGAACGCGGAAAAAAGAATAGGGTGAGTATAACGCCTGAGAATATCAGAAGCAAGCTAAAGGGGTAGGGCGATGCGGGGTCGCTTGTGTAGAGGTATCCTGCCAGAGGCGGGGCAAGGATCATCGGGAATGCGCTCGCAGTTTCGGTTATCCCGTAGGCTAGCCCCATTTGAGCATCGTCGATCAAACTATTTACATGCGCAGCAGCCAAAGAGCGTGCGGCGCGATATCCGCCAAGTAGGAAATAAGCAAGGCTGTAAATACCCATGCCCGAACCACGCCAAATCAGAAATGCAAAGAGGGCGGTAGCGAGTTGAGCAATTAAAAACCCTACCCGCGCGCCCAACTGCCCCAACAGGAGATTTAGAACTACGTTACCAATGCCGCTCAAAGAACCAAGAATACCGATCTGGCTCAGAGAAAGACCGCGCTCTCCTTGCAGAAAATTTTGCGTGAGAGGTTGTGGCAGGTAAAGGGCGAATACGACAAAGAAAATGAGTATAAGAAAACTCAAATATCGTTTATTTTGGAGAAGTGACTTTGGAGAAAACTCTTTTGCAGAATGATGAAGTGGTTGCGAAGGCAGGGAATAAACCAGAATTGTAGAGATGGTAAAAACAACCACAGCGGCAATATAGAGAGAACGCAAACCAAAATGGTCGCCTAACCAACCACCTATCATAGGGCCAGAAACCATGCCCAGGCTGAAGGTTGCAGAGATAAGGGTAATGGCACGTTCGACCGTCCATTTGCCGCGCGCGGCGGTCACATAGCTATTAAGCGGGGAAATTACGAAAGTTGTGAGGCTATAAAAGATGAGGGCTATAACAAAAAAGGGCAGCGTACTTGCAGACGCCATCATGATGCTGGAGAGCAAACCGATTGTCCACGAAAGACGCAAGAGGGGGCGGCGTCCAATTTTATCGGCGAGATAACCTGCCGGGATATGCACAATGGTCATCGCTATCCCGACACCGCCCAAAATTTTACCAATCTGAAAAGGATCTGCGCCTAACTCTTCCAAGTAAAGCGGCTGAAAGAAGAAAAACGTCCCTTCTCCCAGCCCCCAAATAAAAAGCGCTGCGGCCAGACGTAAAAGAGCAGAATTCATTAACCCGTTACTCGGCGCACAAAATTTGCTGCCGCCGGAAAAACTTCGGCTTTGGCTGGCTCACGCGGGATAACATGTCCGCTTTCGATCACCCACAGCATTTCTTTGTCCGAGCTGCCGAGGGCGTTGTAGATGTTTTTCATGCTAGTTGGCGGCACATAACTATCGTTGCGCGAGTGTACGAGCAGCGTGGGCACGTCCACTTTCGGGAGCGCAGCGCGCATTTCATCCAGCAATAAAGCGATCTCAGCCGCCGAGCGAACGGGGTTTTGCGGATATGAAATATGATCCTTCCAGGATTCTTTATCCAGCCAGGTTGCGCCGGGTTCTTGGCTTGTTTTAGGCATATATTTGATGAGAGGGGAAAGGAATTTTGCCAATCTGATGCGTGAATCTGCAAGCGCATAGGGCGTAGACATGGCGAAAACGCCCGCGACATTTAGCTTGCTTGCCATCAAAAGAGATAGTGCGCCCCCCATCGAAAGCCCCACTAAAACGACCCGATCTGCTGCCCCTTTAAGAAGATGGTAGCCATCTTCAACGGAGTGCATCCAGTCTATATAGCGGGTGCGGATCATCTCTTCCGGATTTGTGGCGTGTCCGGCGAGCCGAACTCCGAGCACACTAAAACCTTGTTCTGCTAGATATTCGCCCATCCAGCGCATTTCTTTGGGCGCGCCGGTGAAGCCATGAACTAGGAGACATCCGGTTTTATTGCCGGGGAAGAAGAAGGGTTCTGCAGTTGGAATAATCATATTTTATTTAGGAAATTGTAGAGAGAATGGATTTTTCGTCATGGGCGGAGAATTTATTCACCCAGATTGCCTGATAAATACGATAAAGGTGTTGCGTTACATCAGCGACAAAATCACCAACTTCTTCTTGGGAGAGATAAGTATAGGGGCGTCGATAGGATTTTTGGACTTCTTCATCTTCTCTTTTGTAAAAAGTTTTGATGTGATGCAGTTGCTGGTTGACAGCAGCCATAGGCAGGTAATCAAGGTCACAGGCATCAGGCTGCGCATCCAAAAAGACACGCCAAAAGAGGCTTTCGGGATGATCTCGAACATAGATAAGATCAAGACCGTACCAATCTTCTTTGACTTCCCAGATAAATTTTGGATCGGAAGCGAATTCCTTTGAAAACCGTTTTTGGGTTGGGTGACCAATTTTCTTTAGCCAAAGATGGTCTGTTATCAAATGAAAGAAATAACCCAAGCGAAATGAAAAACGTTTTTTCTCATTTGCTGGGTCAATCACCGCCAGATATTTGCGATAGAAATCCAAGTCTGCACTGCTGAACCATTCTTTTGTAGGACTCAGAAAATGCGTAACGGGCGGTGGCGGATCGAAGTTTTCCCAATTCTCGTCGGGGACGCCAGAATCCGGGGCGATATTGCCAATGGCAAATTGCCCTTCATCAAGGTTGGGGATGAGTTCAAGCAGGTTTTCAGCGAGGCGGAGGTGTACGATCCAGGTTGCCATAGTAATGGGTAGAATATTATGTTTGCAAGGTACGTGGTTTCTTAAGTAAGTTAGTCAGAGCCGGATAATAAACTGCGAACAAGATTCCCAGCCCGATCTCAAGCCAATAAACAATTTCTACATTTTTCACAAAGAGACCAATAGAGAAGATCAGAATAATCATAATGATCCATGTGGTCAAAGAGTCGAATAATATTGCTATCCTTTTCAACTTAGCTATCCATATAATAATCAGCATTATCAAAATCGTTATTGACAAGATCAATAGCCAAAACAAGTATGGGTTTTGATTAATCACATAAATATTATGATGTATCTTCTTCGATTTCAAGAAAAGAACCAACGGAAAGTGGATATACAAAAATAGAAGCGAGTATTTTCCTAAAAATATCGGTAGTTGCATTCCTTTTCGCTGTTGAAAAAGTGAGATTGTGCGAATAATAAAAAAAGAAATAAAGACAAGGATAGAACTCAGCAAAAAGTAACCGACAGACATATTCCATTTATTCTTAATATCCAAGTCAAATCCCCAAAGAGGCAAAAGAATGTAAAAAGCACCTAAAAGGATAGCCAATAAAAGGTTGTATAAATTTTTAGTCCTATAAGTAAAAACGCCTAGAAAAAAGAGGAAAAGCCAGGGGAAAATCGGGAATATGCCTGGCGCAACGATCACGCCGGTAAACCCTAGAATTGTGCGTCCGCCCACAAGAAAAGAAATGAAGAATTTGAGCGCAAAAGTGATCCCAGCTAAAAGTGGATAAAGCCAAAGGGGTGGATCAAAATAATATTCAATCAAGTAGATCACTACCGCCCCAGCAGCAACAAGCTGGATAATATCAAAATTAATTTCCTCCAAGAAACCCACGTCAGTGATGCGGTTATAGCTAAAGCCTAATAACAACAAGAAAAAATAGGCGAACAAAACACTACGCGGACGATAACGGGATGATTGAAAACTGGCAGTGACGCCACTTACAGCAAAAAAAAGAACCGGTGCCAAGCCCGCATAAAAGGCATAAGGTCTATAGCCTTTCAAACCAAGGTTTGAGTGCGCAACAACCATCATAAGACACCCGATCCCTTTGAGGATATCTAAAGAGTAATCTCGTTTCTTTGTCGGCATTTTTTATATCTTTCTCTATTTCCCCAACACCCGAATCTTCCTCGGCAAGGTTGTCAGGCTCTCTGCCCCATTTGCAGTGATAACCATATCATCCTCCACGCGGACGCCATTACGATTGGGGAGGTAGATGCCCGGCTCAACAGTGAATGCCATCCCTTCTTCGAGGATGCGTTCGTTATCTGCGCGCATATAGGGGGCTTCATGGGCTTCCATGCCGATACCATGCCCTGTGCGGTGGGTGAAATATTCTCCGTAACCGGCATCTTCAATCACTTTGCGTGCGGCAATATCCACGACGCTGGCGGGGAGACCTGGTTTTGCAGCGGCGCGGCCAGCGGCATTGGCGGCTTGCGTGATCTCATGGATTTTGCGATATTCGGCGTCAATTTCGCCAATGGCAAAGGTACGCGTAATATCAGAAACGTAGCCATTAAACATTGCTCCCCAGTCGATGACGAGTAGGTCACCTTCTTGCAATTTGCGTTCACTCGGCGCAGCATGTGGGTTGGCCGAATGGGGTCCGCCAGAGACAATCGGCTGGAATGGGAAAGGTGCTTCTGAGCCATGTTTCAACAACTGGATGACCAACTCGGCAGCAATCTCTTTTTCACTGGCGCCGATCTTAATCATCGGCAGGGTTGCTTCAAGGGCATTTTGAGCGATCTCTACGGCTTTGCGCATAGATGCGATCTCATTTGCATCTTTACGGATGCGCAGGGAGGCGATTGCCTCGGTTGCATCGGGGAAGGTCGCTTGGGGGGCGGCGGCTTGGAGAAAACGATATTCCAAAATGCGCATGGCGAGCGGCTCTACGCCAATCTTTTTCCCGTCCAGATCGAGGAAGTTGATCGCTTTGCGGAAGGCGTCTGTCCATGTGGCGGGGTTTTCGTTATAAGGGAATCCTTCGGCAGGATACGCCAATTCGTTAAGTTTGGGGGATTCTAATTCGGGGAGGATAATGCCGACACGCCCATCCGTTTTGAAGAGGATAACGGTGGGCCGCTCCATCAGGTGCAGATGAAGTCCGGTTGCATAGAGCAAGCTCGGGCTGGGGTTGAGCGCGAGCGCATCCAACGAGGAGGCTTTCAGGGCAGCTGTTATTTTCTTTAAACGGGCAGCATTCATCGAGTCATCCATCCTAAATTTATTGATGGTATTTCTTGGAAAATTGAATTTGGAAGAAATCGGAAATGGCGGGAAAGTGGTTATCCAGCCAAATAACGATGGTAAACCACCAGGGCAAAATGAGCGTACGGCGCGGATATTTGGCAAGGCGCACGACTTTTTCTGCAACAAATTCGGGGGTCATCCGAAGCCAGGCAGGTGTGCTGAATTTCTTTTTTACAGAGTCATCGCCCGTATGCTGTCCAAACTCTGTCGCTGCAGCACCCGGGTAAACGGCAGAAACATCAATCCCCAAATGACGCACTTCACGACGCAGCGCGTTGGTAAAACCACGTACACCGAACTTTGTGGCAGAATAGACACTATAAAGCGGGGGAGCTGTCCAACCAGCAACAGAGGACATATTGATAATATGCCCTATACCTTCTTTGAGCATATGTGGCAGTACAGCACGCGTGACTTGCATTAAGCCAGTCAGGTTCACATTCACCTGGGTTTGAATATCGCGTCCGTTATCGAGATTTTCAAGCCAATCGAGACGACCAAAACCAGCATTGTTGAAAAGAATATCAATACGCCCATAAATATCAAGCGTGGTGTCAACCATTAGGTCGATCTCAGCATGGTTGGCTACATCTACCGGAACTGCGAGGGCTTCGCCCCCAGCGTCTTGAATTTCATCTACCAGTTTTTGCAAACGATCCAAGCGGCGCGCAGCCAAAACCACTTTTGCCCCTTCACGAGCAAAAAGATGGGCAGCAAGTGCGCCAAAACCTGAGGAGGCGCCAGTAATGAGCACAACTTTATCTTTTAGCAAACGAGACATGGGCTTATCCTTTCAGTATGATCGTGAATAGGTGTGCAACGCACCTTTTTCATAAAAAAGATTTATATCTAAAATAGTACCATGCGCTTTGTGTTTTTAAAAGCTACACGCCTTCTTCATCCTCTTCCTTGAGCGTTGGACGAGGTGGGTCGATCATTCGCTCCGGGGCAAGGGCAATCTCTAAAACCTGATCCATGTGCTTAACCGGAACCAGTTTCAAATCCGTGCGTGCTGCTTTTGGGAGATCGTGCAAATCTTTGATATTTTTTTCAGGCAAAAGGACGACTTTCATCCCGGCGCGATACGCGGCGAGAACTTTATCTCGTACCCCACCGACCGGAAGCACTCGCCCTCTGAGCGTGATCTCGCCTGTCATCGCTACGTCTCGATAAACGGGATGTCCCGTTAAAGCCGAGAGCAACGCAGCGGTAAGCGTGATTCCTGCGCTGGGGCCATCCTTCGGGATAGCGCCCTCCGGTAAATGCAGATGAATATCCATACGATCAAAAACTTCGAGCGGAATATCAAATTGCGCCGCACGAGATTTAATATAGGTCATTCCGGCTTGGGCAGATTCCTGCATCACATCCCCCACGCGACCAGTGATCTGCAAACCACCTTTCCCTTCGAGTACGGCCACTTCGATCGACATGATCTCGCCACCGTTCATCGTCCAGGCAAGCCCTGTCGCTACACCAACTTCATCTTGTTCTTCGGCTTGGGCTTGGAAATATTCGGGCGGGCCCAAAAATTTCTCGATAGCGGGCATGGTGATCTGTTGCGGAAAACGCTTCTCTTCCGCTTTAAGACGTGCTACTTTGCGGCAAACGCGCCCGATCTCACGCTCAAGATTTCGAACGCCCGATTCGTAAGTATATTCACGAATAATGCTCTGCAAAGCTTTTTGTGAAAAGTGCAAGCCAGTATCGTGTAAACCACTTTCTTCGAGCTGACGCGGAATAAGATATTGCTCAGCAATGGCGAGTTTTTCTTCTTCGATATAGCCGGGGAATTCGATCACTTCCATGCGATCGAGCAGGGCTTCCGGAATATCGTGCAGCGAGTTGGCGGTGGTGATAAACATGACCTTTGAAAGATCAAAGGGAATTTCAAGATAATGATCGCTGAAAGCGTAATTTTGTTCGGGGTCTAAAACTTCGAGCAATGCAGAAGAGGGGTCGCCACGAAAATCGGAGCCAAGTTTGTCGATCTCATCCAACATGAAAAGCGGATTGGCTTTGCCTGCTCGTTTCATCGTCTGGATGATCCGCCCAGGTAACGCACCAATATAGGTGCGGCGGTGACCACGAATCTCGCTTACGTCGCGCACCCCGCCGAGGGAAACGCGAACAAATTCACGTCCGAGCGATTCGGCAATTGAGCGTCCCAGAGAGGTTTTTCCTGTGCCAGGCGCACCCACAAAACAAAGGATCGGCTGACGTTCCTTCTTCGGCTTTAAACTTTTTACCGCAATATATTCAAGAATGCGGTCTTTTATTTTCTTCAAGCCATAATGGTCGCGGTCAAGAATTGCGGCGGCACGTTTTACATCCAATTTGTCGCGTGTGAAACTTTTCCACGGGAGTTCTGTGATCCAATCGAGATAGGCACGGATGATGCCCACTTCTGGAGCCATTGGGGGCAATTGGATCAGCCGCTCCATTTCTTTGAGGGCGGTATTATTGGCTTCTTTTGGTAATGAAGCATCATCAATTTTTTTGCGAATTTCAGCAATGTCCCGCGCCCAAATATCGCCTTCGCCCAATTCGCTCTGGATGGCTTTTAGCTGCTCACGCAAATAGAACTCACGCTGGCTGCGATCCATTTCGGATTGAACCTGGTTATGGATTTTATCTTCGAGTTCGAGCACATCTACTTGCTGGGCAAGCAAAAGATTCAATTGCTTCAAACGCATGGCGGGATCGGGCAACATGAGCAATTTTTGCTTTTCTTGCGTTGCAATTGCCAATGCAGAAGCGATCATATCTGCCAGCCAGCCAGGTTCAATGATATTTAATGCGTAGAGATGGGCTTCTTCAGGCAGGCTGCGATCAAGTTGCACACAACGTTCAAAAGAATCCAACACTGAGCGCATTAGGGCTTGCATCTCACGTTCGGCTTCTTTCGGCTCATGAAGCGGGCGTGCACGCACGCGAATAAATGGCTCGAGCTGCACAAATTCAACGATCTCCACGCGCTGCCGCCCCTGCACCAGCGCAGAGCTGGAGCCTTCAGGCATTGTCAGCAAACGCCCCACTGCCATTTCGACGCCAATGGGCAAGAAATCTTCTGCGCCGGGGGCATCCAGATCAGCATCGCGCTGGGTTAGCCCGATCACAGTTTGGTCGTTGCGTTGCGCTTCCTGAATAGCGAGCAGAGATGTCTCTCGCCCAACAAAGATCGGCGAAATCATGCGCGGAAAGATCACCAGATCGCGCAAGGGTACAGCCAAAGCCTCGATCAAGCCATCGGCATCTGCTTCGCGATTGCGCACGCTGTAGAGTTCTTCCGTCCGCTGCGAGAGCGAAATACCAAATTCGTCTTCTTCTTCAAATGACCAGTTATTTTGATTCATTTAATTCCTTAATTGATCCTTGTAGCAGCCTCGTGAAGCATTCTATATTATCAGCCACTAAAGTGCTAAAGCGGTTACTACGAAGTTTTCTTTTCACTCAAGACCGCTCTTACTGCTGCGGTAAGAAAAATTGACCCGGCAGACAGGACGAGTTTATCATCTCCGGCGATTTCCAACGCCCGTTCCACCGCTGCTTCGACAGGCTCTATCGCTTCGCACGTAAGCCCAGCCTGCTCGGCATATGGACGCAATTCTTCGACCTTGAGAGCGCGCGGGTGTTCTGCGCGTGTCAGGATAATTTTCTCTACACGCGGGGCAAGAGTTTTCAACATGTCGGCAGCGTTCTTATCTCTTGAAATGCCAAAGATGAGTACAATCGGGAGGTCTGGGAAATGTTCATCGAGGGTTTCGCGTAATTTATTTACTGAATCGGAGGTGTGAGCTGAATCAAGAATGATAGGCGGTTTTTCCTGCCAGATCTCAAAGCGACCATTCCATTCAACCTGGGCAAATCCCTGCTTGAGTTGGGCGGCATTGAAAATCAGTCCTTCACGGCGGGCGAGGAGCAGGGCGGCATAAGCCGTGACAGCGTTTTCAATTTGATGTGCACCCAAAAGCGGGATGCTGAATTTCATCTTTGAACCGTGCTGCATCCAGACTTCGAAGAGCTGCCCATCGATGGATTTCTTTTTTACTTTGTAGAGGATGTCTCGTCCAACCAGGGTTAACGGAATATTGTGCTCTTCGGCAACCAGTTCTAAAACGGCAGCAGCTTCCGGGTCCTGGGACGATGCGACGAAAGGTCGCCCTTCCTTCACAATGCCTGCTTTCTCGCGGGCAATCTCTGCGAGCGTATTCCCCAAAACGGCGGTGTGCTCCAATGATAATGAAGTAATAACCGAGACCAGCGGTGTAACGATATTTGTCGCATCCAGCCGCCCCCCCAAGCCAACTTCGATGACTGCAGCGGTTACTTTTTGACGAGAGAAATGGAGAAAGCCGAGGGCGGTGGCAAGCTCAAAGGTGGTGAGGTAGGGGACCTGTGCCACGGCGGGTTTGATCTCTTCGACAAGAGCGACAAATTCTTCTTTAGTGATAGGGATGCCGTTGACCTGCATGCGCTCGGTAAATTCCTGTAAATGGGGCGAGGTGTAGAGACCAACGCGATAATCGGCGACACGCAGTGCGCTGGCTGCAAAAGCGGCTGTAGAGCCTTTGCCTTTTGATCCAGCGATATGAATGATGGGATAATCGTTTTGCGGATCGCCGAGCAAGCGCATGAGGTCACGCATCCGGTCTAGGTTAAACTCAGCTTTGGCGAGTTCGGAGATATGTTTCAGACTATAATCTACAAATGTGTAGAGGTAGTCAAGGGCGTTTTGGTAGGCGGTTTCTGTTTTCATTGGAAGGATTGTAAATCGTTTGGCGTGATATGGAAAGAAGAAAACGGAAAGAGAAAAACCACGCATTTTCGCTAATCTGCATGAAAGGCTAATCTAGATTGGCGATGACCTAAGGATAAAAAAGAGTATGCTCGGCATCCTAACTTTGCACCTGCACATCCCTGGCTGTAAATCGCTGAAAGAAAAGCGACGACGCCTAAAACCCCTGCTCACGCGCCTGCATAAGGAATTCAATATCTCGGTTGCGGAGATGGATTTGCAGGATGTTTGGCAGAGTGCAATTATTGGCTGTGCGGTGGTCAGCAATGATGGCGCACAAGCCCAGCGGACGCTGCAAACTGTCGCGGCGTGGGTAGAGACAAATTGGTATGATATGACGGTTGTGAATGAAGAGATTGAGATCATTGCATAATATTATGCGTCATCGCGAGGAGGGCACAGCCCGACGCGGCAATCCCCTTGACAGTCTTGGAGATTGCTATGCACTTCGCTACGCTCAGCGCTCGCAATGACATAAACTTAGGAGACAACATGGATCTAGGATTAAAAGGAAAACGCGCCCTCGTCACCGGCGCATCACGGGGATTGGGATACGCCGTCGCAGCAACGCTTGCGGAAGAGGGTTGCCATGTCGCTATCAGCAGCCGTAATGTAGAGAAACTCTCTGCCGCTGCAAAACAGATCGAGGAGGCACATGGCATCCCTGTCGCCGCGTTACCGGCAGATATGAACGATGCGTCCACGCTGGAGGAGCTGATTACTAATGCAGTTGATGCTCTCGGCGGTTTGGACTTACTCGTCACAAACGCGGGCGGTCCTCCTCCAGGGAAATTTGAAACCTTCAGCGAGGAAGCTTGGGTAAATGCAATTGACCTTTCCTTTTTAGGGCACGTTCGATTGATCCGCGCTGCCCTCCCCTACCTACGCAAATCGGACGCTGCCAGCGTGCTAACGATCACATCCTATTCGGTGAAACAACCTGTTCCCGATCTGGTGCTCTCGAACAGCATTCGCGCCGCGACGGTCGGGTTGACCAAATCACTTTCGAATGAATTGGGGGAAGAGAATATCCGCTTTAACTCCATTCTGCCTGGATGGACAAAAACGGAACGGGTCACCCAATTAATGGATGCACGGGCGCAAACCAATGGAACGAGCATAGACGAGCAGATCGCCAAACAAGCTGCTGAAAGTGCGCTCGGACGGATGGGTGAACCGCACGAGTTCGCCAATCCCGCCGTCTTTTTGCTTTCCCCTGCTGCATCTTATATCACCGGCGTGAGTTTGCTGGTAGATGGCGGCATATCGAAAGGGATCATGTAAGTTGCATCTTGAGAAGTTTAGAAGTAAACTTTTGTTTTCGATTCCCATCCCTTATCCATAATCTGGAGAAAACATGAAAACCTGCTTCAATTGTAAAACTACTGAAAACGAAATTCCCTTGCTTGATCTGCACTATCAGAGTGACAAACTCTTCATTTGCCCGCGCTGCCTGCCGCAATTGATCCATAAACCTGCTAATCTTGTTGGCACACTGCAAGGGGCAGAAAACATCCAGCCTGCTGACGAGCTTTAAACGTTCGAACGTTTAAAGACTACAAAAGTCTTAAAGACTTTTGTAGTCTGCTTCTCTGAGAAATCCCCATGAAAAAACTTTCCTTCCTCACGCGCACATCTTTCTTGATCGCCGCCTTTTTCGGGATAGACAAGGTACTCGCCTTCCTGCGTTCGATTGTTATCGCGCGTCAATTCAGCATCAGTTTTGAGTTGGATGCCTTCAACATCGCCAACAACCTGCCAGATATGCTCTTTGCACTCATTTCAGGTGGGGCGATGTCAATGGCGCTTATTCCCGTCCTGAGCGAATACCTGACCACGCGCGGACGTCCCGAAGCATGGAAGCTTTTCTCGCGCATTGCCAATCTTGCCTTTGTCGTCACGGCGGCTGCTGGGATCATCATCGCCATTTTTGCAGAGCAGATCGTGCGCTCGGAGATCGGCATCGCGCCCGGCTTCGGCGTTGAGCAGCAAGATGTCATTATCAAACTCATGCGCCTGAACCTGATCGCCACGACCATCTTCTCCGTCAGCGGTCTTGTAATGGGAGGGCTGCAAGCCAACCAGCATTTTTTCCTGCCAGCTATGGCGCCCGCACTCTACAACATCGGTCAGATCTTCGGTGCATTGGTCTTCTCGCCCACTGAGCCTTATCGCATCGCAGGCATCCAGCTCCCCGCATTGGGGCTGGGCATCGAAGGTCTCGTTTATGGCGTTATTCTCGGCGCAGCACTGCATCTTGGCATCCAAATTCCGGGGCTGATCAAATATCACTTCAAGTGGACACCCTCCATCAATCTGAAAGATGAAGGCGTGCGTGCCGTGCTAAAGATCATTGGCCCGCGTCTTGTAACAATGCTCGGCATCCAACTGGTTTTCATCGCGCGCGATAACTTCGCTTCACGGCTGGAGATCGGCGCAGTCACCGCTCTAACATATGGCTGGATGATCATGCAAGTCCCCGAAACGCTGCTCGGCACGGCGATCGCAACAGCGATCTTGCCAACTCTTTCGGAATATGCGGCAGCGGAAAATTGGACGAAGTTCCGTGAGACGGTGGAACGCGCCATTCAAGTGCTCATCGCCCTAACGCTGCCCGCCGCAGCTATTCTTGGGGCGGGCTTGCTTCCCTTAGTGAGGGCTGTCTTCGGCTTCGACGTGGATGGCACTGCCCTGCTCACGTGGACAGCCCGCGCCTACCTTTTAACCTTAGCTGGCTATGCCATTCAAGAGGTCTTATCGCGCGCGTTCTATGCCCGCAAAGAGGCGCTCGTCCCGTTGGCGACGATTTTCGTCCGCTTTGGACTCTATCTCGTTGGCGGTATCGTGATCTTGAACTACTTCCCTGAATTGAGTGCGATCGGGCTTGCGTTGGCAGAATTGGCGGCAGTGGTTGAAGCCGGGCTGATGCTCTGGATAATGAGAGCAAGACTAACGGAGGGCGTGTCGGCGCTGCCATCATTCTTGCGAGGACTCTTGGCAGCCATCCTCGGTGGAACATCCGCTTATCTGGCCGCACTCTATTTGCCGGGCGGCGCGATCATCACTGCCATCATCGGGATGTTGATCGGGGCGGGGGTTGCTATCCCGATCATCTGGAAAGAAATCCGGCTGCTGTTTAATCTGTAGGATAAAAAACTATCACTGCGAGCAAAGCGCGGCAGTCCCTACGCAAAATGGGAGATTGCCACGCTCCGAAAAGCATCGGAACTCGCAATGACATGCTCTTCTCTTTAATCTCTAAACGTGTATAATAGCGCCTATGTCTGAAAATCTTAGCTCCACACAACCTATAAAAATAAAGAAAAAATCTCCTTTGAAGAGATTTTTGATCACCTTGTTGGGATTTATCATCATCGTTGGCTTGGGGCTTTACGGTGGCTATAATTCTGGTATTGGCATCCGTAAATCTGCTGAATCGACTCAAATTGGGCAAGCATTGGATGAGCAGTTTGAACTCGGCGCAACCGCTTTGGCAGAGGGGCGTTATGACCACGCCCGCCAGCATTTTGAATATATCGTTCAGCATAATGCGAATTACCCGGGGGCAGCAGAGGGGATGGCTCAAGCGATCTTGGGGATGAGTTTTACCGCAACCCCGAAGCCTACGCTAACGCCCACCCTAACCCCCACCCCAGATTTACGCGGCGTGGAAGCGATCTTCGGTAATGCGCAAGCTCTCATCAATGCAGGCGACTGGGCAAATGCTCTCGCGGCACTCGATCAGTTGCGCAAAGAAGGTCCTGATCATCGCACCGCCGAAGTGGACGGGATGTATTATTTCGCGTTGCGCTATGCAGGTGCAGATAAGATCTCGAAAGAGGGCGATCTCGAAGGCGGCATTTACTATTTGACGCTGGCAGAACGCTTTGGTCCGCTGGATAGCACAGCGAATAATTTGCGCGGAAACGCGCGGCTTTATATCACAGCTGCCACATTCTGGGAGATCAACTGGGAACAAGCGGTGAATTATTTTGGTCAGCTTGCATCTTTTGCGCCCAATATCTGGGATGGTGCATCGAATATGACCGCAGGCGAACGCTATTATTTCGCGCTGATGCGTTATGGCGACGAACTCTGGACCGTTCACGATGATGCCTGTGGTGCTTATGCGCAATATTCAAATGCGATGGCTTTTGGCGCACTTGACGATATTGCCCAAAAGGGCGCTAACCAATCTTACCAAGTATGCTACCCCCCGACAGCTACGCCTGAACCGACGGCGATCATCCCCGTTGATACCCCAGTCGATACCCCCATTCCCTAATAATGGAAAGTATGCCCTCTTGGGCTTTAGCCCTGACCTATTGGATACATATGCTGGCTACCGTGCTTTGGCTCGGTAGCCTTGCTTCTTTAAGCCTGTTAGTTTTGCCCGCCCTCCAAAAAGTGGATGCGAAATCTCAAAGCATCTTATTAGCTGCGATCCAAAAACGGCTTGACCCGTTGGGCTGGTTTAGCCTTGCGTTGCTGTTAGCAACGGGTATGTTTCAAATGAGTGCCAACGCCAATTATGAAGGTTTCCTCGCCATCAGCGGACAATGGGCTTCATCAATTTTAGTTAAACATATCTTCTTTGGGCTGATGATCGTTGTCAGCGCGGCGCAGACCTGGTGGCTGTTGCCCACCATGCAACGGGCAATGCTTCGCCAGCAAAAGAACGGGGATGTAGCTGAAGTGGAAGCCTTACAAAAACGCGAAGCGCTACTGCTAAATTTGAATTTAATTTTGGCAATTCTAATCTTGGGGATGACGGCGTTGGCGAGGGCGGCGTGACAGAATGCGGAAAATAAGTTTTTACAGATTATTAAAAAGACCAAGCGAAATTTGCTCGGTCTCTTTTTTTACCGCAAACTACAAAAGTCTCTAAGACTTTTGTAGTTTATATCTACCCATTCTATCTACGCCCCAACATCCTTCAGGGCTTTCAGCGCCGCATCGTGTAGCAAACCATTTGTTGCCAACACGCCGCGATTATTGACCAATTTTCGACCGACTGAAAAATCGAGTGGTTTTCCGCTCAGGTCACTGATGCGTCCGCCCGCTTCTTCCAGCACGATCGCGCCAGCGGCTTGATCCCAAATTTTCTCTTGGTAATTCGGCATTTTTGGCGAAAGCAAGCGCAAAATCACCTCGCCCGCACCGACTGCTAAGACAGCATATTTCGCCTGGCTATCCATACGCACAGGTTCAGCTTCTGTCCCTAATGCGGATGAAATCTCGTCGATTTTACTCACATCCGTATGACCAGATTCAAAAGAGCGCATCAAGCGAGCTTCTGTCGGATTCGCACGTGGGGAGGCTTGAATCCGTTTCCAATCATTATTGTCGGCATCAGCCATGCTCGTTAACCACGTCCCTTCGCCGCGGACTGCGATCATCAGCGTGCCTGCGCCGCCCGGCTCGGAGATATAGCCATCCGTCAGGTTGGGGCAACCGAGCACGCCGATTTTCACATCGCCATCTTCGACGAGCGCGAGCGCAACGGCGTATTGGTCGCCACGGATGAATCCCTTTGTCCCGTCGATGGGATCAAGCGTCCAGAAGCGTTTAGCGGGATCCGCTGCGCCACGGTCGATCCATTCACAAACGGTATCAGGTTTGGCATCGGGGATGAAGCGGGCTGCATATCCCGTTACTTGCTCGAGCAAATGCTCTGCTCCCTCTTCTTTTAGCGCATCAGAAGCCTCTTCTCCCACCAGCACAGCATCGGGGAAACGCTGCATCAGCATATGAGAGACAAGGGCTTGGGATGCGAAATCTGCAACGGTAACGGGGGACTTATCACCTTTGGTGAGGGCATTTTCGGCAGTTTCGGTTTGCACGGTCTGAACAAGTTTTGCCGCCTGACGCACAGCATCGAGGGCGAATTTTACTTCGGGGTTGTTGATGTTGAACATGTTTATTTCCTTTGTATACAGTCTCTGAGCGGAATATCGAACGAAGTGAGATGTGTGTCGAAAGCGGGTCTTGAAAAGATCGTCCTTCGACTGCGCTCCCTATCGGTCGCTCCGCTCAGGAACTGGATGGTATTTACACTAAAACGCCAGTCAGATCATACGCCATTGCACCAGTAATGCGCACAGGAACAATCTCGCCGACGGTTGCATTGCCTTCGATAAAGACCATGCCGTCGATCTCAGGGGCATCACGATAGGAGCGACCGATGGAGATGCCTTGTTCTTCGTCGTAGCCTTCAATAAGGATATCGAGTGTTTTACCAACGAAGGATTGGTTGATTTGCAGCGAGATATTCTGTTGAAGCTCCATCAGGCGTTCCCAGCGTTCATCTTTAACTTCTTGCGAAATCGGATCGCCGAGTGGCTCACTGGTTGTACCCGGTTCAAAAGAGAAAGTGAACGCGCCCACGCGGTCGAAGCGAGTTTTTTCAAGAAAATCGAGCAACGCCTGAAATTCTTCTTCGGTCTCGCCCGGGTAACCAACAATAAAGGTCGTGCGGATGGTGAGATTTTCGATACGCTCGCGCATTTTTGCGAGGGTTTTATGCACCCATTCCATATTGGCGGGGCGTTTCATCCGCAAAAGCATTTCGCGGCTGGCGTGCTGGAGGGGGATATCAAGATAGGGCAAAATTTGCGGGCGTTCTGCCATCACGTCGATCAGTCGATCTGTGACATAGCCCGGGTAAGCGTACATGATGCGAATCCAGTCTATGTTGGGAACAGCGTCGGTGATCGCTTCGAGCAAAATAGCGAGACCATCTTTCATGCCGAGATCATGACCATAATCAGTGCTATCTTGAGCAATCAGAATCAACTCACGGATGCCGTTATCGTAGAGAATTTGGGCTTCTTCAACAATAGCATCAAGAGGACGGCTAACGGCTGTGCCTTTAATGAGCGGGATTGAACAAAAAGCACACGGGCGGCGGCAGCCATCGGCTATTTTTATGTAAGCACTAGAGCCAAAAACATTCGCGCGTAAAACATCGCCTTCATCGGTGCCAACAGTTTTGGCATTTTCTGGCAAATGATAGAGCACTTCAGGGCGGTAATTATTGCGCATTTTGCGGAGTTTCTTCACGACTGTGACAACATCCATCCAGCGGCGGGTGCCGAGCATTCCGTCTATGCCGGGAACTTTCTCCGCGACATATTCACTGAAACGTTGCGATAAACATCCCGCCGCGATGAGCAACTGCCCCTCTTCTTTTTCTTCAGCGAGTTCCTGCAAAATGCCAATCGACTCATCACGGGAAGGACCAATAAATCCGCAAGTGTTGACGATCAGCACATCTGCCAGAGCAGGGTCTTCGGATGCGCTGTAGCCATCCTGCAATAAAAGCTGTGCCATCGAATCCGAGTCAACGGTGTTTTTGGCACAACCTAATGAGACTAAATGAAATGTGTTTTCTTTCATGTTTTTTCAACCTTTAAGGGAAATTCAGCATATCTAAAAATACGCCAAAGGCAAGTATTACTCTAAAGCTGTTGCCGTAGGCGGCAATGTTGGGGAGGGTGTTATGGTTGGCGTGGGTGTTTCTGTTGCAAGTGAAGTCGGCGTAACCGTAAGGGTTAGAATGCCGCGTGCGCCATAAATTCGTTGCACAATTTCACCAAATCCGCCCATCAAACCCAAGTCTCGTTGATTATACGCAATGCGCACCCCTGCACCATTGGCGGTTAAAATCTCGACAGATTCGTTCCCCTCATAAACAAAAGTTGCGTTTGGTTGCGCACGCCCTTCAAAAGCAAGTTCTCCGTCTACACTAACGCGCAGCCAGCTACGCTCTAAAATAGTTACTAAAATCTGCACACCAAGGTCTGCACCTTCAGGAATATTTTCATCGAGAGGCAAGGGTGTTCCAACTTCTCCACCAGGCGTATTGACCACAACCAACGTGGGTGTCACAATTTCTTCTACTTCCAGTGTTGGGGTTGTCATTAAAATATCGGCAATCGAGGGAGCAGTTGCGGCCGCGATTGCGTCTGTCTCAGCACGCGTTTTGGCGATCTTACTCAATCCCCAAGCAGAGAAAGCGACAATTAGCACAACCACCGTCACACCAAAGATCAAGTCTGGGGCAACGAAGCCACCCAAAGAAAATTTATTCCGGCGTTTTTTCACTCTGCTTTCAAATTGAGCGGCCACTTCAACATGCCGCTCAATGCGTTGTGCCTGCAAGCCTTCTGCAAAACGCAGCAACAAAGCGTCTGCATCCAAATCCAGAAAGTCGGCGTAATTACTAAGCATTCCCCGTGTTTGCACGGGCGATGGCAGGGTGTCAAATTTACCTACTTCAAGAGCCGCCAAATAATGCGGACGCAGGTGAATATGCCCCTCGATCTCTTCGTAAGTCAGGCTGAGCAATTCACGGCGTTCGCGCAGGGTTGCGCCGATCTTCGCAAAGGCGATGCGGGATTCTTCGAGCGGTTCGGATGGTTCAAGCAGGATGCCTTCGTCCACTTCAGTAGCAGGCTCGGGCTCAACCTCCGCTTCAGACGCGGATATTGGGCTTGCCTCCACTATGGGAGCGGATTCTGCCTCTTGCACGGGAGCAGGTTCGGGGCTTGCGAGCGTTACGCCAATTCTGTTGAGTAACTGCGCCCAAATGGGTTTAGACAATTTTTCTTCTGGTAACGCAGGCGCATCATCCGCTTCTTCTTCCACGATCTCTTCATCTTCAACAGAGGCTTCATCCACTTTAGCAAAGGAGGCTTCGACCGCTTCTGCCTGGCGCATTTCTGCAAGCAGCATGTCGATATCCAGATCAAGATGTTGGGCATAAAGACGCAAAAAACCACGCCCCTGTGTGGGCGAGGGCATCACTGAGAAATCATCGGCTTCGAGGGCTTCAAGATATTTTATGCGAATACGGGTACTCTTGAAGACATCTTCGAGGCTAAGATTATGATCCAGGCGCGCGTTTTTGAGTTGTTGACCGATTGTGAGAGACATGTTGTTAAGAACACATCACCGGACCCCTGCGTTTAGGAGAACCGGTGATGTCATTATTTTTAGGCGGGCGGGGGAAACTATTCTTCGGAGGCTTCGGTTTCTTCTGTCTCTTCGACAGCTTCTTCAGCCTCAGGTGCTTCGGTAGCTTCAACAACTTCTTCTACTTCGACAGCTTCTTCAGCTTCTACAAGTTCAGTCTCAGCAAATTCTTCGCCTTCTTTAGGGGCGGCTTCACCCTCGCGATAGACAACAACTTTGAATTCGGGGACAAGGTCCATTGTGAGACGAACCTTGGCAATATGCACACCCAGGGTACGAATAGGCTGAACTTCAAGTTGTTGACGTTTGATCTCAAAGGTGGTTGCTTCAGTAGCGGCATCGGCAACCTGCTGAGTGGTAATAGAACCATAAAGTTTGTCTGTTTCACCAGCTTTAGCAGGGAAGAGCAAACGCAAGCTTTCGATCTTCTCAGCCAACCCGCTGAGTTCATTATTCAATGCTTGGCGGCGTTCCGCAGCTCTGTCGCGGATGCGATCAGCCTGTTTAAGAGCGCCCGGGGTAGCAAGAACAGCTAAACCTTGGGGGAGCAAAAAATTACGACCATATCCATCAGCGACTTTCTTGATATCACCGGCACGACCAAGTTTAAAAACGTCTTTCATCAATAAAATTTTCATTTTTTCAAGCCCTTTCAATAGCTAGAATATTTTGAGCGAAGGGTACAACGCTCGGCGGGCAAGTATACCAGAGGGCATAAAGAGCGTCAAACATTCAGTGTCTGTTTTTTTAGAAACTGCTGCCTGTAACTTGCCAAGCATTCAGAATAAAGATAAGATAATGGCATGAAATTATGGCGAAACTCAATGAAAGAAATTGCAATTGTGATCGGCGTGATCGTTCTCGTCTTTTTAGTGATGGATTATAATACGCGCCTTGAGAAACTCAATCAGCTCAACGAAAAGGCATTAACTGCACGCGCCGAGGCAACACAGGCAATGCAAACACAAGTTGCCTTGCAAACACAGATCGCAATAGCAACATCCGATCCTGTCACTGAGGGGGAAGCGCGTAAGAATGGTGAAATTCAGGAAGGAGATCAGCTTATCATCCCAATGCCCGCTCCAGGAACTTTGCCAATGGAAATCATTCCCTCGACTCCCGCCCCAGAAAGATTGATGAAATGGCAAATTTGGTATGCGCTCTTTTTTGAACGCTAGAAATTTCCCCGCGCGACAAATAGCACAGTAACGCTCGTGTATTCAAGTTGCTTCCGTTATAGAATCAAAAAACCTGTCTTACGACAGGTTTTTTAGTTAGTGGCGAGAGAGGGACTTGAACCCTCGACCTAAGGCTTATGAGTCCTCCGCTCTGCCAACTGAGCTACCTCGCCATTGCGGAGCAAATATTACTATGGTCTCTTTTTTTTGTCAACGCTAGCGCACTCTTCGACGCCATTCATCTTTTAAACTAAGCTCCTTGATGCTAAGTCCTGAATCCAGCGCAAGGAAATCGGTTAGCAAGCGGTTAAACTTAGCAGCAGAATCAAGCATAGGGAAGTGACCAGCCCCATCCAAAATAATATGATGCCCCAGATCAGAAAGCAGTGTTAATTGTTCCATACTCGGCAAGCTAACCAATTCATCTTCCGCGCTACTCACAAGAAGACAAGGCGTGTGTTGGCGATTAACCTTGTTGAAAACATCTTCAGCTACGATACCATTTTGAGAAGCAGCAATTGCAGCAGGGTCTGCTTTTTTCGCATCTGCCAAGGCAGTTTCACCATTTGGCAAGCTGTTTGAAAAACTACTTACCAAAGTTTCGATCGAATCATTGAATAAACGCGTACTAATTGCTTTTGTATCCAACGGGCAATTGATAAGCATCGTGCGATCCACCGCATCGGGATAAGAAGCTGTATAGCCCAGTGCAACCAAGGCGCCTAAGCCGTGTCCCACAAGGGCTACTTTACCAATTCCCATCTCGTCTAAGAATATGCGTAATAACTCTGTCTGATTACTCAACTGATAAAAATCCGGGTGTTGTTTATATTGTGCTGTGGCGCCAAATCCCCAAAGATCTAACGCATACGCGCGAAACGAAGTTGAGGCAACTTGCATGGATGAAATCCAATATCGCCATGAGCCGACCCAACCGTGCAGAAAGATAACTGGGCGCCCACGCCCTAGTACCTCATAATGCACAATCGCTTCGTTTAATAAAACAACACTCATTTTTTTAACTCAGATCCCGGTTTTATTTACCAAATTTTGCTAATATCTCACCAACCCGAGAAGTCAACTCATCGGGTGAGAAGGGCTTGAGAAGATATTCTTCAGCACCAGCATCCATACCTGTTTCTATTTCCGATTCTTGTCCTTTTGCGGAGAGAAAAACAACCGGAGTATCCACTAAAGCTGGTTTCTTTTTTATCGAGCGACAAGCATCATAACCTGTCATGCGCGGCATACGTACATCCAGTAAGATCAGATCAGGATTTTCCTTTTCTGCTAACTCAACTGCTTCTTCGCCATTTGAAGCTGCTGTCACTTCATGTCCCGCAAAACGCAAAGTAAAGGCGATCAAGTCTCGAATATCACGCTCGTCTTCTGCAATTACTATTTTTGCCATTAAAGCCTCACTCAGATTTTTTATAAACAGGAAGTGTAAAGGAGAAAGTACTTCCTTCTCCTGGCTTCCCAGAACTTTCTACCCAAATATTTCCACGATGCATCTCCACCAACTGTCTCACAATTGGTAGCCCTAAACCTGTTCCGGGCGTTGCTAATACCAAAGGGTCTTCCCCGCGATAAAAACGTTCAAAGACCTGTTTTTGATCTTCCACTGCAATCCCCACGCCAGTATCATGAACATCCACTTGCACTTCATCGCCGCCATTGACTAGCTTGATCGTAACAGCAACTTCCCCGTTTCCCTGGGTATAGTGAAATGCGTTTTCAACCAGATTATTCACGATCTGACGTAAACGCTCAGGATCAGCATAAACGGCTGGTAATTTCGGAGCAAGATTAAGAGAAAACTTCATTGGTTTTTCTTCATCAATTGAACGCTTCTTAACAGTATCAATCACATCATTCGCAATATCTTGTAACTTGATCTCTTGAGGGGTGAGTGTAACTCGACCAGATTCAAGGCGAGAAATATCAAGCAAGTCTGTCACCAAGATATTCAAACGCTCAGTATTATTGCGAATAATATCCAGGAAATGGGTTTGATTCTCAGTCAGCGTGCCCGCTGCACCCATAAGCAATATATCCACATACCCGCGTATCGACGTCATCGGGGTGCGCAACTCGTGGCTAACGGTGGCTACAAATTCCGATTTCAGGCGATCTACTTCTACTTCATGCGTAATATCACGGAAAATAGAAACCGTACCTAAAAAGTCATTATTACGCAGCAATACAGGCGCTAAATGGACCAAAACTACACGCCCATCTTCCAATTCCAATTGTTCGGCATAGGTATCGCCTTCTCTATATTCAGAAGGGGCTTCATACCATCCATGAATGATCTCGTGCCAAATATTTGCAGCCCGACCAAAAAGACCACTAAATTCTTTAAGGGTCTGATTAATAACTTTTCCAGAAATAATGCCCAAGATACGTTCTGCCGACGCATTAATAAAGCTGATCCGATTTTCGGAATCGGTAACAAGCACACCATCCGCGACCGCTTCGAGGATTGCCTGTGAACGACTAGCCTCTTCTTGCTCATTTCGCAACATATTCCCCAGACGTTCGGCTTGCTCCCGAATCAATTTATATAGATTCGCATTATTGATCGCAACCGCAACCTGCCCCGCAATTACTTTAATCAAATTAAGTTGTTCAGGACTAAAGAAGGCTATTTCGCGATTGAAGACCAGCAACACACCAATCACATCTTCTCCGACCATCAATGGAGCAGCGACAGCACTACGATGTCGTTGCAGATCAGATTCAACATTTACCCAGCGATCATCTTGATCGAGATCATCAATTAAAGCTGCCTCTCGCTGTTTTACTACCCAACCAGCCAAACCTTCGCCTATTTTTAGAGTGGTCTTTTTATCAATATCTTTCGCTTTAGAGAGGTAGCCATCGCCCGCACGATAATGAAGTAAATTATCTTCAGGATTAACAAGCATGACCGTTCCCTGCTCAGCACCAACTGTTTCATTTAACAGAGCCAGCGTGCGTTTTAGCGCCAGGTCCAGATCGAGGCTTGCAGAAACTTCGGTAAGAATATCCAGCAAGGTTTTTGTATTACGCTGCTCATGTTCAAGTTCAGCGGTACGATCCGTGACCCGTTGCTCCAAATTTTCGGTAAGCTGGTTCAACTCGGTAGCACGATTCTGGCTATCTTTGAAAAGGCGAGCGTTCTCAAGTGCCACCGCAACTTGACCCGCAAAGGTTGTACCAACTTGTACATGCGCTAAGGTGTAGAAACTATTTTCTTTCTTTTCCAGTACCATTACACCGATAACATCCTCTTTGAAAAACAGTGGCATGCCCAGCCACGACAAGTTATCTGGGTCACCAATAAGGCGGAAGCGGTCATCTTCGCGCAGGTTTGGAACAGAAATTGCTTTTCCACCACGCAAAACTTCTTCTAAGGCAAGTTTTTCTATTGAAGGTACAGCAATGCCAACATGGGCGCTATCATCATCAAAACCCTGTGCTGCCGCAGCTTTCAATTCTCCTTCATTATGAAGCCAAAGCGTTGCGCAATCGTATGGGATAACTCTTTCCAATTGGCTCAGAACAGATGGGATCAGTTCATCGCTTTGCAGGCTTGCGCTAATTGTTGCCGTAACATCAGTGAGTGACTCGAGCTGTGTTGCGCGCTCTTCAGTTGACTGGAGCAAGCGGACATTTTGGAGCGAAAGCGCAACTTGCTGTGCCAATGAGAGAAGCAATGCTTCATCTTCTTTTTGGAAAGCACCCGCTTTATTAAAGTTATCCAAGACCAAAACACCCAAGCAATAGTCACCGGTTTGGATCGGGATCAACAAACTGGATACCGGTAGCCTGCCTCCCGTCGCTTGGCGATATAGCAATAAATGGGCAGCTGAGAGGATGTAGTCACGCGCAAAATTGATCTCGTCCAGATTACGTGATTTCCGTTCCGAAAAAACGATACCAGGAAGTG
The DNA here is from genome assembly GCA_018648605.1 of Anaerolineae bacterium. GTDB lineage: Bacteria > Chloroflexota > Anaerolineae > Anaerolineales > Villigracilaceae > Desulfolinea. Next base: position 10,437 of record JABGQU010000013.1, on the reverse strand, counting down.
CTTCTCCAAAACGATAAGAGATCTTTGCCATGCTTTCATCATCAACATAGTTTTGCACAGCGGCTGGCTCAAGTTTTTCTGAAACTTCATTCCAGAGCAAAACCACTCCAGCATGGGCGTCAGAAATAACTTGAAGAGAATTCTTGAGAAGTGCTTCCATGATGCTCGCAGGACCTAAATCACTAACCGTTCGGCTGAAATCAAGCAAAAGGTTAACTTCCTGAAGGCGACGGCGTGCAGAAGTGAGCAAATGGATATTTTGGAAAATCACTGAAGTTTGGCGTGAAATCTGATAATAAACTTGTCGATCTTCTTCATTGAGCGTAGGTAACGGTTCTTTGCTCACGGCAAGAATCGCAGCAACCGTTTCACCTTCTACATTGATCGGCAACGCCATCATACTCTTTGATTTCAAGGCAGTCAGCAAGGCGGTTTCGCGCCATTCATCGTTCTCATCGAGATTGCCAATTAGCAAAAGTTCACCTGTTTGCAAACAAGAGCGCAGAGGGTTTCTCTGTCCAAATAGCGCATCTGCATTGAGTGTGCCGGGGAGATCGCCCATCGTGCTGATAAGATGAGGGCCTTCAAGAGTGTTCTCTGCGATAAAGGCGGTCATCATGCCCATATGCGTCAGAATTTCACGCCCTAATGCCTGTAATGCAGATGAGGCATCTATTTGCATACTGACAGCTTCGGTGATCTGCATCCCGGCATGAATTCGTTGAGAGCTTTGTTCAAGGTTTTGTACAGTGATCGTTTGTTCAAGGTCTTTGCGCAACAAAATCGGCAAATCATTCTGGCTAATATTCAACAAGCGTTGCTGACGTTCTAAACCAGAAGATAAGGCATCCACTCGTTCTTGATATTCCTGCAAACGTGCCTGACTATTAATAATTAAAGCAGCCTGCGCCGCAAATATCTCAACTGCTTCAACGCTTGCTTCATCAGGAGCATTACCATCACGCGGCTGATCAAGACTGATCATTCCCAATGGTTCGTCAAATTGATCTCTAAGCACAAAAACAAAGATATCGTCAGGATGCCAGGCATCTTGAACACCATTTTCTAAACTCTCTTCCAACGTCAGAATATGCAAATCACTTGGCACAACGGGTGCTTCATCGCCAGGAATATAATATGCGCTACCTAGCCTAAACTCAGGCTTCAAAAATTGTTGAACACTAAGATAAGGCTGCTCGCGTTCTTGAAGGCTTGTCAATTGCTCATCGTCAAGCCCTACGCCAGTTACACGGCGCAACATCCCCGTTTCAATATCATAAACACTAACCAAAACGACATCAAAATGCGTAGCATCACGAATTCCGCCAGAAATTTTAAGCAGGGAGTCTGCCAATGGATGTTCTAACTCAAGAACCGTCGTTGTATCAAGCAAACTGGAGAGTGTATCGGCGCGGCGTTCGAGCAATTTTCCATGCCGTACCTGTTCCTCGTAACGATACGCGTTCCCCATCGCGATCGCAGCCTGCGTCGCCAAAGTTTGCACCACATCCAAAGTCTCTTGATTAAAATGATGCGGAAACATTGAATGCAGATGGAATAGTCCAACCGTTTTTCCCTTATAAGCAATTGGAGCGACCAAAGCAGAGCGAACGCCCTCATGGCTGGCTGGATACTCCCCTTCAACAGCATCATCCACGAGAACTGCTTTGCCGCTACGCACTACTTCCGCTTCGATTTCCGTTAAACCAACCCCCTGAGTGCAACCCAAAGCCAATATACTCTCTGGCGCTTCACCATTTTCAAGAGAAACCTGGTTAAAAAGTGTAATCGTTCCGCAATCAGCCTTGGTTGTCTTCAAGCCCTCATCATAAACAACCTGTAATAAATGCCTAAGATTAAGGCTTCCGCTTAGCTCACGGCTAACGCGTGAAAGAGCTGTCAATTGCTCTACGCGCAAGCGCAAACTTTCATCAGTTTGTGCCGAAACATGTGATGTTTCTAAAACAATTCCAAGCTGTTCAGCAACTGCAATTGCAGCCTGAAGGTCATAACTTGTAAAATAATCAGGCAAACGACTACCTATGACCATCTCGCCAACACCGCGCTCTCGAATAACTATTGGCACTACCAATGCCGATTGCATTTCAGAGGCTTCAGTTACCGGGCGATAAAAACCCAAAACACGACGATCTGCCTGCAAATTACCAGATATAAATGCTTTCTGGCTACCCGTTACTGTAAAACGGAATTGAGGATCCTCAACAAAAAGTTGCGAAAATCGCTTAATACTTTCGTCAGGCACACCATAAAAGGACGCTTCATGTGCATTTAGCGTGGCTTGCTCTTCGTCTAATAAAAAGATGACCGCTGAATCTGCCTTCAAAAGTTGTACCAACTCGCGTACCGAAAACCGGATCGTCTCTTCCAATGTAGCCGAAGAGGAAACAAGGCTTGCAACACGTCGCATCGTTTCAGCTCGACGAGCGCGCTGGCGAGTTTGCAAAACAAGGCTGGCGTTATCAATAATCGTTGCCGCTTGATTAGCAACAACATTCATCAAATGAATTTCGTTTTCAGAGAATGATTGAATATTCTGCGTATGGTTTGAGAATTGCAAATACCCCAAAAAGCGCCCACTCGAAATCAAAGGAACCAAAGCCGTCTCGTGCAAGCTGGCGGCTTGTGCAATATTATGGATACGAAGCTCCTGCCAGCGCTCATCTGTTGTTGCTTCTAAGGTAATCAGCGCATCTTGAGTACTGAGGATCTCTTCCGCGATACTATCAATCTGGATATTGGCACGGTAAACTTCAACGATATGAGGTGGGATTCCATAAAAGGGGACTTGTCCTTCCAGCACACGTCGATCTTCGTCATAAAGTAAAAAGCCCAAAATTTTCACATTGAAAAGTGGGCGGATATTGTTCACTAAAGCGTTAAAAAAAACATCTCTATCTTGTAATGAACCTGCTGACTGTGCTAAATTCGCCAAACTGGAAAGCTCTACCGCACGACGCTGTTCATTTTCATAGAGTAACGCATTGCGGAGTGCAACCGCTGCCTGCCCAGCGATCAAAAGAAGAATATCTTGATCTTCAGGAGCATAAGCATCTTCCGCGATCTGCCCAACTTCTAACATCCCCACTAGCTCGCCACCTGCATGGAGAGGCAGACCGAGATAAGAGCGAATCGAATATTGATCTGTTCCTTCTATAAACCGAACTTCTCTATAAGTTTGGGTATCGGAAACAAATAAGGGTTCTTGGTGTTCTGCGATATAGGCTGAATAATTTCCAAAGCGCGTATTCTCGCTACGCTCCATGTAGGTTTCTCCATTCAGCGTCCCAAATCGATAAGAAGTAAAAGATTGACTCGCTTCGTCGAACATCTTAATTTCTAAAATATCCGAAGGCACCAGTTTTTCTACATTCTCAATGATAGCTTTCAGGGTAGCTTCCAGATTGAGATTCTCGGCAATTGCTTGTCCAAAATCTGTGATAATTCTTAAAACTGATCCCGATACATCACCGGCTTCTGCAAGCCCAGCAGTAAGCTCAGGTTGACGTAACGTGAGTAGCATAGAGAATTTTTCACCAGGCACTTGATAGGAAATACCCTCTACCAATCGTCCCCCTAATGAAAAACGTGCTTGTCCTTCTGAAATACATAAATTCCAAAATGTGTCGCTTGGGCGTACACGCCGCGCCAAACGCTCCAGGTTTGGCGTTTCGCCCTCAACCAGCCCAAACCACTCTCGGGCTATTGAATTGGCATATTCCACACGCCCACCTGAGTGGATTAGCAGCACGGCATCTTCGTGTTCCGGAATTTCTGTTTCAGGGGATTTGATCGCAGCTTCCCAGGATGGTTGTAAACGTAAAGCCCAGCGCGTTAAAAACCAAACTAGCGCAATGACTACTAGTCCGAGCGCTACAACGAGAAGCCCTGGAGCAATCCCTGAATTCATAATTTGATCTAGACCTAAGCCTCAGAGGAGGGATCTAAACGGCGTGCTTCGGCTGCCATTTCTGTGATCTCGCGTATATCAGCAAAGCGCTGTTGCTCAGGTGAGATCACGCCCAGCGTCATATTCATCAATGGTGATTGAACCATCTCTCCCTCAGCATTTGTCGTTTGCACAAAGCCTTGCTCTCGATCCATAAAGTTATAGTGCGTCTTCACTTCTTCGTCAAAACGCTCTGTAACTGCCTTCCTGATCGCTGGCATCATTTCATCTGTAGAGATAATGATAAAGTTATCGCCACCGGCATGACCAATGAAATCATTTGGCGTACCATGTGCGTCTACAATTTCGCCAAGCAACATTGCAGAGAAGCGCAAAACATCATCGCCAGCCACGAAACCATAGACATCGTTAAATGCAGAGAAGTGGCTAATGCGTAAATCCATCAATGCCCAGCCCTCCTCACGGATAATACGGCGAAGCTGCTCTTCGATCAGGCGCCCAGCCGGTAACCCGGAACGTGGGTCGGTAAGACTCTCGCGCTCTGAACGGCGAATTGCGCCTTGCACACGCAGCTTAAGTTCTTCAATGTCGAATGGTTTGGTAATGTAATCATCTGCGCCCAACTCCAGCCCCTGCAACTTATCACTACGCTCATCTTTTTGAGTTAAAAAGATAACCGGGATATGGCTGGTGCGTGTGCTGGTACGCAAGGTGCGGCAGACTTCATAACCGTCTATATCGGGCAACATGATGTCTAGCACGATCAAATGGGGCAAAACTTGTCGAGTTTTCTCCAACGCGTCGTTGCCGCGCGGGGCGATGTCTACTTCGTAATCCAATCCGCTGAAATAAATTTTCAGCATATTGGCGATATCGGCATCGTCTTCAACAACCAAAAGGCGGGCTTTTCCCATACGGGACCTCCAAGGTTTGAACTGATACGAATAGAACTAAGCTTTTGCAGCTCGTTCACTGAAATTCTTCGCTGCTTTGCGACGCACAGATTCGATCTGTGCTTTCGTTACTTCTTTTTCAAAAGAGCGGAAACCGCTCAAGCGAAAGCCATGTTTTTTGGCAATCGCTGCAATTTCTTCCACGCGGCTGCGTGAAATATCTTTTCCTAACGTGTAATCTTCAAAACGGCCTTCTAAAGCCAAAGCCATTGTTTCTGCCATACAAGCATAAGCCTTGCCTTCAGGAAAGCCGAAGTCAAAATGAAAATCAACTGCTCCGGGAATATCAACCATCCCGCCGTCTATCACTAATATATCATCTCTTTCTGCGGCGACCATTGCAGAAACATCACGGGGGCGCGCCACGTCGCAGATCACGCTTCCACTGCGTAGATGTTCGGGACGCAGCACCTCTTCGTGGACCGCGCTTGTCACGGTCAAAATTAGGTCTGCATCTCGCAAAAGAGAAAGATCCGTCCCTGTATGCAATTTCGCAAAGGCAGATAATTCCAATTTTTCTTTTAGTTTTTCTAAAGGTTCAGGGCGACGTCCTAATAAGTATAGTTCCTGGACATCATCTGCAAGAAACTCTGCGCAAACGCGACCGATCGAGCCGCCCGCGCCCACAACTGCTGCCGTTGCTTTTGCAAGGTCTATGCCCATGAGATTTGCCGCTTCACGGATCGCTTCAACAGCTATCGCTACCGTAAAAGCATCTCCCGTTGTAACAGGGATATCCAAACCTTTGGCAATGCTGACCCCGGCATCACCAACAACAGATGTAAATGCGCCCAAGCCAAGCATTTTTGCGCCGAGTTTTTCTGCCATTTTGCCGGTCTGTATAATTTTACGATAGACCGTTTTTTCAGGCAAACTTAACATGCGACGCGGCGTATAGGGGCAGGCAATAAACCAGCCTTTTATTTCTTTGCCAGTTGCTTCAGAGCGAATCCCTTCGATCTCGGAGAGGTAAACTGGTGGAAAAAAGGTTGAGAAAAAATCTATTTGCCCTGCGGTGAGTATGCGCCCCAAAAACGGGAACTTTCGGCTAACATCTCTTTTGGGGTCTATGGGATGAATGATGAAGGCAAAACTATCCATTTACCAGGATTCTACGTCCTTTTCGTCTTTGCGGTGATAGGGAGTCATGTGTAAATGGCCCAAACGAAGATCATGATGGTCGCTATCTTCAAAGCTAATATTTTTGTCGATCACACGGCGCTCTGTTGTCGCCGCTAAAACCACATCCGATTCGATCGTGCGCGCCGGATAAACGATCATCCCTGAACCGATACGGCAATTATGTCCTACACAGCCGCCGATCACAGGGCGGTTTGAATCACGCAGCGTATCGTTCCCATCCATTGCCTTGATCGGGGCAGGGATCAGGTTATAGTCTGTAAATGTAGAGCCGGCGCCAATAAAAGTGTTGCGCCCAACCACGCACATTTGCAAACAGGTGTTTTGCGCAACCATGCTGTTGTCCATAATGCTGGTCATAAAAAGGGCAGATTTAAAGGGGAGAAAGGTACCGTCCCCAACAACCGAGAGCATCAACTGGCAATCTTGCGAGATATTCACATTATCGCCAATAATACAATTCTCAACAATTGCTCCCGCCCCAATGGTGACATTATCGCCAATTGTCGTAGGTCCGTGAATAACTGCTTTGGGATCGATCACACAATCTTTACCGATCTTGACCAACTCAGAGCATTCCAAAACCTGGCGTCCTTCATAAAGTGCTTTGGCTAAAACCTTCACCTTGAAACCCAGATCTTCTTCCAGCTGTTTTTCAAACTGAAGACCGCGCGAGAAAACACCAAAAACTACATCTGCAATAAAGATATGCACCCACGAATCAATTGCGAGAAATGAGCGCATGGGAACCTGAAAAACAAGATCGCCGCTCTGATCAGCCATATAGGTTGGCACATGATAATAGCCAACTTCACTAGATTCCATATCAACGATCAGTGGACGCGTATCTGCAACCGGACCATGTGGGTAATACCAAAGATCGGCGAGATACAAATTCCCCGCCGATGTATAAGAATTTGAAAGTGGTAAAGCGTGTTCTCGAAAAGCCGGGTTATCTGCATGAAAAGCCGCCCGACAAGCGCGTCCATGCTCTCTTGCAGTTGCAACAAAAGCATCAATATAGCCCTGATCGAAAAAGAGATTATTGCGATAAACCAACATCTCTACCCGCTCTTGCGGAATGCGGTCACCTGGCTGTAGCTCTACTTCTCGCGTGGTATATTGCTCCAAAACATTACGCTGCCAAAGCCAAAGGGGCTTATTCTGGACACGCAATTCTCGAGCGGGTTCACGAAAAGGGTGAACATGTTTAGGCGCTTGTAAGATAACTTTTAACATAATTTAGGAGAACCTACTGCGAACTTAAAAAGAAATTTACATGTCCGAATATCTTACCACTTCTTAGGTTAAAACAACCTTACATCTTGGAAATCAGAATAAAAACATCCCTAAAAAAACAGCTGCGATCGTCACTGTTAAATTGTCCACTTCTCGGAAGGGAAGTGACTCGACCAACATTCCAACAAAGGCGATAATGGCTATCGGGAAAAAGTAGCTCGTGGATGAGCCACCGAAAACACCCGCAGAGACAAAAATTGCTACCACCAAAACAGCCAGCAGCCAGCCCCCCGCAAATACCGCCAACGACCCGACAACAGATTTCTCACGGCTCCAGGGCAGTTTTGCTGATTTCACACGCCGCCCGACCACATCTGCAATACCATCACCGCCACACATTAACATCAATGCGATGATGCCAACAGGAGAATCCTTCCAAAAGACGAGCGTCATGACCACGAAGACAATCCCGTAAAAAAGCGGGCCGCGCAAAATCTCTTTCGGGTCACCCGTGCGCGACATCGCCTTCACGGAGGCTTCGTCTTTCATGATCCCCAGCCCGATCAACGCAAATTGTACAGTAATCGCAAAGGGCACAAGCGCAGCCATCCAACGCGCAGCAGATATATCGTCAAAGAGCAGCCAGCACAGCACAAAAATGGGCCCCGTGCCAATATGGATAATTTTCCGGCTCAGACGAGATTCGATCCATCCACGATGTGCGAAAAAATCCATCAAACGCAACCAGCCCAAGGCTGCCGCAAAGGTGATAATGAGAGCAATCCAGTTATTCATAAAATCTCCTGTACAAGAGTTATAGCATTAAAAAGAAAGGCCCTCTCCTAAAAGAGAGGGCTAGGGGAACGATATTAGCGCAATTCTTTTCCAAAGGGGAATAATGCCAGCGGGATTAGCTTGAAATGCTGCTTGGCAAAGGGCAAACCAACAATGGTGATCGCAAAGATCAAGCCATGCACAAGATGAGAAATAGCAATCTCCCAGCCAAACAAAATTGCCCAGAGAGCGTTGAAGATCAAATTCAAGGGCGTGAGCGATTCGTCTGTAATAACGATCTCACGTCCAAAGGGTGCCATCGTCGCCACGCCCAATTTGATTGCCCCTTTCCCAAAAGGGATACCAATGATCGTTAGCATCGTCAGCAGACCACCAACGATATATCCCAACCCCGAAAGAAAGCCACCAAAAATCAACCAGATTAAATTACCAAGAAAGCTCATGATCCATCTCCTATTTAGATAAAACTAACACCTTGAATTGTAAGTAGTGTCTCAATCTAAGTGATGTCATTACCCTGAAGGGTACTCGTGCGAGGGAGCGATAGCGACTGCAGCAATCTCCATCACTTTGGGGGAGAATACTTCGCAAAAAGACGCTCGCAGTGACATATAAAAAAAGAGCATCACTTGATACTAAAGCACTACCGAATTGTATACGAGAACGCAGCTTTCAGTAAGAGAGATTTCGTCTATAATTGGCAGAGTTTGGAGAAAAAATGCAAAGTGCAAAACACGAATTCCTTCACGGTATCAAAGATGAACTCCCTATTCTCGTAGGTGTGATCCCCTTTGGGATGATCTACGGTATTCTGGCGTTAGGAGCCGGGCTGAGCGAGGCAGAAGCGCAAGCCATGTCGGTGATCGTCTTTGCCGGCTCGGCACAATTCATGCTCGTGCAACTTGCCGGGATTGGCACGCCCGCACTGGTAATGATCGTGACCGGATTTGTGATCAATTTGCGCCACGCCCTCTATAGTGCATCCGTTGCGCCGCATGTGAGGAAGTTGCCACCCTTATGGAAAGGGATACTCGCTTATTTGCTTACCGATGAAGCTTACGCTGTAGCCATTACCCGCTACTACAAACGGGATGCTAGCCCCTTGAAGCACTGGTATTTTCTCGGCGCAGGCTTGGCATTGTGGACATCCTGGCAGATCAGCTCAGCAGTTGGCATTTTTCTGGGCACGCAAGTTCCATCCAGTTGGTCACTCGATTTCACGCTCGCATTGACCTTTATCGCGTTGGTCGTTCCTGCGTTAAAAGATCGCCCCAGCGTATTGGCAGCCCTCTCCGCAGGGATCGTCGCTATCCTGAGCGCGGGATTGCCCTACAAACTAAATTTGATCGTTGCAGCCATTGTGGGAATTATCGTTGGTTTATGGAGCGAGGGGAATAGAAATGAATAGTTTTTGGCTCACAATGGTAATCGTCGGGATACTGACCTTCGGCATCCGGCTCTCATTCGTCGTCATCCTGGATCGTTGGCAGCCACCCGCACTTATAGAGCGTTCGTTGCGCTTTGTCCCAGTTGCAGTGCTTTCTGCGATCATCGCCCCAGAATTGGTCATGCCTACGGGAACGCTGGATCTTTCTCTCAGCAATTTTCGCCTACTCGCTGGTCTCATCGCGATGCTTGTTGCCTGGAAAACAAAAAATATCGTCTGGACGATCATCGCAGGGATGGGAGTTTTGTTAGCATTGCAATATTTCTTCTAGAAAACCACAGGAATACAAAAAGGTTTTGCCAATGTAGCAAAACCTTTATAAAGAAAAAACTATTGCCAGAGCATAAAACTCGGCTTAGATTTTGAGATTATTTAGATAATAGGAACCGATCGATGAGGGAAGACAATTGTTCAATGCTAACCGGTTTCAGCAGGATCAGATCAGGCTCTACAGACAAACTATCGGCTATATGCGCATGAGCTGTAATCACAATGACCTTGGTATAGTTTAAACGCTTATCTTTTCTAATTATTTCCAGAATCTCTTTTCCCGATACGCCGGGCAGATGCAAATCCAGCATCACAATATCTGGCTCGCTCTTAGAAAGAGCTTCGACCGCTACCTGACCATGCAGGATGACTTCTGTCCGGTAGCCTGCAATATCAAAAACATGCCGAAACAGCTCAGCAATATCCCGCTCATCTTCAATGATGATTGCAAATGGTTTTGGTTTATCCATACTTATTGTCCATTTCTTAGAACTAACCCAAAGAATAGCAAAAGTATAATACAGAAATAAGCTAGTAAGTCCCTTTACCACTCTCCCCATAAGCTCAGACATAGGTGCAAGGTTACAAAAACACTAGCTACATTCTAAATGATGTGTTCCGCCTCAGGTGAAAATGGAAAAATGGACATAAAAAATAAGACACTA
>JABGQU010000012.1 GCA_018648605.1 Anaerolineae bacterium | reverse complement strand
TGACTACCTCTGCAAGATATTAGCCGTTGGTATTTAGATGCAATCGCCCTGATGACGCCGTTCATGGGGGTACGAATTTCATGGCTCATATTGGCGAGAAATTCGCTTTTGGCACGGTTTGCTTCTTCAGCAGCTTGACGAGCGCTAACAAGGGTTGAGATGTCGTGGTAAATTGCCAAGGCGCCAGCCCGCTCTTCACCCACAAATACGGGCACGCCGAACACTTCCACGTCCACGAGCGAGCCGTCTTTCCGCCTCCGCTTGGTTATGGTTTGAACACGCAGATCCATTACTTGTTGGGTGAGAAGAGCGGCTTCTTCCTTTGTGTCGTCTGTTGTGATGAGCTTGTCGATATCTTGTCCCATGATCTCTGCACAATTATAGCCATAAAGATTTTCGAAGGCAGGGTTGCAGTGCAGAATGGTCTCATCGTTATCCAACAGGACGACTGCTGTGGGGCTGTTTTCAATTAAAGCTTGAAAGTATTTTTTCTGACGATCACTTTCTTTTTCAGCGATTTTTCGTTCGGTATTCTCAATTTCTAAAGCTCGATTGCTTTCTTCTAGTGCGGCAGTCCGTTGAAGGACTTTTTCTTCGAGATCATGATTAACTTGAGCAAGTTTTTCCTCGCGTATACCGATAGCGCGAAAAATGATTGCTAATACAATTGGGGCTGTATCTACGATCAGGAGTACTGGATTTAGTTCTTGGACTCTGAAAATGGCATTGAGGCTAAACGGCATAGATGCCAGAGAAAGTTCTATAACTGTTCCAACAAGTGGAAAGAGCAAACCAAAGAAGAATCCAAATAAAAGATATTTTGTTTGAGGGCGCAGTTTTGTAAGCAAGATTGCGGTCTTTTTCATCTCTACTCCTTGAAAAAGAGACCCCTTTTATAATTTTACTCAGTGTAGCATAAAATTCCCCGTTCAATCTGGCAGAACCATAAGAAAAACGGCGTTCAACACGAACGCCGTTTTTCTTGAATGATAAGAGTTAGTCTACAGAGTGAACTTTGATATCAGGAAAAAATTGGCGGATTGTTCCGGCAACCCAACCTTGTAAAGTGGATGGCAAAAGGGGGCAACCCATGCAGGCGCCTCCAACGCGCACGGTCAAAATATCTCCTTGCAGAGAGATGAACTCTACCGATCCACCGTGATATTGCTCTATATATGCGCTTACTTGTGTAAGTAAGCCTTTTATTTGCTCTTCCTTGCTGTGAACTGGGTGGCTATGATCAGAAGTTGTACTCATTTTTTCTTTCCTTCTTGGATACGTACCTATAAATTATTGGAAATACCTTGAGATAGTATTTCACGCACTTGTGCATGAGCGTTATGCCAACGTTTTGATACAGATTTTGCGAAACGATCTAGTAAGATTTCTCCTGCTTCGGGATGCTCGATACAAAGTTCGCGCAAGGCTTTGCCTTGAATGCGCACAGCTTTGCTTTCTCCCAGACAAGTTGCCCCAGATGTGTAGAGGGTGTTGTCTGCAATGGCAGACCAACCGAAAATGCCGCCGGATTTGACATTGGTAATGATGATGGGGGGAGAATCATAGGGCTTATAGAGTATATCAACAGATCCCTCGATTAGAAGATAGATATGAATAGCAGGTGTCCCTTGTTCAAAAATTGTACCTTTGTGGCAAGTACAAGTTTCAAATAAAGGCTCAAGGAGTTGAAGAGTATTTTCGTTTAAACCTTCAAAAAGCGGGATGTTGTTGAATTTAGAAACCATGATATTTGATAATATCAAACAGAAAAGTGGTTTCATAGTGGCAAATTTCCCGAAGGCTTCGACATTTGTCCCTATCAAATTATGTGGTTTTTATTACTTCTTTACTAACATGCTATGAACTTGCTTTCCCATACGTTTTTCCTTTTAGACGGGGCAAATGAAAATCAATATGAAATTGCTGCACGCTTATGGAGTGTTTATAATCTTACGTTATACTGAACAAAACTTTTTAGTAATTCAAGGTAACTTTTTTGTTAAGGAAGCATCTAAATGAATGAGAATGATCTGCAAGAATTTTCTTTGCAGCTACTGCGTTCTGGAGATCGAGCCGAAGTGGCTCGCCTTGTGGACGCATATTCGACAAAAATATATCGTCTTGCGTTGAAAATGTTATCTAACCCGCAAGATGCTGAAGACGTTCTTCAAAATACCTTTCTAAAGGCGATGCAGGCTTTGCCAAAATTTGAAGGGCGCTCCAGTTTGTCGACTTGGCTTTATCGAATTGCAGTTAACGAAGCGTTGATGACTATTCGCCGCGCAAAGCCTGAAGTTGATATAACGCTCAAAAACGGCGAGAATGAAGATACTGATGATGATCTTCTTTTAACCTCGTTCACGGATTGGTGTTGTTTGCCAGAGGGTGAGTTGATGTCATCTGAAGCACAAAATCATTTGGATAAAGCTATTCACAAATTACCAGAGAAATTACGGATCGTCTTTATTTTGCGAGACCTTGAAGGGCTTTCCATTCGTGAGACAAGCGAAACGCTTGAGCTCACAGAGACAGCCATAAAAACGAGATTATTACGTGCCCGTTTGAAATTACGCGAAATGCTTTCAGCATATTATGGTGAACGATTAGGTCAGGAGAAAATCTGATGAGGAACGATATAAATTGTGATGCATTCCTTGAAGAATTATCAGATTATGTAGATGGTGTTTTAGGAGATACTCTGTGCAAAGAGATCGAACGCCATATTGAAGATTGTGGCAATTGCCGTGTTGTTGTTGATACACTGAAAAAAACAATTTATCTCTATCATGAAACCGCGGCGCAAACCTTGATCCCTGCAGAAGTGCGAGAACGCCTTTTTCATCGGCTTAGCCTGGAAGATTTTATTCAAGAAGAAAAGTGATGTAACTTTTCGCTTTTTTATGCATCAAAGTTTTGTACACTAAAAATCAAAAAGGAGATTTTTTATGACAACCTTATTAAATGCAGATGTTGTGAAACAGATCGCAGATGCTTTTGCTCCCATGAAAGAATCTGTTCACATCCTGTTTTTTGGAGAGAAAGAAGACTGCGTTTATTGTGCTGATACCCAGCAACTTCTTGAAGAAGTTGTTGCGATTTCAGACAAGTTGAGTATTGAATTATATGATCTCAAAGATGATGCTGATGTTGCAGCAAAATATAACGTAGACAAAGCTCCTGGAGTCGTGATCGCTGCGAAAGATGGCGATACCGTTTCCGATTTTGGAGTCCGTTTTGCAGGTATCCCCTCGGGGCATGAATTTACTTCGCTTATTCAAGATATTTTGCTCGTTTCTGGTCGAGACTCAGGTCTCTCTCAGGATACACGAGATTTTCTTAAGGGTCTGAAAGAGCCTGTTCTTATGCAGGTATTTGTTACCCCTACCTGACCCTATTGCCCGCGAGCCGTGACGCTCGCTCATCAATTTGCAATGGAAAGCTCGATGGTTCAGGCTGAGATGGTGGAAGCAACAGAGTTTCAGGCTTTGTCGAATAAATATAATGTTAGCGGTGTGCCGCAAACAACTATCAATGATGGTGCTGCTAATATTGTTGGCGCAGTACCCGAAAGCAATATGCTCGCTGAATTAAAGCGAATTATGAAATAAGTACGAGGTTTTTTATGGCAGACAATAAGAAATATCCACGCGTGATTATGTTTTCAACGCCAACATGTAGTTACTGCCGTAAAGCCAAACAATATTTCCGTAGTAAGCAGATCCCTTTTCGAGAGGTAGATGTCTCACGGGATCAGGCAGCTGCCCGAGATATGGTTCGGCGTAGCGGTCAACAGGGAGTACCCCAAATCCATATCGGTAGCAAGGTTATCGTCGGATTTGATCGGCCGAAAATTGATCGCTTGCTTGGCTTATAAATAAAGAATGACGAGGAGAATCCGAGTTCCCAAGGCTCTCGGATTCTTCTATATCAGCAACATTACGAGGTATCTAAATGGAAAAGAAAAAACCTTCTCGTCGTAGCACTAAGAGAGATTTAAAAAAGAAAACTGTTCCACCTGTTGGTATGATCGCGGTTGGGGTTGGCGTGGTCTTGATCGGTGTTGCAGCGCTTTTTGTGTTGCCAAAAAGTGAATCTGCACAGGGTGCAGCGCCAGAAGAGTACTCTTCTATTCCTATGTCTGTGGAATATGATGCCCCTGAACTGGAGTTGACCAACCTGGCAGGTGAGAAAGTAAGCTTGTCGGATTACGAAGGACAGAAAATTATTCTTGTGAATCTCTGGGCAACCTGGTGTCCGCCTTGTAAAGAAGAATTACCTGTATTGCAACAATATTATGAAGATCATGCCGATGAGGGGTTTGTGATTGTTGGTATTGATTATGGTGAACCCGCTGCAACGGTCGAAGCCTTTTTGAAAACAAATAAGCTGACTTATCCTGTTTGGATCGATGAAGACAGCGAATCTGGCTTGGCATTTAGCTCTTATAGTTTGCCTGCTTCTTTTGTGATTGATCGCAATGGAGTTGTCCGTTTAGCATGGACAGGTGCTATCAGCCAGGCGATGCTTGAAAAACATGTGACGCCGGTTATTCAGGGTGATGGCTAATTTAGACAGGAGAAAATGATGGATGCAAAAGTAACTTGGGATCATGGGATGACGTTCTCCGGGACGGCTGCTACCGGTTTTGAAGTGCCGCTTGGGGCTGCGCCCAGCGTTGGTGGCGAGAATGACGGATTCCGTCCAATGGAGTTAATGGCAATCAGTTTAGCTGGCTGCACAGCGATGGATGTGATCTCGATTATGCGTAAAAAACGACAGGAGATCACCGCCTACGAAGTGAAGGTAAATGTTGGTCAGGCAGATGCACACCCACATGTTTTTACGCAAGCTACTATAACGTATGAAGTAACGGGGCATGGGATTGACGAAGCTGCTGTTCTTCGCGCCGTCCAACTTTCGGCAGATCGTTATTGCCCCGCTCAGGCGATGTTGGATAAGGTGATGCCCATTGAACTGGTTTATGAGATCTATGAAGCTCAGGACAATGGCGAACGAAAGCTTGTTGTAAAAGGTAAATACGAGCGTGCGTAGGTTGCTATTCTAAAACTTCCGAAGTCTACAAGACTTCGGAAGTTTTTTTGTTGGGCTATGTGGGGAAAAACACTCTCAAGTTAAAGCTCGAATTTCAGCAAAATTTCATCGAGGTTTTCCGGGGAGCCGATCACAGTTACTTTATCGCCGAGGCGTAAACGTGTATAGCCATGCGATACGATATCGTTTCCATTACGGTGGATGGCGACAATTAAGGTGTCGGTAGGCAGGCGCAGGTCGCGTAGCGCAACGCCATGCAAGTTTGGATCGCGGAGAGAGTATTCTCGAATTTTGAATTTTGATTCTGTGTCCATCAAGAGGGATGCTGTATCTGGTTTGCGAGCGAATTGATCTAAAAGCTGTACAGTAGCCGTACCCGGGTGAACAGTGAGCACATCAAGTTTTTGGAAGGGTTCACGATTGGCAAGGTCGTTCAAACGAACCACGAGGGTCTCAGTGCCATAATTCTCATAAAAGAGTTCACAGAGACGATAATTTTCTTCATCAGAAAGCATTGCAACGACAGAATCGGCTTTGGATGCATCAATTTTTTCAAGGCTTTCAAAGCTAAGGCGGGGAATGACCGTGAGCGGTTCATCTTCTTTCATAGGTGCCATTGCGCAAGATGAATCAGTGCAGACCCATTTGATATTCCAATTTTGGGATTTTAGTAAGCGCGCAACTGCAAGGGCTTGATCGTCTGTGCCGAAGATGAGGGCGTCGCGCGTGCCGTCGAAGCTTGTTTCACCACGCGTATGTGCTTCGTTGACGCGATGAATGACCCATTTGAAGAGGGGGGGGCCTACAATTTGATTGAGAACGATAACGGCAATGATGAGCGTGGCAAAGGATTCGCCAAAGGAGGGAAACTCAACAGCCATTTCTTTGGCAAGCCCCAAACCGACACCAGCTTGGGTGATATACGCCATCCAGCTCAGCATATTATGTTGCATTGGTTCACGTGCGATCAGACCTCCGCTCAAGGAGCCGATAAAAATTGTTAGTAAGCGTATCAAGAAGAGGGCAAGAGCGATGCCCCATACTTGACTAAGGACATCCAGAGCAAGGGATGCACCTGTCAGGGTAAAAAAGGCGATGTAGATGGCGGGGCTGACTTCTTCAAGAATATCAAGCATCTGGTCGCGATGCCTTGTCCAATTTGTGATGTAAAAGGAGGCGATCATGGCGATGAGGAGAGGCTCAAGCAAAAACTCGATGTGCAGCAATGCGTGGCTATAGATACGTACAAGCGCAGATGCGACGAAGACGGAGTATCCTAAAGCGAGGACGATGATCGATTTAGATAGGGTGCGCAGATTTAGAGAGAGAATAAACCCTATAAATTTCCCCAGTAAAAAGCCAAGCAGCATTGAGACCAGTAATTCTCCTATAAGGAGGGCAGCAAAGCCAATATTTATGGGAAGTTGCGAGAGAAGTGCCCCTGCGCTTTCTGAGCTAATTGCAAAAATGATGATAACAGCAACATCGGTGATCACTGTAACGCCAAGGATAGTTTGTGTAAAAGGTCCTTTTGCGCGTAATTCGTTGATGATGGCGATTGCGGACGAGGGCGAACGTGCAACAAGAATTGCTGCCGCCATAATAGAGGCTGCTACTCGACTGGTGCTGGGCAAAGTTGCCATGAATGGGATAAAACTAAGTAGATAATAAACGCTTATGCTGCCAAACAGAAGTGTGAAAAAAATCTGCCCAATAGTTACCCAGGCAATTCCTTTTAGCCTGCCGCGTAAATCTTTCAGATAGAGTTCGCTCCCTGCTGCAAAAGCGATAAAACCTAGAGAGATTTCATCGACAAAGCGCAGTTTGCCAATTGCCTCGCTGGGAATCATATCTAAAACGAAGGGCCCCACAAGAACACCGGCAAAGAGAAATCCGCTGATAAGCGGAAGGTTATAACGAGCAAAAAAAGCGCCAATTTGCTTGGATGCTAATGCAACAATAAGAAAGCTGGTAATGAAGATCAGAATAAGTGGAGTGTTTTCCATAAGATACCTTTATTTAATGTCCAGAAGTTTTATGCGATAGAAATCTATACCATCGCGTAACATTCAAGCTGGTTGTGAATTTGTTATCGGTTCATGGTCTGGCAAGAGGGTTTCGATCTCTCGAATTGATTTGATCGCATATCCAGCTACACCCGTGATGACGGCAAGAATGCCTCCAAATAAGATCGTTAGCCCCATTCCCGCACCGGCACCTGTGCCAGCAATTCCACCAAAGATAATTACGAGACTACCCCCAGGCATTAGAGCAGGTTCGAGAAAATTATCAACGGCGAGCCCTGCGATAAGTTGCCCGGTTGGGTAGGTGATGGTCGAGATGGCATTTTCTAAACCAAAAATACGGCCTTGTAAATCCGGTTCAACTTTGGCTTGTAAAACCGCAATATAGAGACTGTTTATCATTGGATTGAAGAGGCTCATAAAAAATGAACCGATTACCCAGGCGGTCATGGTCCAACTTGAGCCGAAAATAAACCCGCCTAAAATGCCCCATAAAATGAAACTCAAATTAATTCCATGGATGCGCTTCTTTGGACTCCATATACTTGTGATCAAACCGCCGACCAGAAAACCAACTGACCCGACTGATCTGACTGTTCCCAAGATAACAGAGTCGCTGCCCGTTTTGGCAAGGATCATGGGGCTTATCAAAGGAAAGGTAAATGCAGCGGCAATATTTGAGAAAGCGAATAGCAAGAAAATAGCAAAAAGACTTTCTCGTGCACGGATATATTTCAATCCTTGTAGTGTTTCTGTCCAAACCGTTCCCTTCCCTTTTTTACCTTCATCGCTTTCTTTTGGTTGCGGAATTTGAATAGCCAGAATGGTGCCCAAAGCGATGAAAAAGGTGATGAGATCAATGATCATGATCCCGTCGATTCTCAGAAAAACAAGCAGCGTGCCCGCCAGAAGAGGGGCGCCAATCCCAGATGCCGATGCGATCACAGAACGCAAACTATTGGCACGTGAATACTGTTCTTTTGGAACCATTGTTGTGATCACAGAAGCATAGGCAGGGTACTGAAAAGAGCCAAAGAAACCAGAGAAAACACCAGCAACATAGAGATGCCAAATTTCAATATAATCTGTAGTGAAGAGAATTAACAAAATAAAAGTAGTGAACGCACCTGAAAAATCAGAGAGCATAATTACTAATTTGCGATTCCAACGATCTACTAACGCTCCTGCAAAGGGACTGAAGATTGCCCCGGGTAACGCATGGGAGACACCCACTAAAACCAGCGCAGTTGCCGACCCTGTTAGATCCCAAGCCCAGAGGGTTATCGCAAAGCCTGTCATCCGTGAAGCGAAAATAGAGACAAATTGCCCAATCCACATAATATAAAAGCTTCGCATTCCTTGCGAGTTGGGCGTACTTTTCTTTTCAGACATATTCTTTTCCTGTTCTTTCTCGAAACAGAAAGAGGCTATTCATCTCTTGACGTGATCCGGCTATAGGCATCGGAGACCGAACTAGCGGTGACAACGATCCCATTACGGATAATAGCGCCCTCGTATTCAGCTGCCCCATTCTGCGGAACCCAACCCTCCATTGTGAAAGGGACGGGGCTATCTGCTGCGATCCACTCGCCATTATATTTGCGGGCGATATGGATATGAGTGCCCGTCGTTGTACCGCCTTCGCAAGAGGGATAACCTACTGAGTCTCCCGCCTTAAGTACCGCACCTAAATCTGCACGATCAGGGGTGGCAAGATGTAAATAAATGATAGACCAGCCTGTGCGCTCGTCTCCATCCATATCGAGATCAAGTACGATCAAGCCGCGATCTACACGCGAGACAACGCTATCTGCCATGGCGGTGGCGAATTGTTGGGGGTCGGTCACAAAGCAGCCACTAAACTCTGAAGGCGGCGCGAAATCAATAGCGGCGAAGGGCATACCTATACCCCAGCCGGTGTGGGGCCCGCCGGTATATGTCCATGTGCGCCCACGCGGAAAAGGTAATAAAAGTTCGGGTTGTTGTAGCAAGCCGGGGATATGTGTGTCTACGTTTGCCCAGGGATCACCGAAAAGTCTGGAATACGTATCCAATAGACCTTCGGGACCAATCGCACGTTCATACGCTGACCCGGAGAGGCTGCGGGACAAATAATACTGGATTCCAACCGTAGCAGCGTTCTGCCACGGATCAGGACGTTCGATGCTGCCATCTTCGCGGTCGAACTCGGTTAATTTGCCTTCGCGCCAACCATAATATCCGTTATTGAGCGTATTCGCTGCCCAGACCAATTGCAGGTACATACCCTTATGGGATTTTGGTTCGATATATCCAAGCGTATATTCGCTTTTAGGCTCTTCGGTTTGTGTGAGCGCGCCAGCCTGATCTTCAAGCAGTGCTAATAAAAGGCGTGGACTAACACTAAAGTTTGTAGCGACATAGTCGACAATTTCAGCACCACTGCGGTTTTCTCCACTTGCGTAACTTTTATAATCTTTGAGCCAGCCCGGGTAGGCATCGACAAAACTTTGGGTATCGAAATTTGTTGCAGCAGGCCCATTGATGAAGACAGAATCGGGCATGATCTGGAACTGGCTACCCCAAAGTGGCAGATAATAGATCGGAATCTGCATTGGCATTCCGATCGGGAGGGTGCTCACATCCTGAGGAACGACGGGGTTGGCAGCGAAAATTTCAGCTTCACTGGTATTAAAGCGCCCTGCCAAGCCAGGGATCGTATCGCCCGATCGGACGATATATTCGACAAGTTCGCCGGGTTTGTATGTGGGGCGTGTTGTATAGGGCGTGGAGGTTATTTCGGGGGTGGGGGTTCCCAACAAAGAAACCTGCGCCACCGAAACAGGGGGCGCACAGCTTGCGAAAAGGAGAGCAAGGAGCAGGGTGAGATAGGCATTGCGCGTGAAGGTTTTTCTCACGCACAATGTTGGTTTTATTTTTAGCATTTGCAAAAAACTATTCTTCTTTTTCAGTCTCTTCGGGGTCTTCGCGCAAGACGACCGACCAAAGTTCGCCAACCAGGCTAGAGGTGATAAGCTCATCGCCGCGTGTTAGCGTTCCAACGTAGGATTTCTCGCCCGCATGAGCGATCCAGCCATCGAGATTGAAGGGGATGGGGCCGCTAGCGAGCATCCATTCGCCGTTATATTTACGTGCAAGGTGAAGGTGTGTGCCTGTTGAGACGCCACCCTCGCAGGAGGGTTGACCAAGCCGATCATCTATTTCTACCCAGCTGCCCAGCGGAATACGCCCCTCGGTGCCGATGTGCAGGTAGAGCAAATTCCAGCCGGTTTCTTCATTGCCGTCACCATCCAGATCGAGCATGACTACGCCGTGATCAGAGCGGACAATTAAGCCTGGAGCTGAGGCAACGACCCATTTATCGGTTTCTGCGCAGCCGCTGTAATCGCCTGATGGGGCAAAATCAAGCGCAGCTTGTGCGCCCTCATGTGCCCACGCGGAGTGGGGTCCACCCGTATATGCCCAGACGCGGCGCGGCTCAAAGGGTAAGACAAGCTCGGGTTGTTCCAGCCCGGCGGGAAAGAGCGGCCCAACAGCCTGGGCGCGTGCCCAGGGATCACCGAAAGTATCTGCATAGAAGGCCGGGAAGCCGATATTCGGGTCGACTGTTTGTGCCCAGAGGTCGGGTTCCATTTTTAGGGAGAAATAATATTGAATCGCAACGGAACCAGCATTCAATTCCGGGGCGATACGCATTGTTGTTCCATCCGAGAAGGTTAGCTCGGTTAGCGTCCCGTCGCGCCAGCCATAATAACCGACTGCTAAATCCTGTACAGTCACCATCATTTGGCGAAACAAACCATGTTTGCGTGTGTCGATATAGCCGAGGGGGTAGTCAGTTTCCGAAAGGTTGCCAGGCTGCCCAAGAAGCCAGCCCGATTCATATTCTACCAAAGCCAGTAAAAGGCGCGGGTTGAGCGAATTTTCTTGAGCCTGACGTGCAACTCCCTCAGCGCCAGTTGTCCAGCCTGTGGAACCGAGATACTCGCGGTATTCGCTGAGATAGCCACCCGCTTCTTCTACAAAGGCAATTGTGTCAAAGTCTATGCTTGTTGCAGAGAAAACCACTTCGTTATCGGGGAAAAGCTGTTCGCTGGATGTGGTTTCTTCAAGCCTTTTGGGGATAGAGAGCAGTGTGCCCGGATCAAGAAGGGCCTGCGCTGAGGGCAAGGTTTCGCCGGAACTGATCTCTGCCACATCTACACCAAAATGAATGGCGACAACTTCGAGCGTATCACCCGATTGTGAATAATATAAAAACGCTGGTTCTTTTGTTGCTACGATCTGTGTAGGGCGAGCAGTAGGGACAAGCGTATTTTGTCGCGTTGCAACAGTCTGTTGTGCAGTAGGTGTGATGGCAGAGAGCGCAGTTGGCAGAGGCTTCATTGTAGATGAAGCAGATGGCACGTCGACAATGGACAGAAAAACCTCGGGAGTAGGCGTGCTATATGCACCCCATAAGGGGGGAGCCTGCCCGCAAGAAGTAAGAATGATTGCCAAAAGGGGGATAAGAATAAATACTTTTTTCATAAGTGATAGAAACAGTTCCTGAGCGGAATTCTTGCAGGGAATGTAGTCGAAGGACGGCATTGCTAGAGTCGCTCTTCGACTACGCCTGCGTCTCCGCTCAGAGACTGTTTTTTACCTCGTAATTTGATTGAGCGGATTTTGCCCATCCCACGCTTCGACGATCTCGTCGCCGCGAGTGAGATAGCCATCATAATCGGAACCTGTGCCGCTGGAAACCCAGCCATCGAGATTGAAGGGAAGCCTGCCATCGGCGGGAATCCACTCGCCATTATAACGGCGCGCAAAATGTAAATGGGATGCGTTGGACAGCCCGCCTTCACAGGATGGATGCCCGATACGATCCCCGATATTTATTTTGCTTCCGGCTGAGACACGTCCATCCGACCCCATATGCATATAGAGCAACGTCCAGCCTGTTTCTTCGTAGCCATCCCCATCCAGATCGACGACGACAGCACCATCATTGGCGCGAACGACAATACCTGCCGCTGCTGCGCGTACCCAGGCATCAGCGGGGGCGCAGCCGGTTGGTTCGCCGGGGGCGGCAAAATCGAGAGCCGCCCAGCCAGAGCCTACATCCCAGCCGCCGTGCGGGCCACCAGTATATGACCAGGTTTCTCCGCGCGCGAAGGGCAGCGTTAGTTGGGGTTGCGTCAAATTTGCGGGGACAATAGGCTCAATGGCATAGTCGAAGGGGTAGCCAAAAAGGGATTGGTAGGTGGCAAAAAAGCCGTTTTCGGTAATATCGTGTTCCCAAATATCGCGTGAATATAATAGGGCAAAGTAGTGTTGCAGCGCGGCTGTCCCGGCGTTGATGCTTGGGTTAATGCCGACCACGTCTCCATCCACGAACGTCCACTCGGTGAGGGCATTGGCACGCCAGAGATAGTAGCCGCGATTTAATTCGTTGGCTGTCCAGGTGAGTTGACGGTAGAGTCCCGCATTCCATTCATTGTAATAACGCATGGGGTAGCTGATTTCATCCACAACGGGATTTGTCACCCATCTGCTTTGGTATTCGATCAATGCCAATAAAAGACGCGGGTTGACCGAGTAATTTTGCGAGACGAGTTCCACGATCTCGATGCCGCTCAGTAATTCGCCGTCGACTTCTTCCTGATAGGCTTTGATATAGCCGTTCTTGCTTTTTAGGTAGATTTCCATATTCAGCAGAAGGCCGGCGGGACCCTTGACCAGCTCAGAATCGGGGATGATCTTGAAGCCCGGCCCCTGCTCGGATGCGGGCACAAAACGCGCTAAACTCGGTGTAGGGGTAGAGATCGGCTCTCCGGCTGCGCGCGTGGGCGGCAGCAAGGAGGATAGGGGAATAGCCGCTTGCTGATCTGCCGCGGCGAAGGGATTGTAATCGTCCCAGTTGGGTGGTTCTTCGGTCGGCGCGGCACAGGCTGCGAGAATAAACGCCATGAGAATGAATAAAATAATCTTACGCATGGGCAAATTGTAGCATGGATGGATGAGGGAATTCTTAACGTTTGGTTGACAAGTTTGTGTGTGTGGGTAGTTGGTGCGATTCACTATCCGTTACGATATAATCTCACCAACGTAGTATCACTGCAAATGGAAAAATAATGACTACGACCCAAATTTCCAGATTTAAAGCTTACGATAAAAGCATCTTAGCATAAACAAATATAGCTTCTTCAAAACACAAAATATTGAAAGGAGATGATGATTATGAACGGTGACATCTATTCTAATGGCAAGATAGTAGGAAAGGTGCTTAAAGATGGCAATATTTACACCAATGGCAAGATAGTAGGTAAGGTACTCAAAGATGGTGATGTATATGCCAACGGCAGGTTAGCAGGCAAGGTACTCAAAAATGGTGATGTATATGCTAATGGCAAGATAGCAGGCAAGGCACTCAAAAACGGCGACATTTATGCCAACGGTAAGATAGTAGGCAAGGTATTCGATACGCCTGTCACTTTAGCAGGCGGTGCCGCACTCTTGTTATTGTCTCTACGCTAAATTAAAAAGCAATAGCAAGTGGTGATATACAAGCAGTAGCTCCAAAAAGCACACCTTTGTTAGATTAGATATCAGAAGAGACGAATAGGGAGGCTGAGCTACAACCGTTTACCCTCCCCAGGGCATATCGGCGTATTTTTCAAAGGCTTCATCGTGCATGCGCTTAAAAAGACGTTCGTGACCCGCTTCCCAGCGAGCAAGCATCTCGAGGGTGGCTTTTGCTTCGCCTTCTGCTTTGGCTGCAACTTGATGATAGAACTCGGAGAAATCTCGCTCAATCAAGTATGCCATGCGCAGCACAGGCAGATCGGCGACCATGGATTCGTTGACGCTTTGCTCGATCATTTCTGATGCAGCGCGCCCGGTAAGAATATCGACTTCGTCCATTTCTGGGGCAGCTTGGGCTAGTGGGTTTTCGGCATCCAGCGCATCAAGTTGTGTCTGGATGAATTCAATATGGCGTTGTTCTTCTTCTGCGATTTTTATAAATGCGCTACGCGCGGCAGCGTTGCTGAGACGCTCAGCATTATTTTCAAAGAAGGCTTTACCTTCGTATTCGCGTTGCAGGGCGTATTCTAGAACTTTGCGGATGTCCATTTGTGGTCTCCTTTTGAGAGAGCTGCATTGCACTTCCAAAGTGCGTTGCAGGGCGGGTTTATAGTGTAGAACCGATGTGCAACGCATCCAAGTGAGGATGCAATGCACATCTTGTTTTTTTTTATAAAAGAAAAAATCCAGATCCTGAGCGGAGGGCTTTTCGCAGAAAAGCACGCAGTCGAAGGACGGTTTTTCAAGAAGCGCTCTTACCCTAAAGGGCACACGTCGACTACGATTTCGCTTCGCTACATCTCCGCTCAGAGACTGTCTTTTCTATAGTTTCTCAACCTTCACAGCCGTAACCTTATATTCTGGTATTTTCGCTACAGGGTCAAGTGAAGCATGGGTTAGCTCATTCGCTGAAGCATCAGGGAAGTGGAAGTTGGCATAAACCATACCGGGGGGAACACGATCGGTGACCCAGGCTTTTGTTTCGATGCTGCCATGGCGTGATGTGAGCCGGATGCCGTTGTCTCCGTTAATATCTAGGTTGGCGGCATCTATTGGATTGACTTCTACGAGCGCTTCTCCGTAGACTTCCATGATCCCTTCCACTCGGCGAGTCATTTGTCCGCCATGCCAGTGATAGAGCACCCGTCCCGTTGACATAATGAAGGGATATTCATCGTCGGGAGATTCGGCAGGCGGAACATGCTCAATGGGCATAAATTTGCCTTTGCCGCGAGCAAATCGTCCAACGTGCAGGATTGGTGTTCCAGGGTGGGTTTTATCTGGCACAGGCCATTGTAAACGTTCGCCATTTTCGAGACGTTCGTGGCTGATCCCCGCATATTGGGGCGTTAGGGCTGAAATTTCATCCATGATGGCGGATGTGTCTTCATAGTCCCAGCCAGAGAAAGGTGTATTTAACGAGCGCAAGTTGGGGCTAAGAGCGATAATCCGCTTTGCCAGGGATGAAATGATCTGCCAATCGGGAAGAGAATCCCCAACTGGGGCTATCGCTTGTCGAACCATCTGCACGCGTCGCTCTGTATTGGTGAAAGTGCCTGTCTTTTCGGCAAAAGATGCGCCGGGGAGCAGGACATCCGCATAGGGAGCGGTTTCTGATTCGAAAAGTTCCTGCAAAATGACAAAATCGCAGGCTTCGAGATTGGCACGGATATGTTTGGTGTCGGGGTCAGACATGACGGGGTCTTCGCCGAGAATAAATAGGGCGTGGGTCTCCCCTTTGAGAACGTCGGGAATCATTTCAGTGAGCGTTTTCCCAACTTTCATCTCCGGTGCAGCGCCCCAAGCCTCGATGAATTTTTCCTGAACATATTCACCGGTCACGGGTTGATAGCCCGGGTAAACATTGGGCAAACCGCCCAAATCGCAAGCGCCCTGAACGTTATTTTGTCCGCGCAGCGGATTTGTGCCGCCACCGGGTACGCCAATATTGCCGAGCAACATTTGCAGCCCCGCCAAGGCCATCACATTGCGCACGCCTTTAATATGCTGGGTGATGCCCATTGCCCACATAAGGGCCATAGGTTTGTGCGTGCCCATGATCTCGGCAGCTTCGTGCAGCAGTTCTGCGGGCACGCCTGTGATCTCGCTTACCTTTTCAGGCGGATAATTTTGGATAACTTTGCGATATTCTTCAAAATCTTCTGTGCGTTCAGCGATATAGGCTGTATCTTCATGCCCATTTTTCAGGATCAGATAACTCAACCCATTGATCAGCGCGGTATCTGTGCCCGCTTTCTGTTGCAAGTGGACAGTTGCTAGGTCAGTAATATCGATCCGACGCGGGTCGGCGACGATTAGCTTTGCGCCCCGTTTTTGAATGGCGCGGCGTAATTTTGTCCCGAAAACGGGATGCTGCTCTGTCGTATTTGAGCCAATAATGAAAAAGGCTTCTGCTTTCTCGGCGATATCGTCCATCGAGTTGGACATTGCGCCTGAACCGTACGTGGTGGCCAGACCGGCCACGGTGCTAGAGTGTCAGAGCCGGGCGCAATGGTCAATATTATTGGTTCCTATGACCTGTCGCGCCAGTTTATTCACTAGATAATTTTCTTCGTTCAGACATTTTGCCGAAGTCATAAAGCCGATGCTATCGGCACCGTGACGATCGCGGATTTGGGTCAGGTTGCTGGCAGTGATCTCTAATGCTGTATCCCAGCTTGTTTCTGCCCATTCCCAATTCGATGAGCTTCTGTCTATCTCTGACTTTTTCTTGCCCTCAAGCAAATATTTGCGGACAAGGGGCTTCTTCACACGGTCGGCATGTTGCACATATTCCCAACCATAACGCCCTTTCACACAAGTATGCCCTTCATTTACCGAGTTCTCTCGATCTCCGCGCGCGCCGATAATTTCGCCGTCGCGGGTTTCAAGAATCAAACCACATCCTACACCGCAATAGGGGCAGGTTGTTTTAGTTTCTCCAGTTGGTAAACCATGTTTTTTAGCCGTTTTATCGTAGAGAGCGCCTGTTGGGCACATATCCACACAGCGACCACAAGATTCACAAGTCGAGTCCCACATAGGGAGGTCGAAAGGCGTTGTAATTTTTGTGGAGAAACCTCTATAGCCGAAGCTGATCGCTTGGCGACCTTGTAACTCATCGCAGGCACGGACGCATTTTCCGCATAAGATGCACATTTCAAGGTCGCGGCTGTAGAAGGGGTTGCTCTCGTCAAGATCGTAAGCGCGGCGTTCGCCTTTATAGGGGTTTTCACCACGCACGCCAACGTAAGCAGCCACATATTGTAGATCGCAGCGCATATTGCTCACGCAATGCTGGCAATCCAGCGGGTGATCGGAGAGCAATAAATTCATGCTCGTTTTGCGATTTGTCTCGATCATTGGGCTGGATGTATGAACTTCCATCCCCTCAGCAGCAGGGGTGGAACAGGCTGTGGGCAAACCTCTATATCCATCAATCTCTACAATGCAAAGACGGCAGGCGCCAAATGGCTCTAAAAGCGGGTCATCGCACAGGGTGGGAATATAAACATTCGCCGCCCGCGCTGCATCCAGAACGGTGCTGCCTTCGGGGACTTCAATTTTCTTGTGATCTATCTTAAGTGTTATTTTGCTCATGGGTTCTCCTCGGAAATCTACGCAACTAGCACCGCATCAAACTTGCAAACCTGACGGCAAGTATCGCAGCGTGTGCATAGCTCGGGATCAATAACATGTAATTCACGGCGAGCGCCGGTAATCGCTTCGGTTGGGCAGGCACGTAAACAAACCATGCAGCCTGTGCAGTCATCAGCGTCAATTTCGTAAGTAATAAGCGCCTTACACTGGCCTGCGGGGCAACGACCATCAAGAATATGGGCTTCATATTCTTCTCTGAAATATTTGAGAGTTGTCAAAACCGGATTTGGCGCGGATTGTCCAAGCCCACACAGAGAAGAGTCTCTAATGGATGGAGCCAATTCTTCGAGCAAGGCAATATCTTCGATCTTGCCATGTCCTGCTGTGATGCGGGTCAGGATCTCGAGCATACGCTTTGTCCCCAAACGGCAGGGAACGCATTTTCCACAAGATTCGGATTGGGTAAAAGTCAGGAAGTAGCGGGCAACATCCACCATACAGGTCGATTCGTCCATGATGACCAAACCGCCAGACCCCATGATCGAGCCGGCTTCTGCGAGGGCTTCGTAATCAATGGTCAGGTCGAGTTGTTCTTTCGGCAGACATCCGCCAGAAGGTCCGCCCGTTTGTGCGGCTTTGAATTCTTTCCCATCCGGGATGCCGCCGCCAATATCGTAGATCACTTGACGTAGGCTCATTCCCAATTCAACTTCGATCAGACCCGTGTTTTGTACTTTTCCGGTCAATGCGAAGGTTTTTGTGCCTTTACTTTTTTCAGTTCCTTTTTTTGCCCAGCTTGTGGCACCTTTTGAGAGAATGACAGGGATATTATTGAGCGTCTCAACATTATTAATGATGGTCGGGATGCCCCACAAACCGGATTGGGCAGGATAGGGCGGACGTGGCATCGGCATGCCTCTGTCCCCTTCAATGGATGCGATCAGAGCAGTTTCTTCTCCGCAAACAAAGGCTCCCGCACCTTCTTTTAATTTGATATCGAAAGAGAAATCAGTTTCCAGGATATTTTCCCCAAGCAGATTTTTCTCACGGGCTTGTTCAAGGGCAAGTTTTAGTCGATCAATAGCTAATGGATATTCTGCACGACAATAAATATAGCCATAAGATGCGCCGATGGCGTATCCAGCGATAGTCATTCCTTCAATAACAGAATGTGGGTCGCCTTCGAGTACGCTGCGATTCATAAATGCGCCGGGGTCGCCTTCATCGGCATTGCAGATGACGTATCCATAGGAAGGTAGATCGGATTGCTTTTCTTTCAGGGCGCGGATATTATCGGCAGCAATCGTCCACTTGCGTCCAGCAGGGAAACCGGCGCCACCGCGCCCACGTAGCCCGGCGTCCAGTGTTTCTTTCACGACGGCTTCCGGGGTCATATCCAGCAAAGCGCGTGAGAGACCGGCGTAGCCATCGTTGACGATATAATCTTCGATCTTTTCAGGGTCAATAAATCCGCAATTTCGTAAAACCGTTCGCTCTTGCGGAGCAAAGAAGGGGATTTCGTGCCAAGACGGGATTTCAGAAAAACTTTCGTCGTCGATAACGGCGAGAGCTTTCTTATGCTCGTAGATATTGTGAATGAACACGTTTTCAAGAATCTTCTTGGTTTCGCCAGGCGTAACTGGACCGTAACTTAGGCGTGGTTGCCCTGGGATTTCAATATCAAGCAAAGGTTCTTTATAGCAAATCCCGATACAGCCTACAGAAACAATATCGGCTTTGATCTCATCATTATTTGCCAGTGTTTTTTCAGCAGCTTCAAGAATAGTGTTCCCCCCGGCTGCGATTCCACAGGTTCCCAAACCGATCGCGATGCGGGCTTTATCGGCTCTTTGTGCGCTAACTTCTTCATCTGCCCATTTGCGGATGGCGGTGTAATTAGCCATTTACTACCTCCTCGCTCTTTTGGGCTGCGACACTTTTCTTCGCTTCTGCTTTGATGATCTTGCGCACCATCTTGCGCGCCTGGTCAGGCGTGATATTACCTTTGGTATCTTCGTCAATGATTATGACGGGCGCGAGAGAGCAAGCACCAAAACAAGCAACTTTTTCAACGGTAAATTCATTATCTTCGGTGGTTTCTTCGCCATTTTCGAGACCAAGTTCATCCTCAACTGCATCAATAATGAGTGGCGCACCACGTACATGGCAAGCGGTCCCGCTGCAAATCTTTACCATGTGTTTCCCTGTCGGGTTTAAGCGGAATTGGGAATAAAAGGTAAGTACGCCAAAAATCTCGCTGGGTGAAACAAGCAACTCTTTGCTGATCTCCGTGATCGCTTCTTTGGGGACATATCCCATTTCCACTTGTACTTGTTGCAGTAATGGGATAAGTGCACTGCGGTCGTTTGTGGTAACTGCCATAGAGCCTCCAATAAATTTGGGGAAATTACCTAGTTATTATGCTCTTATTCTTTATACATGGGTAGTCGCATTTTTCTTATATTCGTCTGACATTTGTCGTGATAAAAGGGTGAAGCCCACCTGTGTTGCGCATAGACACGAAGCTGACCGTCGATTATTCTTCTTTCTCTTCCTCTTTCTTTTCACCCTTCCCCGGGTTTTGTGAAAAAGCGACTGCCAGAGCAACGCCAACGCCCACCCCAACGGCAATATTATCTGTTGCTGTGCCAATTGCAACGCCAATACCAATGCCAAGCAAAAGGCCGGCGCGTGTTTTTATAACACTCTGATCCATTTAGATCTCCTTTATTTCCTGAAGAGAGAGTATTCTCTCTGGGTGTGTATAAACGTTAAAGCGATGTCGTTTGGCATAGCCGATCAGTGTAACGCCTTGCTGCTCGGCTAATTCTACAGATATCGAACTTGGGGATGTGCGCGAGATGACGACAGATACGCCCAAGCGCAGGGATTTTTGCATCATCTCGGAGCTGATTCGCCCCGTAGTGAGCAACATACTTGTTTTAGGCTTGATTCCCTCCATTAGCATTTGCCCAGCGATCTTATCGAGCGTATTATGCCGCCCGATATCTTCAGCAGAGACGATGCTTTCTTTTCCATCGGTCAGTAAGGAGGTGTGAAGCCCGCCGGTTTGGCGGTAGAGAGTTTGGTTCTCATCAAGCATCTTTAGCAAGACGGGAATTTGTTTGGGGTCGAGAATTACGCCATTTTGGTGCTGAGCAGGCTCAATATCTGTGTTCGGCTCGACAGAAGTCATCCCGCCACCACAGCCGGATGTGCGAGTCCACTTTTTTGGTTTCTCGGCCGCGTGGTTGAGCCAGACATCCACGTTGTCGCCATGTTCGCAGACACGCACATCAGCAACTTCATCGAAATCCTTGACAATGCCTTCATTAAAGAGAAAGCCGATTGCGAGGGCTTCGAGCAGGGAGGGGGTACACATAAAAGTGAGCCATACTTCGCCATTGACAGTGAGTGAGACAGAGGCTTCTATGGGGAGATGGGCGTCGATTTGCTCGTTCTTTCCATTTTGGAAAAAGTGATATTGGGTGGGGGTATTGGGTGTGTTCATTTTTTACCGTTAAATTAGGTTTTTATTGAATAAGGCTAGATTAATTTCCCAATGACCTTTACGCAGGGGCGCGTAAAAACATCATCGGCGTGGGGCGCGTCTTCAAGTTCGCCGCTTAGATCAATGCCGGGATAGTGGAGATTGCGGTGCATCTCTTTGCGCCAGTTTGGGCATTCACTCACGTCGTAAACGATGCCCTCGTAGGCGATCCATTTTTCGTCTTCATCGTCGCCATTGTAGCGCATGAGTTCGGGAATGGAGATTCTTTTATCGGGGGTTTGCATGCGTTAATTGTAGCACGCTACTCTTAAAATCTGCGTGCTTTGCGGGGCTATGTGGCATAATAGGCGCATTCTGAAAAACGAGGTACTAATGACAGAAAGAATCGTTATTGATGGACAATCGCTCACGATCGAGCAAGTTGTTCGAGTCGCGTATGGCGAAGCCGGGATGCCAAAAGTTGTGATAGATGTTGATGCACAGAAGCAAGTTGAGAGGGCGGCTGAAGCCGTCCAGACTTTGTTGGCACGTGGTGAAGTTGCTTATGGTATTACAACAGGATTTGGCGCGTTTAAAGATAAAGTCATCCCGCTTGAAGATGTAAAAAAATTGCAGAAAAATATTATCATGAGCCACGCTGTGGGGACAGGGGATTTATATGACATCCCGACCACGCGTGCGATCATGCTCATCCGCGCAAATACACTCGCGCGCGGGTACTCCGGGATACGCGCCTCGACTTTAGGCTTGCTGATCGGTATGCTCAATGCGGGGATTCATCCCGCAATTCCCGAAAAAGGCTCGCTCGGCGCAAGCGGAGATCTAGCCCCACTCGCACACATGGCATTGGTAATGATCGGGATGGGCGAAGCCGAGTATCAGGGCGAAATGCTCTCTGGTGCAGAAGCTTTGCAGCGTGCAGGTTTAGAGCCTGTGGAGCTGGCGGCAAAAGAAGGTTTGGCGCTCACGAATGGCACCTCGGTGATGTGCGCACTGGGCACTTTGCTTGTCCATCAATCGGAGCGTTTATGCGGAACGATAGATGCAACAGGCGCTTTAAGCTTGGAAGCCTTGAACGGCACGCCGCTTGCATTTGATGCGCGCATTCATAATTTACGTCCTTTCCCGCGCCAAATAGAAACGGCAGAACATCTGCGTGCTTTGCTTAAAGGCAGCGAATTTACGCGAGATTACGACCCCAGTAACGTGCAAGATGCCTATACTCTGCGTTGTATGCCGCAGGTGCATGGTGCGGCGCGCGAGGCCATTGCCTATACGCGTTGGGTGATGAAAATTGAATTGAACGCTGTCACCGACAACCCGTTGATCTTCATTGACGATGAAACCGAAGAGATCACTGTTATTTCTGGCGGCAACTTTCACGGGGAGCCACTTGCGATCGCGATGGATTACCTTGC
Organism: Anaerolineae bacterium; assembly: GCA_018648605.1. GTDB lineage: Bacteria > Chloroflexota > Anaerolineae > Anaerolineales > Villigracilaceae > Desulfolinea. Next base: position 14,029 of record JABGQU010000012.1, on the reverse strand, counting down.
CATTGCGCTGACAGAACTAGGTAATATCTCAGAGCGTCGTATGATGCGCCTGACGGATGAGTGCAGCAACTCTCAAACACTGCCGGCATTCCTGACGAAAAAGGGCGGCTTGAACTCAGGCTTTATGATCACGCAATATACGGCAGCAGCTTTAGCCACAGAAAATAAAGTACTGGCGCACCCAGCTAGTGTGGATAGTATCCCCACATCTGCCAATGTGGAAGATCACGTCAGCATGGGGCTAACCGCCGGGCTTAAATTGCGTCAGATCACTCAAAATGTGGAGCATATCATCGCTCTTGAGCTAATGGCAGCCGCGCAAGGTGTTGATTTTCGCAAGCAGGAAATTGGTAAAAACGCCACGCTTGGGCAAGGCACCGCGCCCATTTATGCGCTCGTTCGTGAGCAAGTCCCCTTTATTGAAGAAGATACCGTTTTATATGACTATATCGCCGCTGTAAAAGCCTTGATTTCGAGTGGCGCGTTGGATGAGTTTATTTGTTAAAAATGATAGATGTGCATTGCATCTGTAAGATGCGTTGCACATCGGGTTTTTCTAACCCCCGCACTGCAACGCACTTTGAAAGTGCAATGCAGTGCTAGATATCCGAAGGATAAGAATATGCCAAAAATTGTTGAATGTATCCCTAATTTTTCTGAAGCTCGCCGCCCCGAAGTGGTCGATCAAATCGTTGCGGCAGTTGAATCTGTAGCCGAAGTGAGCTTGCTTGATCGCTCATCGGATAACGATCACAACCGCACCGTACTCACTTTTGCAGGGCCGCCGCAACCAGTTGCTGAAGCCGCTTTTCGAGCGATCAAGGTTGCAGGTGAGCTAATCAATTTGGATGAACATGATGGAGCGCATCCGCGCGTGGGCGCAACGGATGTGGTTCCTTTTGTCCCGATCTCGGATGTGACGATGGACGAGTGTGTCGCTCTTGCGAAGGAACTTGGTCGGCGCGTGGGGACAGAGTTGCAGATCCCCGTCTATTTCTACGAAAACGCGGCAACCAGACCGGATCGCGTTAACCTGGCGAAAGTCCGTAAAGGGCAATATGAGGGGCTAAAAGCCGAAGTCGGGACGCCGGAACAACGGATCCCTGATGAGGGGCCGCATACTGTCCCCACAGCGGGAGCAACTGTCATTGGCGCGCGTGATCCGCTGGTCGCCTTCAATGTCTACCTGACAACGGATGATGTTTCCATCGCTAAGAAGATCGGTGCCTCCGTGCGTCACTCTTCGGGCGGATTTGCTTTCGTCAAGGGAATGGGACTGCTCGTGGATGGTCGCGCACAGGTTTCGATGAATTTGACCAATTTTCGTAAAACGCCCGTTGCGCGCGTTGTAGAGTTTATTCGACGCGAAGCAGAGCGTTATGGCGTTGGCATTCATCATAGCGAGTTGGTGGGGTTGATCCCGCAAGAAGCGTTGGTTGATGCAGCTGTCTGGTATACGCAACTCGACCAATTTGAAAAAGATCAAATTCTCGAAACGCGACTTTTCGCGGCGCAGGAAAAAGCTGATTTTCTCGATGCACTGGCTGATGGCAGCCCCACTCCTGGTGGAGGCTCAGCAGCCGCTTATTCCGCTGCGATGGGCGCGGGATTGGTTGCGATGGTCGCCCGTTTGAGCATTGGCAAGAAGAAATATGCCGAAGTGGAAGAAGAGATGAAAGTGGTCTTGGACGAAGCTGAAGAGTTGCGCGCTAAATTGACCCACGCGGTGGACGAAGATGCGGCATCTTTTGATGGCATCATGCAGGCCTTTAGACTCCCCAAGGAAACGGATACAGAAAAATCCGCCCGTTCACAAGCCATTCAGGATGCAACCCTCTACGCAGCACAAGTTCCTTTGCAGACGGCGCGTGATGCCGTAGCCGTGATGGAATTGGTGTTGAAAGTTGCCCGCATTGGCAATACGAATGCCATCACAGACGGTGCAACCGGCGCGGCGATGGCGCGTGCTGCGTTAACAGCAGCTGGTTATAATGTACGGATCAACGCCACATCGCTGAAAGATAAGACGAAGGTTGATGCGCTTTTGGCAGAATTGAAAGAGTTAGAAGCAAAAGCCGATCAGATAGACTCGGCATTACGAAAAACACTTGAAGAGCGCGGGGGCTTGGAGTTTTGATTTTTGCAGGAAGGAAACAGTCTCTGAGCGGAGGGTTGAGTAGCCCTGAACGGAGTGAAGGGCGTATCGAAACCCGTAGTCGAAGAGTGGCGTTTAGATACGCGGTCCTTCGATTGCGTTCCCTGTCGCGAACTCCGCTTAGGAACTTGTTGCTTCTTTTATTTTTGACTGTGTTGATTTCTGCCTGCGCCCCAACCTCAACGCCACCCCCGACGACAGCAACGTTCATCTCTGCAACCGCGATCAAAGCAGAAATTCCGCCCACGCTCACGCCAACACTAGAGCCTAGCCCGACGGTGATAATGATTCCGACTGGCACACCAATTCCCTGCGATGCCTACGAAACCTTTTGTGTGGAAGATGCACATTTTTGGCTGCCGCGCCCGATCGGCACAGAATATCAGAACGAAGTTGAGCGCGGTTATCGTTATGGCTCAACCATCAACGGGAAACGTGATCCGCATCATGGGGTTGAATTTATTAATGAGCTTGGAACCCCTACTCTCGCGGTGGCCGATGGACGCGTACTATACGCCGCTGAAGATAGACCTGCCATCTATGCACCCTGGGAACGGTTTTACGGAAATCTGGTCATCATTCAGCATGAATTCCCCACATTGGACGTGCCGCTTTATACCTTTTATGCACACCTTTCTTCTATCAATGTTGTAGAAGGTGAACGTGTGAAAACCGGGCAGACGATTGGTAACGTGGGCATGTCTGGTGGAGCGATTGGCAGCCATCTTCATTTTGAAGTGCGCCTTGGCGAGAATTACAGCGATACGCGTAACCCCGAACTTTGGCTGCAACCCCTGGACGAAACGTGCGGTGGTATCGTGGTGCGCATTCACAACCAGAACGAGAAGCAACTTCGGGTTCCGGTTGTGGTGGAACGTGTAGGGGTTTCAGAATCCGATTTGGAATGGGTAGCAAGTTTGGAGGCGTATGCCGCGGAGTCAGATCCCGTTGGCATGGATGATCTTTGGCAAGAGACTCATGCAATTGCCGATCTGCCAGCAGGTGAGTATCGCGTCAGCTTTTCTTATGCAGGGCAATACTGGGAGCGTTTTGTAGAGGTGCATCCCGATAAAGTTACAGCAATCTATTTTCTTATTGAAGAGTAATAAAAGGAGAAAAAATGGGACTTAAACCAGATCATTGGATCAGAAAAACGGCTGTTGAAGAGCGCATGATCGAGCCTTTTGTAGAAAATCAGGTGCGCGATGGAGTCATTTCTTATGGCGTTTCATCTTATGGCTACGATATTCGCGTGGCTGACGAATTTATGATCTTCACAAATGTTCACTCTGCTATTGTAGATCCGAAAAACTTTGACCCTAAGTCGATGGTTGAGTTTCAGGGTGATACTTGCATCATTCCACCGAACTCTTTTGCTTTGGCGCGCTCGGTTGAATATTTCCGCATTCCGCGCGGCGTGCTCACGATCTGTCTTGGTAAATCCACTTATGCACGCTGCGGCATTATCGTCAACGTGACGCCTTTTGAACCAGAATGGGAAGGTTTTGTGACGCTCGAAATCTCGAATACCACCCAGCTTCCAGCGAGAATTTATGCAAACGAAGGCTTGGCGCAAGTTCTTTTCTTTGAAGCCGACGAAGAGTGCGAAACATCTTACGCCGATAAAAAAGGCAAGTATCAGGGACAGCAGTCGATCGTCTTGCCGAAGCTTTAGTTCCCTGTCCCTCAGGGAGAGGGCTAGGATGAGGGCGGGATGAAAAGCCGCTTCACTCTCGATTTAGGCTTGCTACCATTTATAGGCATCTGCCCGAAGAAAAAAAACTACCGTTAATACCAAGACCTGACAGGTTTAGAAACCCGTCAGGTCTCTTTAGAAAACTAAATGAATCTGCGAGGAGCGTGCTCTTGCGACGTGGCAGTCTCTAAATAGGAGATTGCTTCGGCGATATAACTGCCTCGCAAAATCATACGAAGCAATTATAAAAAGGAAATTTCTATGTCTTACGAAGGTGTACTACAAAAATATGGGCATCTGCTCGACTTGCCCGACCACACCCGCTCTGTCGCGTTGCTGGAGGGAAATACGCCCCTCATCCCCATGCCGCGTTTGGCGCGGGAATTGGGCGCAGCAGAGATTTACGTTAAATATGAAGGCTTAAATCCGACCGGCTCCTTCAAAGACCGCGGCATGACAGCTGCTGTTAGTGAAGCCCTCGGGCGTGGCGCGGAGACTGTTATCTGTGCATCGACGGGAAATACCGCTGCTTCAGCGGCAGCGTATGCCTCCCGCGCCGGAATGCGGGCTGTCGTGCTGATCCCCGAGGGGAAAGTGGCAGCCGGAAAACTAGCTGGCGCAATTGCCTATGGCGCGGACGTGATCCAGATCGAAGGCTCCTTTGATGACGCGTTAACAATGGTCGTTGAAATTACAAGGAAAACGCCGCTGGCTTTGGTCAACTCGATCAACCCGTATAGAATCGAAGGGCAAAAGAGTGGCGCATTTGAGATATGTGATGTTTTGGGCGATGCCCCCGATTGGCATTGTCTGCCCGTAGGCAACGCGGGGAATATCTCTGCCTATTGGGCGGGATATAAGCAATACGCTGAAGTGAAGGGCACGAAACTCCCCCAGATTTTGGGCGTGCAAGCCGCTGGTTCTGCGCCGCTGGTTTTGGGGCATCCCGTAGAGAATCCCGAAACCGTCGCGACTGCGATCCGCATCGGGAAACCGGCACGCGGTGAACAAGCTTTGATGTCTGCCGAAGAATCTGGTGGAAGAATTATCGCCCAAAGTGATGAGAAAATTCTTGATGCACAACGTATTTTAGCTAGTGAAGGCGTGTGGGTGGAACCCGCATCCGCTGCGGGGCTGGCAGGCTTGAAAGCCGAGATTGAAGCCGGAGATTTCGACCCCAAAGAACAGAAGATCGCCATCGTCTGCACCGGGCATGGGATGAAAGACCCCGGCATTATCGCTGAGTCGATGCCCACGCCGAAGCTAATCCCGGCGGAGATGGGGGCGTTGCGGGAATTGCTTGGGGTATAGGAAAAAGAAAAGAGACCGGGTTTCTTCAAGAAACCCGGTCTCTTTTAATTAACGGTATCAAACCTAAATTAAGCGCGTTCCGCGTCGTAAGCTTTGACGTCTGCGATAGCTTTGTCCACTTTGACAAAGGGTAGAATGATTAACCCCATCACAAAGAAGAAGATCAGAGAGAGCAGGGCGGGGCGCAGACTTCCGAACATCTGATTGGCGAGACCGAAAACGAGTGGTCCGATCCAGGAAGTGCCGCGTTCGCTAATCTCGTAGAAGGAGTAGTATTCGGCTTCTTGACCAGAGGGAATCATTTGCGCGAAGAGGCTGCGGCTAATGGCTTGCGAGCCGCCCATTACGAGGGCAATGAAGGCGCCAAGAATGAAGAACTCAGTTGTGGCGTTTTCGCCTTTGAGACCGGCATAAGCGTAAATAACCACGCCAGACCAAATGACGAGGCTGAGAACAACCGATTGTTTTGCACCCATCCATTTGGCAAGTTTGCCCCAAAGCAACGCGCCGCCAAATGCCATGAATTGGATCATCAGGATGACGGCTGTTAATGTGGAGGTGTCTAGTGCAAGACCGCCTTGAATGAGCGGTGCAGCAGCGAATGTGGATGAAACGGCGATAACTGTTTGGATGCCGTCGTTATATAGGAAGTATGCGATCAGGAAACGGAGTGTTTCTGGGAAGTTCTTGATCTCTTTGATCGTCTTGCCAAGCTGTTTGAAACCGATCTTGATATAAGTTTCGCCCTGCGGGAGTGTTCGGGAGGCTTTTCGTGAGCGGAGGCGTTTCCAAGTAATGAAGGAGAAGCCCAGCCACCAGATACCGGCTGATGCGAGATTGATACGAATGGCGAGGGTTTCAGGCACGCCAATATCTTCACTAAATAGATAGAAAGCAAGATTGAGTGCCAGCAAAATGCCGCCGCCAAGATAGCCCATTGCCCAGCCATATGACGAGACGCGGTCGCGTTCATCTTCGCTGGCGATATCGGGCAAATAGGCATTATAGAAAACTATTGCTGCCCCAAAAGCGAGATTGGCAAATACATAAAGTAAGCCGCCCAACCACCAGAGTGACCCGCTGACGAAGAAAAGCAGGATTGTAGCGATTGCACCGATGGTCGCAAAGAGGCGCATCATGGATTTGCGCATGTGCGAATAATCTGCAATGGCTCCAAGAATGGGGAGGAAGAGAACTTGCAACCCAACGGAGAGGGAGATCATATAAGGAAGGAATGAATCCGGCGCTATGGGGATGCCCAGAAATGAAACGGTTGAAGTTCCGGCGGCTTCGGCTGCTGTACGGGCAAGGGCGGCAACATAGGGCGCAAGGAAAACTGTCCCGATGGTGGTGCTAAAGGCGGAGTTTGCCCAATCGTACATTGCCCAGCCAAAAATTTCACGTTTGTCGTTTACTTGCGGTGCATCTGATGACATTTTGCCTCCTAAAGTGGCGATAATTACACTGTATATAGAAAACCCGTCTTTCCAAGATGAGTTGCGCAAAGCGTGGTAAAATCCCGCAACGCAATCTCTACTATTTTAGCCTAGAAAGAGGGGAATCCGATTGCGAAACTCGCCGAAAAATCGCTTGACTGAAATAGAAAACATCGCTTATAATCCAAGATTGCTTGTCCCACTATAGGGTGGGGCGGTATTGATTTAATCACCCCCCATGAAATACGGTCAGGAGAGTCGGATGACGTCTGTATTGCCAAAAAAGAGTTACGCGCGTATTCCTGTCACGCTCGGTCTTCCCAATTTAATTGAAGTACAAATCGAATCGTTCAAGCGTTTAAAAAGCGAAGGTCTAGAAAGCTTATTCCACGAAATATCCCCCATCGAATCTTATAATAAGGGAATGCAATTATATTTCCCTGGTCAAAGCCCAGAAGCCAAAGAGTGGGATCTTAAGTATTGGTTTGAAGAACCAAAATATAGTATTGCTGAATGTGTAGAGCGCGATCTTACTTATTCCAGCCCTCTTTACGTCTCTGTTCTGTTAGCTGGGAAGGATGTTCCTGAGCCGATCAAGCAGGATATCTTTATCGGTGATTTCCCTGAGATGACATCGAAGGGTACTTTCATTATTAATGGAACTGAGCGCGTGGTCGTTTCGCAGTTGATCCGCTCCCCGGGCGTTTATTTTGAAGCCACTCCCGACCGCGCTACTGGACGTCTACTTGCTACCGCTAAATTGATCCCTGATCGTGGTGCGTGGATGGAGTTTGAGACTCGCAAAAGCGACTATATGATCTTGAAGTTCAACCGCAAGCGTACTGTGCCGATCACAGTCTTCTTGCGTGCCTTGGCAGCCGTCGATGACGGGCGTCCCGATTCTCCGCTGAAGACAGGTTCTGATGAAGAGATCATGTCCCTCTTCGCGGATGTGGATACCAATGTCGAGCGTATGTATATCGCATCCACGCTGAAGCAGGAACCAGAATGGGATAGCGAGAGCAAGTTGAGTATCGCGGAAGCGTCGCTTATCGAATTCTTTAAACGAATGCGACCTGGCGATCCCGCAACACTTGAAAATGCCCGCAACTTCCTAGAAGAACAACTTTTCGATCAACGCCATTATGATCTTGAGCGTGTTGGTCGCTATAAACTGAATCAGAAGCTGAATCTGAGCGTCCCGATTCCGCACCGTAACATTACCAAGATGGATATTGTCCGCTTGGTGCGCCGCATGATCTTGATCAACAACGCCATCGAGCAAAAAGATGATATTGATCATCTTGGCAATCGCCGTGTAAAAACGGTGGGTGAGTTGATCCAGAATAAATTACGCATCGGCTTGCGTCGTATGGAGCGCGTGATTAAAGAACGTATGTCCATTCGTGACCAAGATCAACTTGCACCGATGTCTTTAGTGAATATTCGCCCTGTTGTTGCTTCGCTGCGTGAGTTCTTTGGTTCAAGTCAGTTGTCACAATTTATGGACCAGACCAATCCGCTTTCAGAGCTGCGCCACAAACGTACACTTTCGGCTTTGGGACCTGGTGGTTTACGCCGTGAGCGTGCTGGCTTTGATGTGCGTGATGTTCACCATTCACACTATGGTCGAATTTGCCCAATTGAAACCCCTGAAGGTCCGAATATTGGTTTGATCGGTCGTTTGGCATCTTTTGCTCGTGTGAATGAATATGGTTTTATTGAGACACCTTATCGCAAGGTTGTGAAAGAATTTGCGAGTGACGACGCTGCTCTCGAAGGGCGCGCTTTGCGTGGCGATTTGTTAAATGCAAAAGGCGACGTTCTTTTTGAAGATGGCACACGTATTACTTCAGCTATGCTTAAGAAGATCGCTAAACTTAAACAGAATGTTCCTGTAGTGCCCGTTGTTTCGCCAGACCCGAAGAAAATGGAATACCTCTCGGCAGATGCAGAAGATAAATTCATTATTGGGCAGGCAAATGCACCGCTTGATGAGAGCAACGAGTTTGTTCGTACGCGTGTTTCCTCGCGTAACCACTCTGGCTTTTTGTTTGCGTCACCTGAAAAAGTTGATTATATGGATGTCGCCCCGCACCAGATCGTTGGTATTAGCGCTGCATTAATCCCCTTCCTTGAACATGATGATGCAAACCGTGCCCTCATGGGATCAAACATGATGGCGCAAGCTGTACCTTTGTTGCGGCCTGAGATTCCGCTAGTTTCGACTGGCATGGAATATAGCGCAGCCTTCGACTCTGGTCAGGTTATCATCTCCGAGCGCGATGGTGAAGTTGCCTCTGTTACTGGCAGCAAGATCATCATCCGTGAGCAAGATGGTAGTTTGCGTACATATCAATTACAGAAATATCAACGCTCGAATCAGAGTACTTGTATCGATCAACGTCCCGCAGTGATTAAAGGACAGATCGTCAAGAAAGGCGATATTATTGCTGACTCTTCCTCGACAGATGCTGGCGAACTTGCCTTAGGGCAAAACGCAGTCGTTGCCTTTCTTTCATGGGAAGGTGGCAACTTCGAAGATGCGATCCTGGTCTCCGAGCGCATGGTGCAGGACGATCGTTTCACTTCCGTTCATGTTGAAAAACACGAAGTCGAAGCACGCGACACCAAATTAGGTGCGGAAGAAATTACCCGTGACATCCCGAATGTTGGTGAAGAAGCACTAAAAGACCTCGACGAGAATGGCATCATCCGCATTGGTGCAGAAGTTGAGCCGAACGATATTTTGGTCGGCAAGATCACGCCCAAAGGCGAGAAAGAACTTACCCCTGAAGAGCGTCTATTGCGCGCTATCTTTGGCGAAAAATCACGGGATGTGAAAGATACTTCCCTGCGCATGCCGCATGGCGCGCGTGGTAAAGTTGTGGATGTAAAAGTCTTCACCCGTGCGGAAAATTCTGACCTCAAAGCTGGGGTTGATACGATGGTACGCGTCTCTGTGGCGCAACGTCGCAAAATCATGGCTGGAGATAAAATGGCTGGGCGTCATGGGAACAAAGGTGTGGTCTCACGCATTGTTCCGGTTGAAGATATGCCCTTCCTTGAAGATGGTACCCCTGTCGACATTATCCTGAACCCGCTCGGTGTTCCTGCTCGTATGAACATCGGTCAGGTGCTTGAAGTCCATATGGGCTGGGCAGCAAAACGCATGGGCTACCGTGCGGTTATCCCGGTGTTCGATGGTGCATCAGAAGCTGAGATCGAAGCTGATCTGGCTCGTGCGTGGTTGGTTGACCAAGCTTGGCGCGAAACCGCCGTTATAGCATGGAATTGGCTCAATGAGCACGAATACGACCCCGAAATGATCCAAGATGATGATGAGGTTCGCCGCCTTTATTTAGAAGGTTGGCTTGGCGAACGTGATTATGACCTCTCCAAATTGGCAGTGGACGAAACCTTTGCTCGCCGCGCAACAGCAGATGAATGGTTGCGTGATCGTGGCTATGACCCGGCTATGATCTTCCTGCCTGATGGGGTTGAAAACTTCCGCCGCACATCAGAGCGTGATGAGAATGCCTTAAAGGCTTGTCATCGTTTGTGGCTGGAAGCTCAAGGACATACCAAACAAGTTGCTGATGAAAACCTTGCAAAGAAGGCACATGATGTCATGCTGAAAACAGCTATCCCTGTGCCAACTTTAGGCAAGCAAATTTTGCGTGACGGCAAAACTGGTAAACGCTACGATCAGGCTGTAACAGTTGGCGTGATGACGATCTTGAAATTGCATCACTTGGTAGAAGACAAAGTTCATGCTCGCTCAACAGGTCCTTACAGCCTTGTGACACAACAACCTTTAGGTGGTAAGGCGCAATTTGGTGGTCAGCGTTTTGGTGAAATGGAAGTTTGGGCGCTTGAAGCTTACGGCGCAGCACATACCTTGCAAGAAATGCTAACGGTTAAGTCTGATGATGTGATCGGGCGCGTAAGCACCTACGAAGCAATTGTGAAAGGCGAACCAATGGAAGCCCCAGGTTTACCAGCATCCTTCCGCGTGCTGGTAAAAGAATTGCAGAGCTTAGGCTTGTCTGTTGAGGCAATTGATGATGCCGGAGATTCTATCAAGTTTGGGAAGGATGAGGCAAAAGCGCGGCCTCCAAAACTCGGAACAGGCTTGATGTCAATCGGCTCAAACTTGAAACTTTAGAAACTCGTCCAAAATTTTCTTGACGGCACTGGCAGCGCGTGATAAAATCCTCTTTCGTTGCCTAAAAGACGCGAGTTTACCCCGCAGATTATAAAATGAGGCCATCATAGTCTTTTGATGGTCTCATTTGTTGGCAAAATACATTATTTTGAGTTAGATTACTTTGTTTGGAGGCGAGCGTGCCCACAATTAACCAATTGGTCCGTAAGGGTCGTAGCACAAAGAAAGCAAAAAGCACAGCCCCGGCTTTGCTCTATACCTATAATTCGATGAAACAGCGTCGAGTTCGTCAGCCGCAAGGCGCTCCGCAAAAGCGTGGTGTCTGCACGGTTGTTCGTACAATGACGCCTAAGAAGCCGAACTCTGCTTTGCGTAAGATCGCTCGTGTTCGTTTAACCAACGGTCTTGAAGTAACGGCTTATATCCCTGGCGAAGGGCATCAGTTGCAAGAGCACTCTGTTGTTTTGGTGCGCGGTGGTCGTGTGAAAGATTTGCCTGGTGTACGCTACCATATCGTACGTGGCTCTTTAGACACCACTGGTGTTAGCAATCGCCGCCAGGGTCGCTCGAAATATGGTTCGAAGCGCTAATTGAAGTAGTTTTTTGGAGTATTCTCATGCGACGATCTAGACCCGAAAAAAGAATTATTACACCGGACCTGCGCTATAACAGCCTTCAGGTTGAAACTGTTATCCATCATGTTTTGAAGCGTGGCAAGAAGAGCACCGCTATAAGACTGGTTTATCAGACGATGGATCTTCTTGGCGAACGTTCTGGTAAAGAGCCGCTTGAAGTTTTTGAAGCTGCTTTGACTAAAGCTTCCCCACGTATGGAGGTTCGCCCTCGCCGTGTTGGTGGTGCAACTTACCAGGTTCCGATGGATGTAACCCCCGAGCGCCGTCTTGCTTTGGCAATCCGTTGGATTTTGACAGCTGCGCGTTCACGCAAAGGCAGCTCTTTCTCTGAAAATTTGGCAGCTGAACTTTTAGATGCTTATAATGAGACTGGTGCTGCAATCCGTAAACGTGATGAAACACACAAAATGGCAGAAGCAAATCGTGCTTTCTCTCATTACCGTTCATAGTATTAAGGTATATAGGTAAAGATAAAATGGCACGCGCTTATCCTCTGGAGCAGTATCGTAATATAGGCATTATTGCCCATATTGATGCTGGTAAAACAACTGTAACAGAAAGAATTCTGTTCTATACAGGCAAAACGCATCGTATTGGTTCAGTGGATGACGGAACAACTGTTACCGACTGGATGGAGCAGGAACGCGAGAGGGGCATAACCATTGTCTCGGCAGCCGTTTCCGCAGAGTGGAAAGGCTACCAGGTTAATATTATCGACACCCCTGGTCATATCGATTTCACAGCTGAAGTGCAACGTTCTTTACGCGTTCTCGATGGCGGCGTTATTATTTTTGACGCTGTTCAAGGTGTAGAGCCGCAGAGTGAAACTGTTTGGCGCCAGGCTGATCGCTATGGTGTGCCACGTCTTTGCTTCATTAATAAGATGGATCGTGTTGGTGCATCTTTTGACCGCACGCTTGATATGGTGCGTCAACGCTTGGGTGCAAATCCGATCGCGGTGCAAATGCCAATTGGCAGCGAAGCAGATTATAAGGGTGCGGTAGATCTACTTGAGATGACGGCAACGATTTTTGATGACGAATTAGGGGCAGATCCGAAAGTCATTGAGATTCCGGCAGAAATGCGGGAGCAAGTTGAAGCCGCGCGAGAAACGCTTGTCGAGAAAATTGCAGAACTGGATGACGACCTCACTTTTAAATTCCTGGAAGGCGAGGAGATTACAGTCCCCGAATTAAAAGCTGCGTTGCGTAAAGCAACACTTGCCAATGAAGCCACTCCTGCTTTTTGTGGAACCGCACTTAAAAACAAAGGCGTTCAGCCTCTTTTGGATGCAGTTATTGATTATCTTCCCTCCCCGGCAGATATTGGTTCTGTTGATGGTGTTTCACCGGACGATGAGAGTGAAGTCATAAACCTACCTGCTGAGGATGATGCTCCTTTGAGTGCATTAATCTTCAAAATTGTTACTGATCCGTACGTTGGACGTTTGGCTTACTTCCGTGTTTATTCAGGGACGCTCAGCAAAGGGCAGACTCTCAATAACACCAACAAAGGAAAGCGTGAGCGAATTGGGCGTTTGATTCGTATGTATGCGGATCGGCGCGAAGATGTTGAAGAAGTACGCGCAGGCGACATTGCCGCGGTTTTAGGGTTGAAAAATACTTTTACCGGCGATACTCTTTGCGATAACAAAAAAGTTGTTCTCGAAAATATCACTTTCCCTGACCCTGTAATTTCTGTGGCGATTGAGCCGAAAACAGTTGCAGATCAGGAAAAAATGGCAAACTCATTGCATAAGCTCTCCGAAGAAGACCCGACTTTCCGAGTTCGTAAAGATGAAGAGACCGGTCAGACGATTATCTCTGGTATGGGCGAGTTGCATCTTGATGTTTTGGTCAATCGTATGCTGCGCGAATTCAAAGTTCAAGCAAATATTGGACGCCCGCGTGTGGCTTACCACGAATCAATTACTCGGGCTGTAGAGAAGGCGGAGTATCGCCATGTGAAGCAGAGTGGTGGTCATGGGCAATATGCACATGTGATTCTGTCTCTTGAGCCAGGAGAACGTGGCAGCGGTATTTCTTTTGAAGACAAGATTTTTGGTGGCTCTATCCCGCGCGAATATATCCCTGCAGTTCAAAAAGGGGTTATGGGCGCAGCAGATAGCGGCGTTTTAGCTGGGTATCCGGTCACTGACTTGAAAGTAACCTTGATTGATGGTTCTTTTCACGAAGTTGATTCGAGCGAGATGGCTTTCAAAGTGGCTGGCTCAATGGCTTTCCGAGAAGGAATTCGCAAAGGTAGACCAGTTTTACTCGAACCAATGATGAAAGTTGAAGCTGTTGTTCCTGAAGAATATCTTGGCGATATTATGGGACAATTGAATAGTCGCCGTGGCAATATTGGCGGCATGGAAATGCGCCCCGGTAATGCCCAGGCAGTACGTGCGACGGTTCCTTTGGCGGAAATGTTCGGTTATGCAACTGAATTACGTTCCGGCACAAAAGGACGTGGCGTATTCTCGATGGAATTTGACCATTACGCGCCGGTTTCGGCTTCTGTAATGGAAGAAATATTAAAGTAATAATTTCAGATTTATCTTTTTCATAAACTAAGGAGAAAGAGATGGCAAAGGAAACATTTGAGCGTTCAAAACCGCATCTGAAC